>DATMEZ010000126.1:0-12437 GCA_035556415.1 Povalibacter sp.
CTGAAGGTACTGGGATTCCTGTTGGTGTTCTTCCTGTTGGCGTATTTCCTCAAGAAGGAGTACTGGAAGGACGTGAAGTGATCTGATCGCGCCGCGCTCGGCTCGCCGCAACGGCGGGCCGGACTGCAACGCGACAGACACTCATACGATCCTTGCAGCCGGGCTAACACGCGTGATGACACTCTTCTCAAAGGCCGACGATGTGTGGAGTCACCGCACGCGGATCGTACTGGCCGAGAAGAGCATCCACGTCGAAACCATCGACGTGAGCGATGGCAACCTGCCCGAGGATCTGCTCGACCTGAATCCGTACCACAGCGTACCGACGCTGGTGGACCGGGATCTGGTGCTGTACGACTCGCGCGTCATCATCGAGTACCTGGACGAACGCTTCCCGCACCCGCCACTGATGCCGGTGGATCCGGTGCAGCGGGCGCAGTTTCGACTGGCGTTGTTCCGGATCGAGCGCGACTGGTACAGCCTGGTGCAGCAGATCAACGATCCCGACCGCAAGGCCGGCCAGAAGGCGCGCAAGATCCTGCGCGACAGCATCCTGGCCAGCGCCGACGTGTTCAAAGCCAAGCCGTATTTCCTGTCCGACGAGTTCTCGCTCGTCGACGCGACCATTGCTCCGGTGCTGTGGCGCCTGTCGGCCTGGGAGATCGATCTGCCGCCGCAGGCGCAGGCGATCACGCGCTACATGAACCTCGTGTTCGCGCGCCCCACCTTCCGGCACAGTCTGTCGCGCCTCGAACAGGAAATGCGTGCCTGAGAGTTTCTCAAGGCCACTGTCATGACCGATGCTCCTGTTCTGAAGTCCCGTCGCCCGTACCTGTTGCGGGCCATGCACGAGTGGATTTCGGACAATCAGCAAACGCCGCACATCGTGGTCGATGCTTCGATCGAAGGGGTGGATGTGCCGCGGCAGTACGTGCAGGGCGGCAAGATCATCCTCAACATCAGCCTGAATGCCACCAGCAGTCTGAACCTGAGCAACGATGGCGTGGTGTTCCGCGCCCGCTTCGGGGCTGCCACCTACGACGTCAGCGTCCCCATCCTCGCAGTGCTGGGGATTTATGCCCGCGAGACCGGGCAGGGCATGATCTTCTCCGAAGCCGATGCGCCTCCACCGCCGCAGACCCCACCAGAGCCCGGGCCGGGACCGACCGGTGGCGAGGTCAAGCGCAGCAGGCCCACCCTGAAAGTCGTGAAGTGATCCGCCGGCGCGTCATGCCTGGCGCATGACGGTGTTCGCCGGGAATCCAGGCCCCTTGGCTGGCTCCAGAGCCGCGTTCGGCGCGATGTTCAGGCCCGTTACGGATTCAGTCGGGTCGCACGCCAGGCGCTGGCGCTGAAGGAATATTCGTCGGCCCGGGTCAGGTCGCGCTTCCATACCGCGCGATCGTGCACACGCCCTGGACCTTCCACCCACAGCTCGAGCGTATCGATCCAGATACGGGTGCCGCCCCAATGTGGCGGACGGGGAACGTCGCCGCTGGTCGCGCCGGCCGGAATACCGAATCGATTTGCTGCGGCCTGGACGCGCGCCGCCAGCGTTGCCCTCGATTCCAGGGGTTCGCTCTGCTCGCTGGCCCATGCGCCGATGCGGCTGTTGAGTGCGCGACTGGCGAAATACTGGTCGCTTTCAGGCAGCGGCGAGCGCACGACCGGACCTTCGATGCGGACCTGCCGATGCAGTCCGTCCCAGTGAAATACGGCCGCAGCCCGCGGATGGCCGCTCAGCTCGCGCCCTTTGCGCGACTGGTGGTTGGTAAAGAAAACGACGTAGCCATCGGCCTCCGACAGCAGCTTGCACAAGACCACCCGCGCTGATGGCGCTCCATTCGCACCGACTGTCGCCAGCACCATTGCGTCGGGATTCGGCTGCAACGCGTGCTCCCGCGCCTCGCGAAACCAGGCGGCGAACAGGGGCATCGGATTGGCGGGCAGCGGCTCGGGCAGAAAGGCGTTGGTGTGCATGGGGCGGGTTTTCCGAACAGGCCGGCGACGATTATGCCAGCCGGCCACCGTCAGCGGACGCCGACGCTTGCCGGGTCGTGGCGCACCCGGTAAAAATGAAAAACGCAGCGTTTCCTGCAACTCGTCCCACCCCGAATGACACTTGAAGAATTACGCACACGTCTGAGCGCGCTGGATCAGCAGCTGCTTACGTTGATTGCCGAGCGCCAGACGCTCAGTCGCGAGGTTGCCGAAGCCAAGCGGGCGACCGGCCGTGGCACGCGCGACTATCAACGCGAGCGGGACGTGCTGCTGCGTGCCCGTGAGACTGCCGAGTCGCTGCAGCTGTCTCCCGATCTGGCCGAGTCGGTCATGCGTCTGCTGATCCGTGGCTCGCTGACGACGCAGGAGCGCATTCGTGTCGCTGCCGGCGGACGAGGCAGCGGCCGTTCGGCGCTGGTGATCGGCGGCGCGGGCAAGATGGGCCGCTGGTTCGTCGAGTTCCTGGCTTCGCAGGGCTACAACGTCATGGTCGCTGACCCCACCGCGCGGGTCGAGGGTTTCGCCTATTTCGAGGATTGGCGCACCGCGTCGCTCGACCATGACCTGATCGTGGTCGCGACGCCGTTGCAGATCGCGAACACGATCCTGCAGGAGCTGGCGGCGCGCCAGCCACGCGGCATCGTGTTCGACATCGGTTCGCTCAAGTCGCCGTTGCGCCTGGGGCTCAATGCGATGCGCGACGCCGGCTGCCGGGTCACGTCGGTCCATCCCATGTTCGGTCCGGACACCGAGCTGCTGTCGGGGCGCCACGTGATCTTCATCGACGTGGGCAACAAGGAAGCCATCGACGAAGCGCAGAGCCTGTTCGCGTCGACCATGGCCGAGCGCGTGGTCATGACGCTGGACGAGCACGACCGCCTGATCGCTTACGTACTCGGCTTGTCGCACGCGCTGAACATCGCTTTCTTCACGGCGCTGGCGGAAAGTGGCGAAGCCGCGCCGCGATTGGCTCAGCTTTCCAGTACCACCTACGACGCGCAGGTCGACGTGGCCACCAAGGTTGCCGGCGAGAGTCCGGAACTCTATTTCGAGATCCAGAGCCTGAACGACTATGGCCGCGAATCGCTGGCGGCCTTGCGTGATGCGGTCGAGCGCCTATGGCGCAGTGTGAGCACGCAGGATGCGCCGGAGTTCGTCAGCATGATGCAACGTGGACGCGAGTACCTTGCGGGACGCGTCAGGGAACGTTGAGCCACAGGGCGGTTTCACCGCCAAGGGAAGGCACCATGCCGGTGCGCGATCTCGAGAATGAAGTGCGGGAGCTGCGTGCCCGCATCGCGACCCTGTTGGAGGAGGCCGCCGCCAACGAGCGGCTGCTCAAGCGCAGCCAGGAGCGCGAACTCGATCTGCTCAAGGCCGACAGTCTGGCGCAGCTGTTCGAGGCGATCTGCAAGGGCCTGCTCGGATCCTACGGCCTGGAATCGGTGACGCTGCTGCTATGGGATCCGCAGCACGAGATCCGGCATCTGCTGATCGCCGATCACCTGAACACCACGGATTTTCCCCAGGTGATCTTCGCCGACAGCATGGTGGGCCTGACGCCGCAGTTCGCCTCGTTCCACAAGCCCTGGCTCGGGCCCTACATGGGATGCGATCACCAGCTGCTGTTTCCGCGCGAGCAGTCGCTGCGCAGCGTCGCGTTGATTCCGCTGCGTCGGCAGGACCGCTTGCAGGGAAGCCTGAATTTCGGCAGCGCCGACGAGAAACGCTTTTCGCGCCACCTGGCGACGGATTTCCTGGCGCACCTGGGTGTCATCGCTTCCTTCGCCATCGAGAATGCCGTGAATCGCGCCCGCCTGGTGCGCAGTGGACTGACCGATTTCCTCACCGGCTGGCACAACCGTCGTTATCTGAATGCGCGCCTCAAGGAAGAACTGGCGCGGGCGCAGCGCCAGGGCACCGGGCTGACCTGCCTGCTCATCGACCTGGATCGCTTCAAGCAGATCAACGACCAGCACGGCCATCTCGCAGGCGACATGGCGCTGCGAGAAGCGGCGCAGCGTGTCGACGCGCATATTCGCGACAGCGACGCGGCAGCACGCTTCGGTGGTGATGAGTTTGTGGTGCTTGCCCCTGAAATCAGTCCAGCGCAGGCCGCCGCGCTGGCGGAGCGAATTCGGATTGCGGTATGTGGCACGCCGCTGGAAGTCTCGCCCGGCGTCAGCCTGAATCTCACCGTATCCATCGGTGTCGCCGGCATCATGCCCGAACGCCACGAGCCCGACCTCAAGGCAGCGGCGGAGCGCCTGCTTGCCAATGCGGACGCTGCCCTGTATCGAGCCAAGGAGCAGGGCCGCAACCGGGTCGAGCTGGCCTGAGCGCGGAGCCCTCCACACGAATCGCTATTTCTGCCTCGCGTCGCGCCCCGGATCGCCGTCGCGCCGTGCTAAGATTCTTAATGCGAGTCATTCGCATCTATCAGGCGCGGACGAGGAATTTCATGAGCTCGATTTCGATGCGGCGCGCGAGCGCGATGCTGGGCGTGCTGGGTTTGGCGGTACTGGCCGCCTGTTCGCGGCCGCCGGAGCAACTGGTGGTGTACTCCGCTCGCAACGAGCAGCTGATCAAGCCCATGTTCGATCGCTACACCGCGGAAACCGGCATGCCGGTGCGCTTCGTCACCGACGATGCCGGACCCTTGATCGAGCGGCTGGCGGCCGAGGGCGCGAATTCGCCGGCCGACATCCTGATGACGGTCGATGCCGGCGAGCTGTGGCATGCCGCCGACCGAGGCCTGCTGCAATCCATCGAGTCGCCGACCATCGATGCCAACATTCCGGCCAGCCTGCGCGATCCGCAGGACCGCTGGGTCGGCCTGTCGGTGCGTGCACGCACCATCGTCTACAGCACCGAGCGGGTGAAGCCCGAGGAACTCAACGACTATGCGGCGCTCGCCGATGAGCGCTGGAAGGGCAAGCTGTGCCTGCGGACCTCCAAGAAGGTCTACAACCAGTCGCTGGTCGCCATGCTGATCGCCGAATACGGCGAGGAGCAGACCGAGTCGATCGTCAAGGGCTGGGTTGCCAATCTGGCCACCGAGCCGTTCTCCAACGACACGCTGCTGATGGAAGCGATCGCCGCCGGTCAGTGCGACGTGGGCCTGGTGAACACCTACTATTTCGGCCGCCTGCTGCGCGAGAAACCGGAGTTGCCGCTCAAGCTGTTCTGGGCTGACCAGGTGGCGAACGGTGTGCACGTGAACGTTTCGGGCGCCGGCGTGACCACGCACGCGCCGCACAAAGAGGCCGCGCAGAAGTTCCTGGAATGGCTGTCGCAGCCCGAAGCGCAGGCCTTGTTCGCCGGCCTGAATCTGGAATATCCGGCCAGTCCCGCGGTGAAGGCCGATCCGGCGGTGCTGGCCTGGGGGGATTTCAAGCAAAGCCCGATGAACGTGGCCAAAGCCGGAGAGTTGCAGTCGATCGCGGTGAAGCTGATGGATCGCGCGGGCTATCGTTGAAACAGCACCTTCGCTCGCGATGAGCTCTTCATCCGAGTCGCCGCCACCGCGTCAGTTCTGGCGCGGATCGCGGCTGGGCGCGACCTTCACGCTGCTGTTGTGTCTGCCGGCGCTGGTTCCGCTGGTCGTCATCGTCAGCGCGGCGTTTTCGCCGGAAGCCGAAGTCTGGGCGCATCTTGCCCAGTACGTGTTGCCCGAGGTCGTTGCCAACACGGTGAAGCTCGTGATCGGCGTGGCGTTGATCGGCGGCACGCTCGGCACCGGCCTCGCCTGGCTGACCGCCATGTGCGAGTTTCCCGGCCGCCGCTTCTTCGACTGGGCGTTGCTGTTGCCGTTGGCGATCCCGGCTTACGTGCTCGCGTTCGTCGCCGTGGGCTTTCTCGACTACGCCGGGCCGCTGCAATCGTGGCTGCGCGATGTCTTCGGCAGCTCCAGCTGGTTTCCGCGCATCCGTTCCACCGGCGGCACGATCTTCGTGCTGTCGCTGGCTTTCTATCCCTACGTCTATCTGATGGCGCGCAGCGCCTTTCTGACGCAGGGCGGACGCGCACTCGAGGCGGCGCAGACGCTCGGTTACGACCGGCGAGCGGCGGCCTGGCGGGTGGCGATACCGATGGCGCGTCCGTGGATCGTGGCGGGCATCGCTCTGATCGTCATGGAGACGCTGGCCGATTTCGGCGCAGTCTCCGTGTTCAACTACAACACCTTCACCACGGCCATTTACCGTGCCTGGTTCGGCATGTTCTCGGTGAGCGCAGCGCTGGAGCTTGCGGGCGTGCTGATGCTCTTCGTATTGCTCGCCTTCATGCTGGAGCGCCGTTCCAGGACGGCCGCACATTTTTCCAGCAGTCGCGATCTCAGCCGTGAGGCACCGCGAATGCAGCTGGGGCCGCTGGCGCGGTATTCGGCCGTGTGCATGGTCGGCCTGGTGTTCGTGCTGGCGTTTGCTCTGCCGATCGTGCAGTTGCTGTTCTGGGCGTTCACTCGCGCCATGTCGGATCTGGATGCGCGCTATTTCGGATTCGTCGCCCGTAGCCTGTTCCTCGCTGTCAGCGCCGCGGTCGTCATCGTCGCCGCGAGCGTGCTGTTGGCATACGTACTGCGTCGTCGCCCGACCATGCTGACGCGCAGCGTCATTCGCATCGCGACCATCGGTTACGCCGTGCCGGGAACCGTTCTGGCGGTCGGCATTCTGGTTCCGGTGATCCTGCTGAACAATTTTCTGCAGGACCTGCTGCGCTCCTGGCTCGGCGCCTCGGCACCGGTGCTGTTGTTGCAGGGAACGCTGCTCACGGTACTGATTGCCTATCTCGCGAGATTTCTTGCAGTCGGGTTCAATCCCATCGAAAGCGGCCTGCAGCGCGTCACGCACAGTATCGACGAAGCGGCCATCGGGCTGGGTGTGGTCGGCGGTGCGCTGCTGCGCAAGGTGCACGTGCCGTTGCTACGCACCAGTTTGGCGACAGCGGCAACGCTGGTGTTCGTCGACGTAATGAAAGAAATGCCGATCACGCTCATCACCCGGCCATTCGGCTGGGATACGCTGGCCGTGCGGGTGTTCGAGATGACCTCGGAAGGTGAATGGGAGCGCGCCGCGCTGCCGGCTGTCGCCATCGTTCTGGTCGGCTTGGTGCCGGCGGCAATGCTCACACGCAGAGGTGCGCATGTGGCTTGAGCTGCGCGACGTTGCGCGTTTCTTCGGTGTCCGCAAGGCTGTCGATGGTTTGAGCTTTCGGCTCGCGGAAGGCTCCATCGGATGCCTGCTGGGCCCCAGCGGGTGCGGCAAAACGACGGCTCTGCGCTGTATCGCCGGGTTCGAGCCGGTGGACCGCGGCGAGATCCAGGCGCACGGACGCGTGCTATCGACGCCTGATTTTCTCGCGCCGCCGGAGAGCCGTCGCATCGGCATGGTGTTCCAGGACTATGCGCTGTTCCCGCATCTCACGGTACTGCAGAACGTTGCATTCGGCCTGCATCGCCTGCCGCAGTCTGCGCGGATCAAGCGTGCGGAAGACATATTGGCCACGGTGGGCCTTGCCGAGCATCGTTCGCACTATCCGCATCAGCTATCCGGCGGGCAGCAGCAACGAGTTGCGCTGGCACGTGCACTCGCGCCAGAGCCGGAGTTGGTGCTGCTCGATGAGCCGTTTTCCAGTCTCGACGTGGAACTGCGTGAGCGCCTCGGCACCGAGGTCCGCGCGGTGCTCAAGAGCCTGAACGCAACGGCATTGCTGGTGACGCACGACCAGCAGGAAGCCTTTGCGGTCGCCGACCTGGTCGGCGTGATGAGCAACGGCCGGCTGGAGCAATGGGATTCGCCCTACGAGCTGTATCACCGGCCGGCGAGCCGCTTCGTCGCCGACTTCATCGGCCAGGGCGTGTTCATCGCCGGCGAAGTCGTCGGCGCCGGCACGTTCCAGACCGAGCTGGGGCTGATGCACGCCAATGGACGTGCCGATTGGACCAACGGCAGTCAGGTGGATCTGCTGCTGCGTCCGGACGATGTGATTCACGATGACGCCAGCCAGCTGCAGGCCGAGGTGTGCCAGCGGGCGTTCCGTGGCGCCGATTTTCTCTACACCCTGAAATTACCGAGCGGCGCGCGCGTGCTGTCGTTGGTGCCGAGCCATCACGATCATGCGGTCGGCGAGCGCATCGGCATCCGCATCGAGCCGGATCACGTGGTGGCGTTCGAGCGCCGCTGAGCCTATTTGCTGGTCCGCCGCATCAATATCAGGAACAGCGGCACGCCTGCGATCGCAGTCAGCGCTCCCACGGGCAGCTGACGCGGGGCGAAGAGCACGCGGGCGCACAGGTCGGCAATCATGACCAGCGTGCCGCCGAGGAGGGCGGACGCGGGCAGCACCAGCCGGTGATCGGCACCCAGCATCAGCCGCACCAGGTGCGGCGTCACCAGGCCCACGAAGCCGATCGTGCCGGCAGTGGTCACGGTTGCTGCTGTCAGCAATGAGCTTGCTATGAAGATGCCGATTCGCGTAGCGCGCACCGACACACCCAGCACACGTGCCTGAAGCTCTCCGCGGGCGAGCACATTCAGCTGTCGGGCGAACGGCATGACGATGAGCAATGCCACTGCGAACAGCGACAACAACGTCCACGGCCGCGAGCTCATCGACAGATCGCCCATGAGCCAGAACAGCATCCCGCGCAACTGATTCTCGTCACCGAGCGCGAGCAGCAAGCTGACGACGGCACTGGCGCCCGCCGCCATCACGATGCCTGTGAGCAGCAGCCGCGCCGGTGTCCAGCCGCCGGTGCCGTGAGCCAGGCTGAAGACGATCAAGGTGGTGAGCAGCGCCCCGGCCGTCGCGGCGGCATCCACGGCGAGTCCTGCCAAGCCCAGCAGCATCGCGGACAAGGCGGCGACCGCAGCGCCGCCGGACACACCCATCACGAAAGGATCGGCGAGGGGATTGCGCAGCAGGACCTGCATCAGCACGCCAGCGACAGCGAGCAGGCCGCCTGCCGCGAACGCCGTCAGCGCGCGCGGCAGGCGCAGATCGAAAATCAGCGAGTGAGCCAGCGAATCGCCGTCGCCGGCGAGACTGCCGCGGATCTGGTCCAGGCTCAAAGACACGCTGCCGCTCAGCACGGACAGCATGAGCACGCCGAGCGCCGCGAGCGCCAGCAGGCCGTAGATTGCAGTGATGCGTGAGGATGAAAGGTTCACTTGGGGCCGGCAGGTTAAGGGTCGCAGGCCACGTCGACAAGAACGCTGAGTGGATTGAGCGCGGAGGCTTGTGGAACAATCGGGCCCAAGACCTCCTCCAATCCGTCATGACTGATTTCATCGATGCAGAAGGGTTTCGCGCCAACGTCGGGATCGTGCTGATCCGCGACGACCGCCAGGTATTTCTCGGCGGACGCACTGGCGGGCGCGGCTGGCAGTTCCCGCAGGGCGGCGTGATGCGCAACGAGGCGCCGGAGCAGGCGCTGTACCGCGAGCTGAAAGAGGAGATCGGGCTGGAGGAGCGCGACGTCGAGCTGGTCGCCTCGACGCGTCATTGGCTGCGTTATCGGCTGCCACGCCAATACGTCCGCCGCAACACTCATCCACAATGCATCGGCCAGAAGCAGCGCTGGTTCCTGCTGCGTTTCCGTTCGTCAGAGGACCGGCTGCATTTCGATTCGACCTCGCAGCCTGAGTTCGACCGCTGGCGCTGGGTGGATTACTGGACCCCGGTGCGGGAAGTCATCTACTTCAAGCGCGCCGTCTACGTGCGTGCGCTCGACGAACTGGCGCGTCGTGCCTGGCCGGACGATCCGCCGGCGCTGCCGGACTGGTCGGACAGCGAGAAGAATCTGCGCAATCTGGTGAGAAAACGCAGCCCCAACGGCGCCGGCGAGCCAGCGTAGTGCCTGCTAGAACGGCTTGAGCACCACCAGCAGCACGATGCCGATCAGCAGCAGCCCGGGAGCCTCGTTGAAGCCGCGCAGCCAACGTTCGGAGTGCCGGTTGCGGTCGGCCCGGAAGTCCAGCATCAGTCGGTAGCACCACAGGTGGTAGCCGATCAGGATCGCCACCAGCGTCAGCTTGGCGTGCAGCCAGCCGAAGGACAGCAGCGCCGGTGCCAGCACCAGCATCGAAACGCCGAAGACGATGCTCAGCACCGCGCCGATGGTCATCATCACGAACAGGCGCCGCTCCATGACCTTGAAGCGTTCGTTGCTCACCGCATCGGTGGCGGTGGCGTGATACACGAACAGGCGCGGCAGGTAGAACAGACCTGCGAACCAGGTGACGACGAAGACGATGTGGAAAGCCTTGAACCAGAGCATGCCGTGACGCGCCTTGCGGATGTGATGTAATGGCCGCGAGAGGTTATACCGTTATCGGGATGCAAGTGCATGGGATCTGAGAGGCATGGCTGACCCGGGAAGCCTGCGGACCGGGCGGTTCGTCGTCCGCTCCCGCCCGCTGTGGCAACGGCGCCTGCTCATCGGCGGCAGCCTGCTGGGCGTGGTGCTGCTGTTGTACCTGGTCTACGAGTGGGGCCGTTTCGATGGCGGCTACAACAAATTCGCCGAAATCCAGCGCCGCCGCGAGTTCTCGGCGCAGATCGAGACGCTCACCAGCGCCAATGAGAAATTGCGCGCCGAGGTTGCCGCTGCCGAGCTGACGCGCAACGTGGAGCACCAGGCGTATGCGGAAGTGGAAAAGAGCCTGGCCGACCTGCAGGCGCAGGTGCTGAAGCATCGCGAGGAGCTGACGTTCTATCGCGGCATCGTCTCGCCCGAGGACGGGATCGGCGGCTTGCGCGTGCAGAGCTTCCAGATCCAGGCCGGCAGCGCCGAGTCCCATTACCGGCTGAATCTGATGCTGGTGCAATCCATGCGCCAGGATGCGGCCGCTTCCGGCACCGTGGACATCCGTGTCGAGGGAGCGCGTGGTGGCAAGCCCGAGCAGCTGCCACTGTCGCAAATTGGCGGCAGCACTCGCGCCGACGGGCTGGTCGCCTTCCAGTTCCGCTACTTCCAGGAGCTGGAACAGGACATCGCCCTACCCGCAGACTTTGAACCACGTGCAGTCACGGTGGAGGTGCGTTCGGGCAGACTGGCGCCGGTCCGAGAGTCCTATCCCTGGCAGGTTCAGGCGGAGAACTGATGTTCCGAAGCAAACCCAAGCCGCAGCGCATCGATACGCTGATCGGCGCCGGCACGCGCATCATCGGCGATGTGCAGTTCAGCGGCGGTTTCCACGTGGACGGCCACATCAAGGGCAACGTCGATGCGCCGCCGCAGTCCGGCGCCACCCTGAGTGTCAGTGACAGCGGCGTGATCGAGGGCTCGGTGGCTGTTCCCAACGTGATCCTGAACGGTACGGTCAAGGGCGACATCCTGGCGCACGACCGGGTCGAGCTGGGCGCCACAGCCCGGGTGACGGGCAGCGTGTACTACGGGCTGATCGAGATGGAGATGGGCGCCGAAATCAACGGCAAGCTGATCCACGAGCCGCGCCGGGACCCGGGAAAAGCCCCTCAGGCGCTGCCTGCCGAGGTGGTCGAGACTGCTGACGGTGCGTCATGACTGAAGTGTTCCGTGGCCACCATCCCTAGTGGCGGCCGCCGCAGCGGCCATCGCAGGCGCAAGGTCGAGAATCGCTCCGGATGATTCTTTGCGCCCGCGGCGGGGTATCGCTAGACTTGATCGCGTCTGTTGTCGACCCCATCTGCGGCTCATGGCTACCGATCCTGCAATCCTCGCTCCCGAACCCACGTTGGTCTTCACCGATGCGGCGGCGTCCAAAGTGGGCGAGCTGATCCGCGAAGAGGCCAATCCCAACCTCAAGCTGCGCGTGTTCGTGCAGGGCGGCGGTTGCTCGGGCTTCCAGTACGGCTTCACCTTCGACGAGAACGTCGAAGAGGGCGATACCCGGGTCGACAATCAAGGGGTTACCCTGCTGATCGACCCGATGAGCATCCAGTACCTGGCGGGCGCCGAGATCGACTATCGCGAAGACATCGAAGGCGCGCAGTTCGTCATCCGCAATCCCAACGCGAGCACCACCTGCGGCTGCGGGTCCTCGTTCTCGGCCTGAAGACCCGTCCGAGACTCCCAGGTGGCGCGCTCCCGAGTCCCGGACGTCATCGCCGCCGTCGATCTGGGTTCCAATAGTTTCCACATGGTCGTTGCCCGTTACTCACACGGGCAGCTGATCATTCTCGATCGCCTGCGCGAAATGGTGCGGCTGGCCGCGGGACTGGATGAAACCGGTCGCCTGGACCGCTGCGCCATCGAGACCGCGCTGGCATGCCTGGAGCGATTCGGCCAGCGCCTGCGAGACATGCGGGCGGAAAGCGTGCGCGTGGTCGGCACGAACACGTTGCGGCAGGCCAGACGCAGAGGCGCATTTCTTGATCGCGCGCGCGCGGCGCTGGGCCATCCCATCGAAATCATTTCCGGCATCGAAGAGGCGCGACTGATCTACCTCGGCGTT
>DATMEZ010000127.1:0-2867 GCA_035556415.1 Povalibacter sp.
GACCTCGCTCGCGCAGGCCAGGCAACGGCGCGTCAGCTACGTCGCGACGTTCGAAGTGCTGCAACAATAGTCGGCCAACGACGGATCGAGCGCTTGCCGGCACGCCGGCAGGTGCCGACAGCATGCAACTGCAACTCTGGCTCGAAGCGGTCGGCCATGGCCGTTTGCTCAGCGCCGCCGCAGTGGTGGCGCTGTATCTCGGTATGACGGCGTGGTGTCTGCGCTCGTACTGGCTGCGTCCGTTACGCAGCGCGTGGAAAGGGGCCGACAGCAGCACCCATGCAGTCGTGGCGCGCCCCGCCCTGCTGGTTGCCTACGCCAGTCAGACCGGCTTCGCACACCAGTTGGCCAGACAAACGGCGCAATCGCTGTCGGACGCCGGCGCGACCCGGCTCGCCTCGCTGCAGGAACTCGACGCTGAGCAGTTGTCCAGCGTCGCGCAGGCATTTTTCGTAGTCAGCACCACCGGCGAAGGCGATGCCCCGGACGCCGCAGCACGCTTCGTACGCCACACGCTGAGCCGCAACGTCGCCCTGCCCGATCTGCGCTATGGCATGCTGGCGCTGGGCGACCGCGAATACGATCGATACTGCGCCTTCGGGCATCGGCTCGACGCCTGGCTGCGTCATCAAGGGGCGCAGCCATTGTTCGACCTCGTCGAGGTCGACAATGGTGACGCGGGCGCCCTGCGGCATTGGCAGCATCAGCTCAGCGTACTGAGCGGCCGGACCGACCTGCCCGATTGGGAAGCGCCGGCCTACCAGAACTGGCGGCTCATCGAGCGCCGCCTGATCAATCCCGGCAGCGCCGGCGATCCCTGCTTTCATCTTGCCCTGCGACCCACCGACGACGTGCCGCTACGTTGGGAGGCCGGCGACATCGCCGAGATCGATCCACACAACTCTGCAACGCTGCCGCATCGAGAATATTCCATCGCCTCCGTGCCGGCCGACGGCACGCTGCAGCTGCTGGTGCGGCAGATGAAACGCCCCGATGGCACGCTGGGCATCGGCAGCGGCTGGCTCACTCAGCACGCAGCGGTGGGAGAAGACCTCGCGCTGCGAATCCGAGCGAACAGTTCGTTCCGTATTCCAACCGAACCACGCCCCCTGATCCTCATCGGTAATGGCACGGGTATCGCGGGCTTGCGCGCACTCCTGAAGGCGCGCATCAGCGCGGATCAATACCGCAACTGGTTGATCTTCGGCGAGCGCAACGCGGCGTTCGACCGCTTCTATGGCGACGAGCTACGTCAGTGGCGCGAGCAGGCGCAACTCAGGGTGGATCTCGTGTTTTCGCGCGACCAGCCCGCGCGTCGCTACGTGCAGCATCGCTTGCAGGAATGTGCCGCGACGATCAAGGATTGGGTGGCGGATGGCGCCGCGGTCTATGTCTGCGGCAGCCTCCAGGGCATGGCACCCGCGGTCGACGCCGCGCTTACCAGCATCCTCGGCGCGGACATCAAGGAGCAACTTGCCATCGACGGTCGCTACCGGCGCGACGTTTACTAGCCTCACCTTGCTTTGAACGACCCCGCTCGGCTCATGCGACGCTCCATGTGGAACGTTTTTTGATCGATTATCGATCTCATCTATCCGCGGTGATGGCCGCGGTACGCCCTCGGCCGTCAGCCGACGTTTGCCACCTCGAACGAGGCATCCACTTCCCGCGCCCACGCCAACAACCCACCCTCCAGGTGCGCCAGGTGAGGAACTCCCGCGCGCAGCGCCACCGTGGCAGCGGTAAGGCTGCGTCCGCCGCTGCGGCATACGAATATCGGTAGCGTTGCGCGCGGCAGCTCGCCGAGACGCTGCTGCAACTGCCCAACGGGAATGTTCACGGCATTCGCGAGGTGCGCCACTGCGAATTCATACGGCTCGCGCACATCGATGACACTCACTGCCTCGCCGGACGCAACGGCGCGCTGGAAGAGCCCGGCAAGTTCAACCGGCGACAAGCGCTGGATCGCGGCCAGCTCCTCGGCGCTGCAGACAACAGCAAGGTCCTTCGGCTCAACGATCGTCGGCCGCTCGCCACACACCGCGCAGTCCTTGCGCCGCGCGAACGTGAACTCGCCGAACCGCATGGCCAAGGCATCGTAGGTCAACAGGCGCCCCACCAACGGCTCGCCTATTCCCACGATCAGCTTGATGGCCTCGGTGGCCTGCAGAGTCCCCAGCACTCCGGGCAGCACCCCCAACACTCCGGCCTCGGCGCAGTTCGGCACCAGCCCGGCGGCCGGCGGTTCAGGGAACAGACAGCGGTAGCAAGGTCCGCGGCCCGGCACATAAGTCATGGCCTGCCCCTCGAACCGGTGGATGGCCGCCGACACCAGGGGCCTGCCCAGCAGCACGCACGCGTCGTTGGTCAGGTAACGGGTGGCGAATTGATCGGTGCCATCCAGCACGAGGTCGTAACCGGCAATGATGTCCCGCACATTGGCCGCGCGCAGCACTACCGGATGGGAGATCAATTGCAGATGCGGGTTCAGCGCCAGCAGCCGTTGACGCGCGGCCTCCGCTTTGGCGGCGCCCACACTGACGGTGTCGTACAGCACCTGGCGCTGCAGATTCGACACGTCCACCCGGTCGTGATCCAGTACGCCCAGGGTACCCACGCCCGCCGCGGCCAGGTACAGCGCACTGGGCGAGCCCAAGCCGCCGGCGCCGACGATCAATACGCGCGCGGCTTTGAGCTTTTCCTGGCCGGCGGCACCGATTTCCCGGAGCGCCAGGTGACGGCTGTAGCGTTCCAGTTCGGGAGCTGTGAGGGTCATGACAGAAAAAACACTCGCCACGGCGGCCATCCCATCATAATCTCTGGCTACGACGATTCGAAGACACAGGTGTTTTCCACAACATGAATAT
>DATMEZ010000128.1:0-30000 GCA_035556415.1 Povalibacter sp.
CGCTGGCGGCGACCGACCGCGACACCAAGAAGGTGGTGCAGGCCATCACGGCCTTCCCCGAGGCCCGTTTCATGTGGTCGCTCACGGCCGCATGGGGCGGATTCGGTGGCATGGTTGCCAAGGACTGGCACGAGCGCGGGCGCTCGACCGAGCAGATGTATGGCGAGGTCTACGGTGCTGTGTCCCAGGTGTCTGGACTTCGCGTGTTTCCGCGCCTGGACCCGCCGCTGCCGACGCCCGGCCAATACGATGTCGAGCTGATCGTGCAGAACGAGGCTTCGCTCGAGGAGCTGTTGCAGACCACTCAGTCGATCCTCGATGCCGGCACGCGCAGCGGCAAATTCCTGTACGTGGACACGGATCTCAAGGTCGATCTGCCGCAGGCGCGGGTGGTGTTGGATCGCGAGCGCATCGCCGATCTGGGACTCGACCTGGCGACGGTCGGCCGGGAGCTCGGCACGTTGCTGGGCGGCGCCTACGTCAACCGCTTCAACTATTTCGACCGCAGCTACAAGGTGATTCCGCAGATCGGCGACAAGGACCGCGCGACGCTCGAGCCGCTGCTCGATCTGAAGATCAAGACGCCGGACGGCAGCCTGGTGCCGGTTTCCACCTTCATGCACATCGAGTCCGACACCGGTCCACGCACGCTGAACCGTTTTCAGCAACGCAACTCGGCGCGCATCTTCGGCGGCGTGCAGCCCGGCGTCACGAAGGCGGAAGGACTGAAAGTGCTCGAAGACGCTGCCGTGGCGACGGCTGGCCCACAGGTGCTGGTCGACTACGCCGGCGAGTCACGGCAGATCAAGCAGGAAGGCGCCGCGTTGACGGCGACGCTCGCTTTCGCCGTGGTGCTGATCTACCTGGTGCTCGCGGCGCAGTTCCACAGCTTCCGCGATCCGCTGATCGTGCTGCTCGGTTCGGTGCCGCTGGCCATTTCCGGTGCGCTGGTGTTCACGTTCCTGGATCTCACCACGATCAACATCTACTCGCAGGTGGGACTCATCACGCTGGTGGGCCTGATCGCCAAGAACGGCATCCTGATCGTCGAGTTCGCCAACACACTGCAGGAGCGTGGCGTGGCCAAGCTCGCGGCGTTGCGTGAGGCCTCGCTGACGCGCTTGCGCCCAGTGCTCATGACTTCAGCGGCAACCGTCTTCGGACATTTCCCGCTGGTACTGGTCTCCGGGCCGGGCGCGGAGGCGCGCAACAGCATCGGCATCGTGCTGGTGACCGGCATGATCGTCGGTACCTTGTTCACGCTGTTCGTGGTGCCGGTCTTCTACACGCTGATCGCCGCGGATCGCAGTGCAGTGAAGGCGATCGAAGAGCCGTCCGCGGCTCCGGCGCTGGGAGCCAGGGAACTACCGTTGCTGCCAGGATGATCGCAGGAACCCCTCTGCCGAGTATCGCGGCGGAGGGGACAGCTTCTGCAAGCCTGTCTGTTTTGCGCGCCGATCCTTGTTGTCCCGACACTTCCAGCTACAACTCACCGGGCGGCCGATCCCGGTGAACTCCGTACTTGCCACCGCGGTGCTTCGTCGCAGCCATGCCTGAGGCTACACTGCCGCCGCGCAACTGGAGCGCACTGCATCCTGGAAGCACCCATGAATCTTCATCTGAGTATCGGTCCGCTTGCCGCGCTCATTGCCGGCGTCCTGATCCTGTTCGTGCCGAAGCTGCTGCGCTTCATCGTGGCGATCTACCTGATCGTCATCGGCGTGCTGGGACTGTTCGGGCCGCTGCGCTTCTAGCCTCCACCGGTCGAGAGGGGGCGAGCCCATCGCCCACCCTGTCCTGCGCGGGCGATGCCTCCCGCGGGCGGGTCTCGATGGATTCTCGCTTGCGCCGAAGTGCTGCGTATTACTGCCGGGCCGCTCGGTCAGCAGCACGTCCCGGTGTGAGGCCGAGATCACCCGCCAGACTGATGCGCGATTGCATCGACCTGACCGGTGTGACCGCATGACCGATATAGGAAGGGAACAGCACCAGCCGCCCGGGCTGCGGCCGGATGCGCAGAAGGCAGGGGCGGCGCAGATTGCCCATGAGAGCTGGAACATGGCCCAGCTCCAGGTCGCCCCCGACGCAGATGCGTGAGCCTGTGCGGGCCCGGACGCCGGGATAGAAAACGCAGCTGATCCAGCTGCGTGCATGAAAATGCGGACCGATGCTGCCGTGCCGGCGCGTCTGCGTCGACCAGAACGACAGCCAGCAATCATCGACCTGGGCGACGTGCCGGTTGCGGAATGTCGCTTGCCGTAGATAGCGGCGAAAGCCGTGCATCAGCAATGTCCGGAAGCGTGCGATTGCCGGGTCGCGCAGCCCGGTCAGATCCGAACTGACCGAGGCCTTCAGCAGCGGCATGCGCGTCGTGCCGGACTTGAACGTGACTTTGCGGGTGATCGTTACGGAAAGCGCGTGCGCCAGGTCCGTCATCTTCTCGTCGTCGCCGGAGTCAGCGTCGAGGATCAGAACGCTGTTCCTGAAATCGTAGAGCTTGCGCACCTCCTGAAATTCACCGAGCGCATCCAGCATGGGAATTTGCCAGGTAATGGCGGGCGTGAAAAAAGGGAAGCTCCGCTCCGTGTCGCGCAGCGCGTAGAGCGCGCGTTCCACGGCGCCGGCCCTGAAGAGCTGGATCGCGTCGGCCGTCAGGGTCTCGGCCAGTTCGAGGGTCGCTGGATCAACGGGTCGCATGAGATCGGGATTCTGCTTGCCCGAAAACCCCTTGGGGGCGCGGCTTGCCTCGACTACTCTAACCGACGGCTCGGGCTTGCCAAGGGCCTGGAGTAAATGGGACCTTCGCTACGCGATCCGCCGGCTGGATGCCGGTATAACTCAAGGAGTCATGGATGACCAAGCACACTGACACGGCGCTCGTACCGCTTGAGCGTATTACGCACTCGATCCTGGTTCTGCGCGGCCATCGAGTCATCATCGACAGTGACCTGGCTGAGATCTACGGGGTCGAGACCCGAGCGCTCAATCAGGCAGTCAAACGCAACGCCGAGCGCTTTCCGGAAGATTTTCATTTTCAGCTGACCGCAGAGGAGGCTCTGCTTTCAAGATCACAATCTGTGATCTTGAAGAGCGGTCGCGGCCGGAACGTAAAATTCCTGCCTCATGCCTTCACCGAGCACGGCGCCATCCAGGCAGCCAACGTTCTCAACTCCCGACGCGCCGTTCTGATGGGCATTCATGTGGTGCGGGCGTTCGTGCAGCTCAGAGCGCTGTTGGCTTCTAACAAGGAACTCGAGCAGAAGTTCGCAGAGCTGGAGCGGAAGGTCTCGACTCACGACCAGGCAATCAGCGGCATCCTCAAAGCCATCCGCGAGCTGATGAATCCACCGGAGCCGGTGAAGCGGCCGATTGGCTTTGTTTACCCACAGGAGCGGAAGTAGCGTGACGGTGCCGGTCGGGTGGCCCGGCGATCCCGTCGAATTGCCGGTCACCGGCGACTTGCAGAAGGGTGTCGATGCGCGACGGCAGCGGCTATTGAGTTGGGGGCCGCCAGCCGCGATCATCCGGCCACCGGCGATTCACCGGATCGGGCGAGACGAACAACATGCTCAATCAGCACCAGAAGCCGCCGTTGATTCATACACAAACGGGAAAAGGGCCGATACTGCCGGCGATATGTCTGGCTGCGATGCTGGGCGCCGGCCTGGGGCAGGGCGCGGCACATGCTGCCGGTCGCACCATGACCGACGTGCTGGAAGCCGCGAAACCCTCCGACTGGCGGCCGATCGATCCCGCCAACACGTTGTACATGGACATCTCGTCGGGACGCGTGATCATCGAGCTTGCTCCGCAGTTCTCGCCGAAGCATGCCGACAATATCCGCGCGCTGGTACGGGAAGGCTATTTCGACGGACTGGCCATCACCCGCGTGCAGGACAACTTCGTCGTGCAATGGAGCGATCCGAAGAACGCACGTACGCCGCGCACGGCCAAGCGCACCCTGCCGGCGGAGTTCACCCGGTCCGCCAAGGGATTGCCGTTCACGGCTCTGCCCGACCCGGACACGTACGCGCCGCAAACCGGGTTCGTCGATGGCTTCCCGGCGGCTCGCGACAGTGAGGCGGGTACGGCCTGGCCAGTGCATTGCTATGGAATGGTCGGCGCGGGTCGGGACAACGATGCGGATAGCGGTGGGGGCACGGAACTGTATGTCGTGACGGGTCATGCGCCGAGACAGCTCGACCGCAACATCACCGTGGTGGGCCGCGTCGTGCAGGGAATCGAGCTGTTGTCCGCGCTGCCGCGCGGTCCGGCCCCGATGGGGTTCTACGACAAGCCCGAGCAGAACGTCACGATCAGCCGCATTCGCGTGGCCGCGGACGTGCCGCCCTCGGAACGCATTGCATTGGAGGCTTTGCGCACCGACACGACGACCTTCACCGACCTGATCGAGTCGCGCCGCAATCGCCGTGACGAATGGTACAAGGTGCCGGCAGGACACATCGACGTGTGCAATGTGCCGCTGCCGGTGCGGGTCGGTTCAACGAGTAGTTCCGCTGCGCATCCGTAACCAGCAACCGATCCACGTCCAGCAACATCCCCATGCGCTCGTCCACGGCGGCGCGCGCGCGGGCGCAGCCTGAGGATTCAGGCCAAGCCCCAGGATGATCGGCGTGCATTCATGCCACGACCGAAGCGTCAGGAGATTCCCTGTGGCGGCAGCGCGTACAGCGCTATTGCCAGCTGTTCGGCAATCAGCCTTGGCAGCATCGGAATACGAATGCGATCGTGCAGCGCGCCGGCGCCGGCGGTGTCGACGAAAACCGCCGCCATGGCGTAACGGCGGTCGAAAGGCGAGGCGGAAAGCGTCACCGACTGAACCCGTTGGCGGGGCGCGATGATGAGGCGACGCGTCAGCCAGCCGTAGCGGAACAGAATGGCCCCGGGTGTCAGCGCCCAGCGCGTGTGCCTCACATATATATGTGAGCGTGCCCAGGCCACCAGCGGACCGACGAGCGCGAACAGCAGCACCCAGCCACTGTCGAAGCCAACCAGGTGCGGGATCAGTTGCGTCGCCGCGAATCCCGCCAACGTCAGCACGGCCCAGACATAGATCGTTTGCTTGAAAAGACGGACCCCCGCTCGTGGCGCCAGCGGCTGCCAGTCCGGCTCGGCCGTCAGATCGACCTCCGGCAAGGCTGCCGCTATCAGTACCTGCGCCTGTTCGGCCGTGCAGATCGGCGCGAGCCAACGCGTGCGGTTCTGGGACTGCTGCTTGCCTTGCCGATCGGCGCCGCTGTCACCGGCCAGATCCACCCGCAGTGAAACGCGCCCGAACCAGCGATGCAGCAGGGTTTCGCTTCGATGCACGGCTTGAACGCGCTTCACGCGCAACGTCAAGGCGAGGCGGGTGAGCAGTCCATGCCGAATGCGCAGGTCCTGTCCGTCCCGTGTCAGCGTGAAATCGAACAGTGTTATGAGAGCGAGCACGACCGACAGCAAGCGCAGCGAGGCAAAGATGGCGAGCACGACGATGGCGGCGAAAGCGACCTGCATCGCAAAGCCAAGCGCGGCGAACTCGGCAAGTTGCCGTGAGTCCAGCCAGTCGTCGAGATGGGCGCGCAACAGTTCGACGAAGCCGCTCTGGTAGACCACGCCGGCGAGGGCAGCGACGATGATCATGCCACGATTGTCGATGAAGCCGTAACGCACCAGTTCCGACGGTGGCAAATGCAGCAGTGCGGATCCTGTCTCCACGGCCTGCTGTTCCCGCGATGTGCGCGCCTGCGTGAAAATACGCTCGCGCATTTCCTGAACCGCGGCGAGGCTCAGTACTCGAATCGAGGCCTCCGCCTTACCACCCGTCGAAGTAGCAATGCTGACCTGCGCCACGCCAAGCAGGCGATGCAGCAGGCCGCGTTCGACGTCGATGTTCTCGATGCGCGGATACTCGATCTGGCGCACGTTGCGAAAGAGCAGGCCTTCCTGGATGACCAGGCCGCGCGGCCCGAAGCCATAGCGATAGATCCATTGGTGCCACAAGGCGATGGCCAGCAGCGGCACGATGGCGAACAGGCCCCACAAGGCGGTGTCGTCGTTTGCGCCGAATATCACGATCGCGGCCAGCGGCACGATCAATTGTCTGACGTACGTCACCAGCGCAAACAGCCACGACAGCGGATGCAGCTTCAGCCGGGGCTCGAACTGCGGCTCAGACGCCACTCGAAACGTTCTCCGCCAGCAGGGCGTCGCGCAGGGCAATGGCGTCGGCATGATCGAGTCCCGGCAGCACGATCATGGTGTGCCGGCTGCCCGCGGTGTACAGCTTCAGTGTGCCGACACCGAACCGGCGTTGCAGCGGACCTTGCGACACGTCCGTGTGCTGGATGCGCACACGTGGCAGCGCGATACGGGAGCGCCACAGCACACCGCGTTCGATCACGATACCGGTGACATCGACGCCGTAGCGCAGATGGCGATAGTAGAGCGGCGGCCAGATCCAGCTCGCCGCCAGGGCTGTGATCAGCGCGATCGCCAACAGGAGCCATCCGAAGTCGGCTTGCGACCGCAGCAAGCCGGCCGCCACGAGTGCCGCGGCCGCCGTACCGATGACCGCCTGGCTACGCCAAGCTCCGATGGCGCCTGGACTGACATGTTGTGTTTCCATTTCGAGGCAATGTTCCGTTGGCTTCCCGGGGGTCGTGCTGGTGCGACCGAGATCGCGTCATCTGCGGTCGCTTCTTCTGCTCCGGCTTTTGCGGGCAGTTGCGGCGCACCCTTGCAGAGCATGCCGGTAATAGACACCATGGCCGGGGACGAATCAATCGCGCGATGATGGACGATCGGCCGAAAA
Source organism: Povalibacter sp. (assembly GCA_035556415.1). GTDB lineage: Bacteria > Pseudomonadota > Gammaproteobacteria > Steroidobacterales > Steroidobacteraceae > Steroidobacter. The sequence continues at coordinate 6,815 of DATMEZ010000128.1, forward strand.
TTCCCACGCAACGCCAGCTTCCGCATGACTACCTTCGCACAGGTCGTGGCGACCTCCGGACGCGTCGCGCAGACGGCCAGCCGCCTGGCCAAGCTGCGCGAGCTGGCGGGCTGCCTGCGCTCGATGAATGCGGATGAGATCGAAATCGGTGCCGCATATCTCGCTGGAGAAACGCGCCAGGGGAAGATCGGTGTAGGCTATTCGCTGCTGCAGGACGCAAGCACCGCCCAGCCGGCACCGACCGCAACACTGACGCTGCAGGATGTCGATGCAGCGCTCGACTCCATTCTCGCAATCCGCGGTTCAGGCTCATCTGCCCGACGGGCACAGGAACTGCAGGCGCTGTTCTCGCGTGCCACGGCGGATGAGCAGACGTTCCTGCTCAAGTTGATGGTGGGTGAGCTGCGCCAGGGCGCGCTGGCCGGGCTGATGATCGATGCCATTGCGACTGCTGCGGACATTGCGGTGGCCGAGGTGCGTCGCGCCTCGATGTATGCCAAGCAGATCGGCGCGCTGGCCCGGGCTGCACTGCTCGAAGGTACGGCAGGACTGGCGAAGTTCCAGCTCGAAACCTTGTCACCCATTACGCCCATGCTCGCGCAAACCGCCGTGGACGTGGTCGACGCGCTGGAGCAGCTGGGTGGCGAAGCCGCTTTTGAATGGAAAGTGGATGGCGCACGCGTGCAAGTGCACAAGGCCGGCGAGATCGTTCGGGTCTATACACGCAGTCTCAACGACGTGACCGCTGCGGTGCCGGAGATCGTTGCCGCTGTTGCAGGTATCGCCGCCCGCGAAATCGTGCTGGACGGCGAAGCGGTCGCGCTCGAGCCGAACGGCAAACCCAGGCCTTTCCAGATCACGATGCGACGCTTCGGTCGGAAGCTGGACGTGGAAGCGCTGCGTGCTGAATTGCCACTGCACGCTTACTTTTTCGATTGTCTGCGGCTTGATGATCGCAGTCTCGCGGACCGTCCGGCCCGCGAGCGTTTCGCGGCGCTGACGCAGGCACTGCCGGAATCGATTCGCGTGCCGCGCATCGTGACCACCAGCGAGGCGGAAGCCCGGGCGTTTTACGAAAGCTCGCTTGCCAGTGGACACGAAGGGGTCATGGCCAAGGCGCTCGATGCCCCTTATGAAGCCGGCAGCCGTGGAGCAAGCTGGCTCAAGATCAAGCATGTGCATACGCTCGATCTGGTGGTGCTGGCGGCGGAATGGGGGCACGGCCGCCGCAATGGCAAGCTCTCCAATCTGCACCTGGGCGCGTTCGATCCGGCCACCGGCCAGTACGTCATGCTGGGCAAGACTTTCAAGGGGCTCACGGACGCGATGCTGGAATGGCAGACCAAGGAGTTCCTGGCGCGCGAAGTCGCCAGGGATCGTTACACCGTGTTCGTGCGGCCGGAACTGGTGGTCGAGATTGCATTCAACGACATCCAGGCGAGCCCGCAGTATCCGGGCGGGCTGGCGTTGCGCTTCGCCCGGGTGAAAGCCTATCGGCCGGACAAGCCGGTCGGGCAGGCCGATCCCATCGATGCGGTCCGGGCGATCTACCGGGCGCAAAGCCGGTCATAGCGCACGCCCAGGGCCGGTGCGGATTCCACGGTGCCGGCCGGGGCCGCAGGTTATGATCGCAGCGGATCGGCTTTGCTGGCGTCGCCATCCGTGGCGTGAGGATTGGAAGCAGGCTGCAACGGTGGCGCCGATGTGGATTCACCGATAGGTCGCAACAGGGAGCCTTTCGATGCTCGGCAGTTCAGAAGCTCGCCGCGGCGTTTTCAAACGCGTGCTGTTCGTCATCGTGGGTGGATTGATCGTGGCCGCCGTGCTGTGGACCTGGTTCACGCTGTCCTGGGCTTATTCCACCGGCGACCATGCTGGCGTGCTGGTCAAGTTCTCCCGCAAGGGCTGGATCTGCAAAACCTACGAAGGCCAGTTGGCGCTGTACGTGGTCGGTGGCGTGGCGCCGCAGTTGTGGGATTTCAGCACGCGCGATCCCGAGCTGGCGGCAAAGCTGTCGCAGGCGGTGGGGCAGGAGATCCAGCTGCACTACGAGGAGCATCGCGGCATCCCGACCAACTGCTTTGCCGAAACGCCCTTTTTTGCCGAGAGCTTCACGGTCGTAGGTCGATCCGGAAACTGAGGGTGCTGCGTGCGGTGCGACGGGCTGTTCTTCAATAGTCCGCGTGCGCGGGGATGACTGCCCTGAGCTGGAGCTTCCCTGAAGGGCGATACCGAAACTTCTCTAAAGGGCGATGCCGACATTCAGCGAGGCATCGTATCCGCCGGTCGCCGTATTCCTGGCGGTCGAGCACAGCTGATGCTGCACGCCGTCCGCAAACACGCTGTCGTCCTCGAAGCCGTTCACCGTGCGGTTCTGTCCGCGGGCGACATATAGCGGGGAGTCGTAGACCGCTCGGGTGATGTCCTCCGGAAAACCGAGCTGCGAAGTCGCTTCGAGCCGGTCGCCGAGATAGACGCGGAAGTGGATGTGCGTGATGCGTCCCGGATACCAGCCGGGATAGACGGTGACGAACCGCGCCTGGCCGTTGCGATCGGTGCTCTGTACGCCGCGGCAGAAGGTTTCGCCCATCGTACTGGAGCCCCGCTGCCGGTAGCCCGAGTAGTCGCCGTCCTTGTCGCAGTGCCAGACGTACACCAGCGCATTGGCGATGGGAGTGCAGCCGTCGTTCACGTTGCGCACGGTCAGCAGCAGGTTGAGCGGGGTTCCGCCGCGGCCTTCGGCGATGTTCTGCCGTGTGAGAGCCTTGAGGCGCGCCGTATCGGCGAACAGGGGATAGGGTCCGCCGGTTTCCCGGGGGATCAGCACGCAGCGGGTGTCTGCTGCGCTCGCCGCGGAAGCGGCTGTTGCGTGTCCGACCAAGCCGGTGGCGCCGATGAGTCCGAGCGCTTCGCGACGGGTGATCCATCCGTTCGACCGACGAGATATCGACATGGCAGGCTCCGTTGGAAGCGGCGGGTCCGCGCCATCCTAAAATAGCGCCGCCGGTGCGGCGGCGGGCGCAATCCCGTTAGTAAATGTGTCAGGGTCGGCCGGCGCAATACTCCCTTACAATCCCGCCAGCGTTGTCACAAACGTACCCGCCGGTGCGTCTTGGCGGTATCAGGTCACTCCACGGTCATCGCGTGCAATCCACTGCCGACACTTTCAAGCAGCACCGGCAACATCTGTTCGGTGTGGCCTACCGGATGCTGGGCAGCCGCGCGGACGCGGAAGACGTACTGCAGGACGCCTATCTGCGCTGGCACGACGCGGACATGACGGCCATCCGCTCGACCGAAGCCTGGTTGACCACCACGGTAACCCGGCTTGCCATCGATCGGTTGCGGCGCATCAAGGTCGAGCGCGAGGCGTATTTCGGGCCCTGGCTGCCTGAGCCGCTGGCGGAAAGCGACATGAACACGCCGGAAGCCGCCGCGGAGTTCGAGGGCGACGTCTCGATCGCCTTTCTGACCGTCCTCGAAACGCTGGCGCCGGAAGAGCGGGCCGCGTTCATCCTGCACGATATCGTCGACGACGACTATGTCGACATTGCCGAAGCGCTGGGCAAGAGCGAGGCCGCCTGCCGGCAGATGGTGCATCGTGCCCGCGAGCGGCTGACCTCACGCCGGCGCCGCTTCGTGGTCGACGATGCCACCCGCATCAGAATGCTGGAGCGCTTCATCGGCGCGGTTTCCAGCGGCGACCGCCGCGAGATCCTCGCGGTTTTCGACAAGGACGCGACCATGATCTCCGACGGCGGCGGCAAGGCGCTGGCCGTGTATAGACCGCTGCACGGTGCCGAACGAATCTCGATGCTTTGGTACGCCGTTGCGCGCCGGCCCGTGTTGCAACCGGTGCGCGAGATCGTTCGCGTCAATGGGGAGCCGGCGATTGCGTCCTACTATCTGGGCAAACTGCATTCGGTCGCGACGATCGACACCGATGGCGAGCGAATCTACGCCTATTACTCCATCGCCAACCCCGACAAGCTCGGCGCGTTCCTGCCGGCCTGATTCCTGTCACAGCGCGCGGGGCTGCCGCGTCTAGCTGTCGAGAATGCCGATATCAGGCAATGCACAGGAGAGATTGAGATGACTGCCCGCGTCAATCCGCTGAAATACCCGAAGGTGTACAAGGCCATGCTCGGCTTGAAGGAAGCCGTGGAAGGTACGCTCGAACCTTCGCTGACCCACTTGATCAAGGCGCGTGTGTCTCTGATCAATGGCTGCGGTTATTGCATCGACATGCACACCAAGGACGCGCGTGCTCTGGGAGAGACGGAACAGCGGCTGTATCTTCTGAGCGTGTGGCGCGAAGCTCCAATCTACAGCGAGCGCGAGCAGGCGGCTCTGGCGTGGGCGGAAGCAGTTACACTGCTCAAGAACCAGGAAGTTGCCGACGAAGTGTATGAACAGGCACGCCGGGTGTTCTCCGAGGAAGAACTGGTGGCGCTGACACTATGCGTGGTGGAGATCAACGGCTGGAACCGCTTCGCGATTCCATTCCGCACGGTGCCGGGCAGCTACCAGCCGGCAGGCACGGCTAAAACAACGAGTGCATGAGGAGTGCTGATGATGAACAGAGTCTTGATCGTGGGGAGCCTGCTGCTCGGCATGTCGATGCTGACGCTCGACGTCAACGCCGGCGAAGCAGCGCCCATTGCGGGTGCGAAAGCAGTGCCGTTGCTGACCAAGGCGCTGCCCGACATTGCGGGCAAGGAAGGCGTCATGCTGACGGTCGAATATCCGCCGGGGGTTGCATCGGCCAGCCACCGTCACAATGCGAACACCTTCGTGTACGTGCTCGAAGGCAGCGTCGTGATGCAAGTTGCCGGTGGACCGGAGCAGACCCTGACCGTGGGTCAGACCTTCCATGAGTTGCCAACGGACATTCACACGGTCTCCCGTAATGCCAGCACCTCGAAGCCCGCCAAGATTCTGGTGTTCATGGTGAAGGAACAGGGCGCGCCGATCACTGTGCCCGCAGGCTGATGCCGAAATCCGCACGGCAGCATCTGCTGCCGTGCGGAGGATTGCGGATGGGGTTGAATCTGGTTCAGTGCGCTGCGGCGTCTGCCGCTTTCGCCTGCACCGCTTTGACGTATCGATCGACCTCCTGTTCCAGGATGCCGAGTGGCGTCGTGCCGGTGTCGAGCACGGTGCTGTGGAATTGCTTGAGTGAGAACTTGTCTCCGAGCTGCGTCCGCGCCCGGTCGCGCAGTTCGAGAATGCGCAGCTGACCGATCATGTAGGCGCAGGCCTGTCCCGGGTTGACCACGTAGCGCTCCACTTCGCTCGCTTCGATGCCGTAGTCGATCGCTTGCTGCCGCGTCCAGTGTTTCGCATGCAGACCGGTGTCGACGACCAGGCGCCGGGCACGGAACAGCGCGGCATTCAGTGCTCCCAGCATGCCTTCCGGATCGCCGTCGTACCAGCCCGATTCCATGGCGAGCTTCTCGGCATAGAGCGCCCAACCTTCGGACAGCGCCGAGATGCCGCCCAACGCACGTGCCTGCCGGAAGCGCGGCAACGCCTTGTTCTCCTGTTCCAGCGCGATCTGGAAATGATGGCCCGGCACCGTCTCGTGATAGACCAGTGTACGCAGGCCCAGCTTGGTCATGCGCTGTGGCCGCAAGGGCATCTGGAAGATCGCCGGCCGCGAGCCGTCCAGCGGCGCACGGTTGTAGTTGGCGGCTGCGCTCGCCTCGCGAAATCGCGGGAAGGGCTGCGCAATGACCGGCGTTTTCGGCGTGCGCTCGAACATCGGAATGCTGCGTTCGATGGCATTTCTGATCAGGCCATCGATGTCACTCATGATCTTGCTGCGGCTGGCTTCCGAGGTCGGATCCGGATAACCCAGATCCTCCTGCAGCTTCTGCATCCGCTCGCGCACCGTGCCTTCGGTTCGGCCCAGGCGCTTCAGGATGCCGTCCATCTCCGCTTCGATACGGGCGACCTGCTGCAGGCCGATCTCGTGAATCTGATCCGGCGTCAGTGAAGTGGTGGTGAAGCGACGCAGCGCGTTGGCGTAAGCAGCGGCGCCGCCGCTTTGGTAGCGCCACAGCCCGGCATCGTCGGTTGTCTTGGGCAGAATGGATTCGAGCAGGGCGATCGCCCGCTGCCACGCCGGATAGACCTGCTTTTCGACCAGCGCGACTGCCTGCTGCCGCAGCGCTTCGCGATCGGTTGCCGGAATCGACTCCACTGCTGCGAGCTTCTGCGCCAGTACCGTGACCAGCGGGTTCTGATCCGGCGCGGCTCCACTGAAAGTGCGCATCGAGGCCAGAGTCGCCTGCACGATGAAGCGTGGCGGCACCATGTTCTTGCTCGCGAGCCGTTGCGCCTCGGTGATCACCTCGTTCATGCGATCGTCGACGAGCTCGAGCCGCGTCAGGTAGTTATCCGCGTCCTTGCGGGTGGCCAGCGGATGGCGCAGCGTCAATGTCTCCACCAGCTGCACGTTGGCACCGCCGAATTGCTCGAGCGGGAAGTAGTAGTCCAGATACGGCTCGGTGCCCGCCACCGCTTCGAGCTGCCATTGCATCAGATCGGCGGACACGCGTTGTATCTGGGTCAGGCGCGAGCGATCGAACTTGCGCAGTTCGCTCAAGCCCTTGCGCGCCAGCTGGATTCGCTCCTCGGTGTACTTGCGCGTTTCCGGCGTCAGTTGTCGTTCCAGCCGATCCTGTTCCTCGCCGGCGAAGTACCGGATCGCCGTCGCCAGATTCGGATTGCCCCGCACCCATTCGGCGGTGAAGGAATCGAAGAACTCATCGATGCCCGCTGCCCGCACCGATGGAGCGGCCAGCGCGATGCTCATGAGCAGGACGGAGACGAAGCAGCGGAAACGGTGTCGAGTCGTCACTTTCGAATCCTCCACGGCGGTTACGGTCTATAACTTGGCTTCGCGCTTCAGCAGATCGTCGATGGTGACACCGACTTCGGAAATACCACCGAACACCGTGCCGAGCCGATTGCTGTTGAAGTGTTCCAGCGCGGTCTGCGACGCCTCCTGCGGCAATGGAACGAAGCCCACTTCCTGGGTGAGCTTCGTGCCCTCGGTCAGGTAGAACTCGATGAACTTGCGCACCTCGGGCCGCTGCGCTGCGGTTTCGCTGACGTAGATGAACAGCGGGCGAGACAGCGGCTGGTAGCTGCCGTCCACCACCGTCTCGATGCTTGGCAGGACGGCGGCGCTGCCGTCTTCACGTTCGATGGCCACGGCGCGCATGCGGTCCTTGTGCGAAGCGTAGTAGGCGTAGCCAAAGTAGCCCAGCGCGTTCTTGTTGTTCTCCACGCCCTGCACCAGCACGTTGTCGTCTTCGCTGGCGGTGAAATCACCGCGGCTGGCTTTGGCCTTATGCGTCACGGCCTCGGTGAAGTAGTCGAAGGTGCCCGAATCGGCGCCCGGGCCGAACAGCATCAGCCGCGTATCCGGCCATTCCGGGCGTACCTGCTGCCAGCTGGCGATCCGACCCTGCGCGGCCGGCTCCCACATTTTCTTCAGGTCGGCGATGGTCAGCGTCTTGACCCAGTCGTTGCTCGGGTTGACCACCACGGTGATGGCGTCGAAGGCGACGGGCAGCTCCAGATACTTGATCCCGCTCGCGCGGCAGGCTTCCATTTCCTCCTTGAGGATGGGGCGCGAGGCGTTGGCTACGTCGGTATCGCCGCGGCACAACTTCTTGAACCCACCGCCGGTGCCGGACAATCCCACCGTGACGCGCACACGGTTATTGCCGGCGAGCTGGAACTCCTCGGCCACCGCCTCGGCGATCGGAAACACGGTGCTGGAGCCGTCGATGCGGATCACGCTGACCGCATTGCGATCCGCGCCGGACGGGTCGCCGCCACAGCCGCTCAGCGAAAGCGCAAGCACGGCGGCGATGGTCGAAGAATGCAGCAGGTTCACGTCCAGTCTCTCCAGGGGCGATCATCGAGTAGGTGGCAATTCTATTGATGCTGCCGCTGAAGAGCGACCGTTGTCGTCGCCCACCGCAGCCGGATCTCCTCGGTTCTTCGCTTCTTCTCAGAAGACACCTATCCGAGCGCCACCGCACTGGCAAATTGCGGGCGGTCCCGGGCCAGGGTGGCTCGTTTCGGGAACGCCGTGAATCCATCCCTGGAGGCTCCCCAAAAACATCCCTGTTTTTGAGGGTCCCGAAACGAGCCACCCTGGCCCGGGACCGCCACCGTCGAACGAAGCTGCCCCCTTGCAGAGTCGGGCGACGAAGCCTCCTCGGCTGCGTCGAGTCGCACCGCACCTCGCGAACGTCACCGATCAGAGTATGCTGCAGTCACGTCGAACAGCCGGCGAATTCCAGGCAACCCGCTCGCCGGCATTGCATACAACTGGAGCTCTCTCGGGGAGATTCGCCATGACCTTCAGAGTCACGCTGCTCGCGTTGATCGGCTATTTCCTGTGCTGCGGCGGTGCCACCGCCATGAGCGACGAAGACGGGCGGGCGCTGGCGCTCGATATCTTCAAGCAGCTGATCGAGATCGACACTTCCGAATCCGGACTCGGCAGCACGCCTGCCGCCGAAGCGATGGCGCAGCGGTTTCGTGCGGCCGGCTTTGCCGCTGACGATATCTATATCGGCGGTCCGAACGAGCGAAAGAAGAACCTCGTCGTGCGGTTGCGTGGCAACGGCAAGAAGAAGCCGGTGTTGCTGATCGGCCATCTCGACGTGGTCGAGGCGCGTCGCGCGGACTGGACTACCGATCCATATCAGTTCGTCGAGAAGGACGGCTACTACTACGGTCGCGGCACCCAGGACATGAAGGACGGCGATGCCATCATGGCGACGACGCTGATCCGGCTGAAGCAGGAGGGCTTCAAGAGCGACCGCGACATCATCCTGGCGCTGACCGCCGATGAGGAAGGCGGCGATGCCAACGGCGTCGACTGGCTGCTCGAACATCAGCGCGCGCGGGTCGATGCCGATTTCGTGCTGAATCACGACGGTGGCGGCGTGCTGCTGGAGAACGGCAAGCCGGTGCAGATCGAGGTGACAGCCTCGGAGAAGGTGTACGCCGATTACGATGTTTCGACCACCAATCCCGGCGGCCACAGCTCGCTACCGGTGCCGGACAACGCAATCTATGCGCTGGCCGAGGGTTTGATGCGGCTCGCGGCCTACGAATTTCCGTTCGAGCTGAACAACGTCACGCGTGCCTACTATGAGCAGATCGCGCAGAAAGCCGAAGGCCAGCGTGCGGCTGACCTGCGCGGAATGCTTGCAACACCGCCAGACCCTGCTGCGATCGAGCGCATCTCGAAGGACGCCATCGATCATTCGACCACGCACACCACCTGCGTAGCCACGCGCCTGGAAGCTGGTCACGCCAACAACGCTCTGCCGCAGAAGGCACGCGCCAACGTGAACTGCCGCATCCTGCCCGGCCATTCGCCGGAGGAAGTCCGACAGACGCTGATCAAGGCGCTGAACGATCCGCGCATCACGGTTCGCTACGTCGCTACCGGCGGCGCGATCCGCGATACGGCGCCAGAGCAAGCGGGATTCCAGCCGCCACCGCCGCGCCCCGAAGTGATCGAGCCGCTGAAGAAGCTGGGGGCGAAGATGTGGCCGGGCGCGCCGGTGATGACCTCGATGTCTGCAGGGGCAACCGATGGTGTCTACACCAGCGCTGCGGGGTTGCCCACGTATGTCATCGGCGGCGAAGCCATCGAGCGCAGCGACCTGCGCGCGCATGGTCAGGACGAGCGAATCGCAGTGACTTCCTTCAATCGCGCGGTGGATTTCTACTATCAGTACCTGAAGGCCGTGGTGAACTATCGCGGGAGATGAATGGCCGTGCGGCCTGAAGTCGTGGCAGCAGCAAACTGCATCGTTTTTGCGAAGCGTCATTGAGTGTGCGTGCCGGCGGGTGGAGAATCCGCATCCGCCTACCGGATTCGTGAATCCAGAGACGCTCATGACGACGGTCTATGACTTCGATGCCACCTCCCTCGACGGCAGGCAGGTCCACCTGCGCGACTATGCCGGCAAGGCACTGCTCATCGTGAACACCGCGAGCAAGTGCGGCTTTACACCACAGTACCAGGGCCTCGAGGATCTCTACCGGCGTTATCGCGACCGTGGACTGGTGGTGCTCGGCTTCCCGTGCAACCAGTTCGGCGAGCAGGAGCCCGGCTCGGCCGAGGAGATCGGTGCGTTCTGCCAGAAGAATTACGGTGTGAGCTTTCCGATGTTCGCGAAAATCGAAGTGAACGGCGCGGACGCGCACCGGTTGTATCGCTGGCTCAAGGATGCGGCGCCCGGGCTGCTCGGCAGCAAGCGCATCAAATGGAATTTCACCAAGTTTCTGCTGGATCGCAGCGGCACCGTGAAGGCGCGTTACGCGCCAGCCACCAAACCGGAGAAACTGGCGTCCGACATCGAGGCCCTGCTGTGAGCAGTCGGCGTCCTGTCCGCATATCTATTGCGAACGCCATCTTCATCGCTGCCGCGTTGCTGGCGGTGCGGCCGGCAGCGGCCGAAGAGAAACCGCTTTGGGAGGCGGGCCTCGGTATCGGCGCGTTGCGCTTTCCGGACTATCGTGGATCGGATGAGTCGCAGGTCTATCCGGTGCCCGTACCGTACTTCGTGTATCGCGGCGATTTCTTCAAGGCTGACCGCGATGGCGTGCGTGGCGAGCTGTTCAATCGCAGGTACGTCGAGTTCAACATCAGTCTCAATGCCACTATCCCGGTGAACAGCGACGACAATGCAGCGCGCCGTGGCATGCCGGACCTGAAGCCGACCATCGAGATCGGCCCGTCGCTGGATCTGCACCTGTGGCGTTCGGCGAGCGAGAACGTGAAGCTCGACCTGGTGATGCCGGTACGCGCGCCGATCACCGTCGAAAGTTCCCCGCAATCCATCGGCTGGGTGTTCTCGCCGCGCCTGAACGTCGACTTCCAGGACATCGGCCATCGAGGCTGGGATTTCGGTTTCGGCGCCGGCCCGATCGTCGCCGATCGTAAATTTCACGATTATTTCTACTCGGTGGCGCCGCGGTTTGCTACGGCCGAACGTACGGCGTACCAAGCCGACGGCGGCTATTCGGGCATGCACGTGCTCACGTCGTTGTCGAAGCGATTCTCCGGCTACTGGGTCGGCGCCTATCTTCGCTACGACACCTTGTCCGGCGCGGTCTTCGAAGACAGCCCTCTGGTGCGCAGCCGCAGCTACTGGGCCGGTGGCGTGGGCATCGCCTGGATGATCGGGCAGTCCAAGCGCATGGTGGCAAGCGCCGATTGATGCGGACGGCCCCGGAACCCGACATTAACGCCCTTCGTCTTGGAGGCTGACATGAAGCGAGTCACCGGCATCGGCGGCATCTTCTTCAACGCCAGAGATCCTGCTGCCCTGCGTGCCTGGTACCAGCGGCATCTGGGCATTGATGTGCAGGAATGGGGAGGCGCGGCCTTTACCTGGACGGACAGCTCGGGCCATCCGACGCAAGGCACGACCACCTGGTCCATCGGTTCGGCGGACAGCAACCATTTCGCCCCAAGCACGGCACCCTTCATGGTGAATTACCGGGTGGACGACTTGGCTTGCCTGCTGCAGACGCTCCGAAACGAGGGGTGCCAGGTTCTGGAGAAGACCGACGATTCCGAGTACGGCAAGTTCGGCTGGGTCATGGATCCGGAAGGCAACAAGGTGGAACTGTGGCAGCCACCGCCAGGCCAATGAGGTCGAGCCGCCGCAGGCGTGCCCATGCGGTGGACAGTTAGTTCGCTGTCAGTCGATCCGGCGCGGCGGTGCTGTCCTAGGATCGGCCGTCCTTCAGTCACCGGGTACAGCACGATGTTCTTGAGTTCCAGGGCGTCAGCCGCCGCCAGTCTCGCCATTCTGGTCATTGCCGCGTCTGCTCCATTTACCGTTCTCGGCGCGCAGGCGCCGGTGCGCGGCGCACATCATTTCCATCTCAAGAAGGACAGCGCGAAACAGACCAATGCTGCCAATCTGCAGGCGGGCAGTCCCACCGTGGACTCGACGGTGCCGCTGACCGGCGACATGACCGAAGGGGCGTTCACGCTGCAGGACGAAGTGTGGGACCCCAAATTCAACGTGCCGCTGCATTTCCACAAGCGGCATGCCGAGGTTTTCTACATCGTCGATGGCGAGGTCGAATGGACGGTGGGCGGCGAGACCCACGTGGTGGGCCCTGGCGAACTCGTCTACATTCCGCCGAACACGCCGCACAAGGTCCGTGTGGTCGGCGGCAAGCCGATGCATACGCTGTTCATGTTCACTCCGGGCGGCTATGAGGACCAGAGCGAAATCATGCGGCAGTTCAGCAAGCAGGAGCTGGATACGCCGGTCGCAAAGGCGTTCGCGCAGAAGCTCGGCGACTTCAACCAGCTGCCGGACGACACTGCGGTGCCATCCGTTGCCGCGGGTGCCGCACCGCATCGCGGCCTTCAGCATTTCGCGCTGCGCGACAAGACCCGCACCGCCGTCAACAGCAGCGGCAACGTCAGTTCGAGGATCGTGCTCTCCGGCGATGACAGCGAGGGTCGCTTCACCATCCAGGACGAAACCTGGCCGGCCGACTTCAACGTGCGGCTGCACCACCACAAACGGCACTGGGAAGTGTTCTACCTGCTGGGTGGTTCGATCGAGTGGACGGTCGGTGGCGAGACCCACGTGATGCAGACCGGTGACGTGGTCTATGTGCCCGCCAACACGCCGCACAAGGTCCACGTGGTCGGCGGCAAGCCGGCGCATATCCTGTTCGTTCAAGGGGCGGGCGGCTACGAAGCGACGGTCGATCTGGCCAATGCCTACCCGAAGCAGGAGCTCGAACGGCCCGCGGCCAAGGCGGCCATGGACACTTTGCACGACTTCCATGCCCAGGAAGATCCGAACCCGTACAAGCCGCCGAAATGATCGATCTAAAGCGGGCGGCGGATTCATGCCGCCGCCTCGCTCCTGCGAGATCACGCCAGGCAGTCGACTCCGGGCAGAGCAGCCACGCCTTCCAGTCTGCTGTCCGACTCTTCCATCAGAGATGACGCGATGCCTTCGAGGTCAATGACGCTGCGCCGACTGCGAGTGCTCGCCGCCCGGGCGTGATATGCCGCAAAGGGCTTCACCGGCCCCATCCTGCGCGGTTTCTTCGATGGCCAAGTCGCCGAGCGCCAGAATGCCGACCAGGCGCTTGTTGCGATTCACCACCGGCAGGCGGCGTACGCGGATGTCGGCCATGTTGCGGGTGACTTCCTCGACGGATTGATCGTCGTAGCAGTACTTCACGTCGCGGCTCATCACTTCGCTCACCGGCGTCTGTGGGTTGCGGCCTTCGGCCACTGCCCTTACGGCGATGTCGCGATCGGTGATCATGCCGACCATCCGATCGTTCTCTTCCACGGGCAGGCAGCCGATATCCAGTTCGGCCATCAGACGGGCGGCGTCTTGCAGGCTCTGCTCAGGCCGCACCAGGCGGACATCGCGGGTCATGGCATCTCGGACTTTCATGGCGCTCTCCCGAAAAAAGCAAAGAGCCCGACGGCCGGCTCTTCGCGGCTTGAGTTACCGGGGATGAACTCGTGGGGCGGATCGAGGTCCGCGCGAAGCCAAGAGCTTACGCCTGCCGCGTGCCGCGCAAAGACCGGTAAATACGGTGCCGGAATGATGCGTCGCGTAGTGATTTCACGGAAACCCGGACGACGCATGCACGTTGATGACGCATCCAGGCAGACAAAGGCGGCACCATGCAACCCATCAAACCCTTCACCCGGTTCGCCAAGGCGAGCGCACGGTTGGCCGGCCGGCCCGCGGCCTTCCTGCTGGCGTCGCTTCTCATCCTGGTCTGGGCGCTGAGCGGGCCGCTGTTCGGTTTCAGCGATACCTGGCAGCTGGTGGTGAACACCTCCACCACGATCATCACTTTCCTGATGGTGTTCCTGATTCAGAACACCCAGAACCGCGACTCCGAGGCGACCCAGGTCAAGCTGGACGAGCTGATCCGCGCCATGAAGGGTGCGCAGAACAGCATGCTCGATCTGGAGGATCTGGAAGAGGCTGAACTGGACGAGATCCGGGCGCGTTACGAAATGCTGGCGCAGCAGGCGCGCAAGACATTGTTGAGTCGAAAGAGCGCGGCCGATCAAGGCAAGGAGCCCAGGTGAACGCAGCGCCTGCCTCGCAATGAACTATGGATTGCGCATGCGAGCGGCTGCCGCGCGATCCAGCAGGCGCGCCGGGATGAGGGCAACCGTGGCGCACAGAAAAATTCCCACCGTTGCCAGGTTGATCAGCAGTTCGTCGTTGTCATTGTCCAGCAGCAAGTCGCCGACGTAGTGCCAGTGCGCGGCTACGATTGGGTCCAGTTGCGGTACCCTTGGCCCCGCTCATCGCCCCGACAAGAACAAGCTGCCGTCATGAAAGAGACCGCCCCGTCCCGCCTCGAACGCATCGCTCTGCGCAGCTGCGCCTGGTCGGAACGCTGGATTCCCGACGCTTACGTTTTCGCGGCACTGGCCGTGGTCATCGTGGCCGTGGCGGCGCTGGCGTTGGGCGCTGGGCCGGTAGCGACAGCCAAGGCATTCGGTGACGGCTTCTGGAGCCTCATCCCCTTCACCATGCAGATGAGCTTCATCATCATCGGTGGCTACGTGGTGGCGAGTTCGCCGCCGGTCGCGCGGTTGATCGATCGGCTGGCGGCAGTACCGCGGACCGGACGCCGCGCGATTTGCTGGGTCGCCTTGATCAGCATGATGCTGTCGCTGGTCCACTGGGGGCTGAGCTCTATCGTTGGCAGTTTGCTGGTGCGTGCCATGGGGCGCCGCGAAGATCTGGAGATGGACTATCGCGCCGCCGGCGCTGCGGCCTATCTGGGCATGGGCTCGGTATGGGCGCTCGGTCTGTCGTCTTCGGCAGCACAGTTGCAGGCGAATCCGGCGAGCATGCCGCCGTCGCTGCTTGCCATTACCGGCGTCATTCCTTTCAGCGGCACCATCTTTCTGTGGCAGTCGCTCGCGCTGACGGCGGTCCTGATCGTCGTGACGCTCTGGATCGCATGGTTGACCGCGCCGCATGCGTCGCGCTCGCGTACCGCGCGAGACCTCGGCATCGACACCGATTTCGTGCAGGCGTCTGTTTCCAAACGCACGCGGCCTGGCGAATGGCTGGAGTACAGTCCGCTGCTGAACGTGCTGATTGCAGCGCTCGGTGCGACCTGGCTGGTGCACGAGTTTTCGACCAAGGGCGCGACCCTGGCGATCTCCAATCTCAACACCTACAACTTCCTGTTCCTGATGCTGGGGCTGCTGCTGTGCTGGCGGCCACGCGTGTTCCTGGATGCGGTGGCTCGCGGCGTGCCGAGTATTACGGGTGTACTGATCCAGTTTCCGCTGTATGGCGGCATCGCCGCCATCATTACCGGCGCTAACGGTAGCGACGGCGTCAGCATCGCGCATCACTTGTCCATATTCTTCACGGAAGCCGCTTCGCGCGAGAGCTTCCCAGTCGTCATGGGCGTCTACTCCGCTGTGCTCGGCTTCTTCATTCCTTCCGGCGGCGGCAAGTGGATCATCGAAGCGCCGTACGTGATGCAGGCGGCCAACGATCTGCACGTGCACCTGGGTTGGGCGGTACAGGTCTACAACGCCGCCGAGGCGCTGCCCAACCTGATCAATCCGTTCTGGATGTTGCCGCTACTGGGCATTCTGGGCCTGAAGGCGCGCGACGTGGTTGGCTTCACCATCGTGCAGTTCGTCGCGCACGTGCCGCTGGTGCTGTTCCTGCTATGGCTGTTCGGGCTGACGCTGGAGTATCGGCCGCCGGTCATGCCGTGAATGCCGCGCGGTCAGCTTCACAGCGCATTCGCAAAAGAATTATTTCGATGTGGCCTGGCAGACGGAGTCTGGCCAAGTGCGCGGGTCGGCCATCGCCAGAGACCAGCTCGAACGATCACTCCGGCCGCTGCGGGAACTGCGGCAGTGAATCGTTGATCTCGAACCACTCGGCCTTGGAGGCCGTGAATATGTGAGCCTGCGGTCCACGGGTGAGCGGGGTATCGAGCGTTCCAAGACGAAGGCGCAGGGTTTCCGGCGCATGGTCGCGACGGCTGAACAGCGGCGAGCCGCAGTTCGAACAGAAGACCCGGTGGACACCTTCGGCGGTGCTGAAGCGCTTGAGCAATGCGGCGCCGCTGACGATCCGCAGATCCGCAGTGGCAATGGGCGCATTCGCGGCGAAGGCCGAGCCGTTGGCCTTGCGGCAACGCGAGCAATGACAGAACAGGCCGGAGCCGATTTCGCCCGTCAACTCATACTTCACTTCGCCGCAGAGACAGCTGCCTTGGTACATTCGAATCTCCTGGGGTCCAATGTGGCGTGCGCAAAGTGCGCCGGGCGCGTGAATCCGGTGCCATTGCCGATGCGTCCTGCGAATTCTCCTTTGAGATTTGGCAGTCGCAGGCTACTCGTCGCATCTTCGGACGCGCAGCGCAACGGCGCCGGTCCTGTTTTCTCCGCAGGTCCAGCTTCTCAGAGTGAGAGGACGAGGTTTCTAGTCCGGATCTGCTCGTACAGAGATTTTTGCGCTAGGCGACCGCGGCGGTTTGTGCTTCGACCGCGATGCTGCGATCGCGGCCCTGGCGTTTGGCTGCGTAGAGAGCGCCATCGGCCAGTCTCACGATGGAATCGTAGGAAGAGGCGATCGGTGGCATCTGGGTTGCCGCTCCGACGCTGACACTGACGCGTCTGCATTCGATCGAGGAAGCATGCGGAATGTCGAGTGCGGCGACTTCCGCCACCACGCGCCGTGCGATCTCCTGCGCATTAGAGTCGTCGCAATCGATCAGCACTGCAATGATCTCTTCGCCGCCGTAGCGTGCGACGAAATCGTCCGGCCGTGTTGCCACTGCGGTGCGAACGGCGGTGGCGACGCGTCGCAGACAGTCGTCGCCCGCCTGGTGGCCGTAGTGATCGTTGTACAGCTTGAAATGATCGACATCGACCATGAGCACCGTCACCGCGCGATGTTCCGCCACGGCACGGCGCCAGGAATCACGGACGCGTGCTTCGAAGGTTTGCCGGTTGAGCAGGCGTGTAAGGCCGTCCAGCTCGGCGATCTCCACCAGCAGCTTGCGTTCCAGGAATGAAGTCCGATTCGCATATTCGAGCGCGTACGCGCCGGCGACACCGATGACATTGGCGCAGATCAGCGCGAACGAGAGATAAGTCGCGGCGTCGGATGGCAGGAACCCGCCGACACCTGCGACTATCAGTGCAGCCAGGATGATCAGATTGCCGCGCAATGCCTGCGTCATTCGCAGGCCGGACATGAAATAGTAGAAAAACGCGACCAGCAGGATGCGCGAGCCGACCAGCGCGGTGTGCTGCGGCTGGGCATAGACCGCGAGCAGCACGGTGCCGATGCCGAACAACGGACCGCCGACCTGGATGGCACGCTCGTACCAGTTCACGTAGAACGGCTTGAAGGTCGCGAGCAGCGCCGCGAACAATACCGGCAACTGCAACCCGAAGCGCACCACGTCGGGCATCGGGTTGTTGGCATGAATGACCCAGTGGTCGATCAGGGCGAAGCCGACGCTGGTGCCGACCGCCACGAACAGGCACATGCGCACCCAGCGCACCGACGCCAGCATGTGATCGGCGCGGAATTCGCTTTCCAGCGGTTCGGGGAAATGCAGCCGGCCATACCCTTGCGCGAGTACGCGCGCGACCAGCGATTCTTCGTTCTGTGCGGGCCCGATCGGCATGAGGATCTGCGTAACTGCAGTCTGCTCGTTGAGTCAGTAGCGCGGTCGATTGTGCGGCGACGTTGCGGTCGGAGCAAGACTCGAACGATGCTTTCAGGACATTTTCTGCGTCACGCGAGCAGCGAATCGCGAACTTGCTGCAAAGTTGCCGGCTCGAGTTGCACCGAAGTCTTAAGGTAGGTTTCCAGCCCGCCATGCGCACGCTCGATCTGTTCCAGCGCCGCCTGCAGGTAGTCGGGATCGGCGACGAACAGCATGCGTCGCATCTCCGGCGGCATGGACAGCAGCGGCTGATGCGCATCGGCCAGGCCGAGCTGGCTGTGCTGATGCGCCAGGATGAAGTGCTCGAAATTGCCGCCGGCGTTGGTCAGCAGATAGTCCTCGATGATGCTGTCGCCGGATACGCCCAACGCGCCGAGCAACACTGCAATGGCGACGCCGGTGCGATCCTTGCCCGCCGCGCAGTGGACGACGACCGGTGCCTTGCCGGTGGCGATGCACTCGAACAAGCCGCGAATGCGTGGCGCCATCCAGGCGGGTAGCGCACGATAGACATCGATCATTGCATCACGCATTCCGGCGGCAGTGCGTGGCCGCTTGGCGGCGAAGCCGCGCACGGTTGGTGTGTTCGCGTCGTCCTTCCATGCCAGAGCCTGAATCGAAGCATCGGGCCAGCGCGTTGGCTCACGTTCGCGTTCTTCTTCACGCCGCAGATCGCAGATGGCGCGTACGCCGAGTTTGAGAAGTGAAGAGTGATCGTTGCCGGTGAAATAGCTCAGCACGCCGGTGCGATACACCTGCCCCCATTTCACGGCGCGCCCGCCGGCGGCGGCATAGCCGCCGATGTCGCGGAAATTGCAGCCACCTTCGAATTTCAGGTGACGGCAAGGCATGGGTGCGGCGTTGGTTTGTGCATTCATCGGCGGATCGGTCGCTCGGACGGGATCGAGGGCGGATTCTCGCATACCTCGCCGTTCACTGCCGGTGACGTAAAGCAGCGACGCCCCGCGGCGTTAGCATTTTTTTAGTGTTTCCTTACGGCGCTTTTAGCGAGCCGATTTGGGCGATTCCACTAACGTGTGCGCCATCGCCGCCGTCGCGGTTCACCCCATTGCCGGAGTTTTCCATGGCCGCACTCAGCCCGGTCCACGTTTCCCAGGAGCAGCCCAGCGAGGACCGCTACAACATCTATGCCGTGGTCCACAAAGGGCTGCGGGGCTTCATGACCGACGTGCTGCTGAAGCTGGGTCGCATGGACGTGACCGATGCCTGCGAGCGGGACCAGGTTCTGCAGCAGCTGCGCGGCCTGCTGGCCATGTGTCGCGGTCATCTGCAACACGAGAACGATTTCGTGCATCCGGCCATCGCCCGCTCGGATGCGCAGCTTTCGTCGCGCACTGCGCATGAGCATATCGAGCACGTAACCCAGATCGATGCATTGGAGCGGCAGATCGCGCAGCTCGAGTCCGCTGACCCGGATCGAGATGCTGCGCTGGCACGCAAGCTATATCTGAACGTCAGTGCGTTCGTCGCGGAGAACTTCACGCACATGATCGTCGAGGAAACGGAGAATCACCGCGCGCTGATCCAGGCCTGCACCGAGGAGCAGGTCTTCGAGATCGAGCACCGGATCGTCGCTTCGCTGGCCCCGGAAGAATCGGTTCAGGGGCTGCGCTGGATGCTGGCGCACAGCAATGCCGGCGAGCGTGCCGCGCTGCTCGGTGGCATGAAGCGCAATGCACCGCCGGAGGTGTTCAGCGGCGTGCTCGAGCTCGCGCGGCAGGTTCTGAGCCAGCGCGATTTCTACAAGCTCGAGATGGCGCTGAACTGAAGCGCCGGAGGATCAACCATGTTTGCCGCAATGGCGACCAGCCCCGCAGACCTGCTCGACGCCTGGCTCAGGTCGCTTCCAGAAGGCACAACGGTCGGGCAATGCGCAGACGGAAACGGCCGCGTCCTGTCTTTTCGATGCCCAGGCTGGGACAACGCTCGGCCAGCCGACGCTGCAGCAGGATCAGGCGCGCCTCCAGATTGCTCGACACGTCCGGCAGCGGCAACGTCGAATCCAGGCGCAGCTCGCGATTGGTGAACTCGCTGCGTCCGCGCGCCGTGAACTCATGCAGCAGCTTCCAGAGAATCGCGCCGGCTACGCCTTTGATCAGGTAGTCATCGCCGATGAAGATCGTATCGTCCGCCGCGTAGTGACGAACGACCAGCGGCTGGCCTGCCGGCGCAGGTTCGTTCTGCACGGTGCGTGGCCGGTCGGCGTTGCGTTCACTCGTCTGGCTGAGCATTTGCGCCGCCAGTCCCAGATGCTGGGCGATCGCGACCACGGCGTCTTCCTCGTCGTAGCCGAATTGCGATTCATCGGCATCTTCGAGATACAGGACGCCGAGCAGTCGCGTCCGGGCCGTTATCGGCACCGCGAGCTGGCTGCCAGGTGCCGGCAGGCCCGGCAGGGGAATCTCGGCTTCGAGGCGATCGGCAAGCTGGGTGGTGCGGACGCTTTCGCGGGCGGCGCGGCTGTAGGTGTACTCGGAGGTTGCATGCGTGACACGAATCGAAGTTCGCGCGCGTGCAGCAACGCCAATCACACCTTGCCCCAACTGAATCTCCGAGCCGATGCCTGACTGGGCGTAGCCCCGGCTGGCCACCAGGTAGAGACGTTCGCCGCTTTCGTCCAGCCAGTGAATCATGGAGTGGCGCACACCCAGCTGCTGCTCGATCTGCGCCAGTGCACCGTCGAGCAGCTCGCTCAGTTCATTCCACCGCTCAGTGGATTGCGAGAAGGTGCGGACAGCGGCAAGCAGGCTTTTGCGCGGTGGTGTCGGCAGCACGGTCTGACCAGCCACTGCAGTGACGGATGTGACGCGGTAAATGTCCGCGCCTTGCAGCCGGAACACGCCGCTCATGCCGGTGTGCGAAGCGATGCCGGCCAGTTTCGCCTTCATGTTCTCGAAGGTGGCGCCGGTGTCCTCGGTCCGCAGATATTGCGCTTGCAAACGATAGCGGGCGGCGGTCTCCGGATTGACCACCATCACGTTCGCCACCGGATTGGCGCGGATATTGTCGCGGGTCTTGCTGAAGAACTGGAATGACAGGGCGATGTGCTCGCCGTCGACGTAGTGCACCTGCGAGACGTAGCTGATGTTCGGCACGCCGTCGGGCGAACAGGTGGCAATGACGCCGGGGACTTCTCCGTCCAGACAATCGCGGATGGATTCCAGTGTCAGCTGCGTCATGGCAGCCGCGCTCCGGCCGAGGGACCGGGCGTCTGCTGGAACGCATCGGCAGGCGTGAACTCGATGGCGGTTTCATCCTGCGGCGCCTCGAAGAAGGCGCGGATGAAATCGTTGGAGAACCCCAGCGTCGTCAGCGAAGCAGAGAAGGCGAGGATGCAGCGGTCGATTGCTGCGCGGTCTGCCTCATCGAGAGTTGCGATACGAGCGTCGCTACCCTTGAGCTGCAACGAGCGGTGCGTATCCGGAAGATTGAAGGCTGCGGCAATCATGCCGGTTGCGCGAACGTCGTCGAGCAATTCCCCGGCGTGAGACACCGATACATAAATACGTAGCTTCGGTTGCGGGCCGGGCAGAACCCGGCAGCCCTTGGCGCGCGAAATCGAAGGCTGCATGGAAGCGTTGCGGGAGGCGATCGTGATCGATACGCCGCTGGCGAGAAAGGCGCAGATTTCGTCGTCGAGCATCATCGGCCTTTGGGACGCGCCCGACGTCGATGAATCGGCGCGGCGAGAATGGAAACGGCCCGGGATCGGCGTCAATTTACCGTGCCGGCCAGCCACCGTGCAAAGAGATCAGGGCGGGAAAAATATCGGCCGACGATATGCATCCGTTGCGTCCGCCGGCGCGCTGATGTACTGCGCGCGGTCCGGCGGAATGGGGGTAAAGATACGCCACGCCTGCAGCGGATGCGCGATTGCCCAGAAGGGCGAGGCAATGCCGAGCGGTACGGCCGGTGTTCCGAGGTTGGGCGCTTTGGTGCGCTCGCGCTGCACCTCCACTTCCTCGATGTTCTCCTCGACGATCCGGCTCAGGATCCGGTCCAGCTCGGCCTGTGACAGCAGCGTAGTGATGTCGGGCGGCCGCAGGTCCAGCGGCTTTCTCACCGGGCTGGCTTCGGTCCGGGGCGGATCGTTCGCAGTGCCGGCGTGGCTGCCGGCAGGCTCGGCCGCCAGCGCGACCTGCGCCAGGGGCAGCAGCAGGAGCGCGACGATCGGGCGATGGGTGATCCGATGAGCCATTTTCAGGTCCTTGGAAAGGCGCGAGTCGTTGGCATCCCCACACTATTTAAGAGTGACCGCTGACACGTTCGTTCCGTGTCGTCATCGACCGTAGATCCATTGCGCGGAAATTCCCGCACCAGTTGCGGTCGTCGGCAGATTACATTTCGTTCGGGTTCGGCGCACCGGTGATTCTCGCTTCCTGGTGTTTTCGATGCACGAGGGTCCAGGGTCGGCCGACCCGCGATTTTGCCAGTACACTCCCGCATCTTCCTGACGGCCGTCATGCATGAATTCCCAGATTGACAGCAGATCCCGCGGCGCCTTGTCGCACCTGCGCGTGCTCGACATGAGCCGTGTGCTCGCCGGTCCCTGGGCGGGCCAGGTTTTCGCCGACCTGGGCGCCGAGGTGATCAAGATCGAGCGGCCGGGCAGCGGAGATGACACGCGTGCCTGGGGGCCTCCTTATCTAAAGGACACGGCAGGCAACGACACGCACGAGGCGGCTTATTTCCTCGCTGCCAATCGCGGCAAGAAGTCGGTGACGCTGGATATCTCGCGCCCCGAAGGGCAGGCGCTGGTCCGCAGACTCGCGGCACAGTGCGACGTGCTGCTGGAGAATTACAAGGCCGGCGATCTGGCCCGCTATGGCCTGGGCTATGAGGATCTCAAGGTCCTCAATCCCGGCCTCATCTACTGCTCCATCACCGGCTTCGGCCAGAGCGGTCCGATGCGTCACGTGGCCGGCTACGATTTCATCATCCAGGCCATGGGCGGGTTGATGAGCATCACCGGAGAGCGCGACGAACGGGCGGGCGGGGGACCGCAGAAAGTCGGCGTGGCGGCGGCCGACATCATGACGGGCTTGTATTCGACGATTGCGGTGCTCGCGGCGCTCGCCCATCGCACGCAGACCGGCGAGGGGCAGTACATCGACATGGCGTTGCTGGACGTGCAGGTCGCGACCCTCGCCAACATGAACATGAACTACCTGGTGTCGGGCAAGGTGCCGCACCGGCAGGGCAATGCGCACGCCAACATCGTTCCTTACCAGGTGTTCGACGCCGCCGACGGCCAGTTCGTGCTGGCGGTAGGCAACGACAGCCAGTTCGCGAAATTCTGCGAAGCCGCCGGCTGCTCGTTCCATGCCGATCCGCGCTTCGGAAAGAACGCAGATCGTGTGCGCCATCGCGCCATTCTC
>DATMEZ010000129.1:0-6937 GCA_035556415.1 Povalibacter sp.
GAGCTCGCGTCCTCGCGCGCGCGGACGCTAGGCGAACCCAATACGACCGAGACCAGCCGCATGTCATCGCGCTTGGCCGAAGACACCAGGCAATAGCCGGCGCTGTCGGTATGACCGGTTTTCATGCCGTCCACGGTGGGATCGCGTGCCAGCAGGCCGTTGCGGTTCGGCTGCGTGATCTTGTTCCAGGTGAACTGGCGCTGCGAATACCACTTGTAGTACTCGGGGTACTCACGGATCAGCGCCGCCGACACCACGCCGATATCGCGCGCGGTGGAGTAGTGCTCGGGGTCGGGCAGTCCCGGCGAGTTCTGGAAATGCGTGCCGCTCATGCCGAGCTGCTGTGCATATTGATTCATCAGGTCGACGAACACCGGCTCGCTGCCAGCCACGTGCTCGGCCAGCGCCACCGTAGCGTCGTTGCCTGACTGCACGATCAGGCCCTGGATCAGATTCTCCACGCTCACCTGCGTGCCCACGTCGACGAACATGCGCGAGCCGTTCTGGCTGCGCGCATGGGAGCTGATGGTCACCATGTCGCTGAGCTTGATACGGCCGTCCTCGAGCGCATGGAAGATGACGTAGGCCGACATCAGCTTGGTCAGGCTGGCCGGTTCCAGGCGCTCGTTCTCGTTGTTCGCCGCCAGCACCTGGCCGCTTACGTAATCCACCAGGAAATAGCCCTTGGCCCGCACCTGCGGCGGCGCTGGAATCGGCAGCGCCTTCTCGGCAGCGGCGCCGGGTGCCATCGCGTCAGGCAGGGTCGCGTCGATGCTTGCGGTGGTCTGGGCGACGGCTTTCGAGTCCGAGCAAGCGGACAGATTCATGCCGATCGTGGCGAGAAATGGCAGCAGGGCCAGCGTGCGCAGGTGTTGAGGCATGATCGACGTCACCATGAACGAGAAGCGGCGGGGAGGCGGAATTCTACCGAGCGAAGCGCAGCGAATGTAGATGAAAAAATCGCCAGCGCTGGCCCCAGCGGTAGCCGCGGGGAGTCACAGGTCATGCAAGTGGCGCAATTCGACCGGGATCCTGCCAACCTGGCGCGCGCGTTCATTCTTCCGGCGCGAGCATTGCGTCGGCAATGCCCAGGGTTTTCAGTCGTGCGATGACACGGTCGAATTCAGCAACGTTGGGAATGGGACCGACGCGAACGCGGTAACGGGTCTGCCCGTTGAGTCGATCCTCGCGGATGAAACTCTTGTCGACGCCGTTGGAGCGCAATTGCGCCAGCAGCTTCGAAGCGTTGGCTTCGTTGCCGAATGCGCCAGCCTGAACGAACAGCTCGCGCACTGCGGGCGCGGCACTGGTCGTCGCGGTCGATGTCTGTTCTGGCGCCTGTTCCGGTGTCAGCGCGCGCACTTCGACGAAAGCCGTGCCGGCGCGCAGGATGTCGAGCTTCGCGGCGGCCGTGTAAGAGAGATCGATGATACGGCCGTCTTTGAACGGGCCACGGTCGTTGACACGCAGTACCACGCTGCGGCCATTGGAGAGATTGGTGACCTGAACGTAGGTGGGCAGCGGCAGCGTCTTGTGTGCTGCGGTCATGCCATACATGTCGTACGGCTCGCCATTGGAAGTTTGTGCGGCGTGAAAGCCCGGCCCATACCAGGATGCGACACCGCGCTCGACGTAACCTGCTGCCGTCGGCAGCACGAAGTAGCGTTTGCCCAGCACCTCGTAGAACCGTGGATTACCTCTGGCAGAGCGAGGCTCGGCGCGTGGCACTGCGTCCGGAATTGCCGCGATGTCTTTTGGCGCCTGCGGTGCGACGACGGGCGGAGTTCCGGGCTGGGGAGGAGAGCGCTTGGGTGCGCCGGTACAACCGGCGAGCAGGGCCGCGGTTGCAATGGCAACCATCGGCAGAAGCGATCCGACGGAAGTTCGTCGCGTACGTGTGGAAGTCATCTATCGTTCCGCATCCGGGATCGTTGCGCGCACCGCCTGGCCCAGCTCGTGAACCGCCATCGCATACATGTTGCTGCGGTTGTAGCGCGTGATGACGTAGAAGTTGTTGAAGCCCACCCGGTACAGCGGACCATTCTTGCCCTGCGCCACGATCAGCATGGCTGGTGCTTCGGGCGGCAAGGGCGTTTCGAAACGCACGCCCTTGTCGCGTAGCGATTGCACCGACTCGTTCAATGCGATGCTCTTCGTATCGAAGGCAGCAAGGTCAGGGCTGGCCAGCGTCGCCTCGGCAAACACCGGCTCGCCGCCTCGCCAGCCGTGTACGCGCAGATAGTTGGCGACGCTGCCAATCACGTCATCCCAGTTCGACCACAGATCGCGGTGGCCGTCGCCGTCTGCGTCCACGGCGAAGTTGCGATAGCTGCTGGAGATGAATTGCGGTGAGCCCATCGCTCCGGCGTAGGATCCCAGCGCGACCTTCGGGTCCACCGCTTCCTCACGCGCCAGGATCAGGAACTGCTGCAGTTCCTTGCGGAAGAAGGCGGCGCGCGGGGGATAGTCGAAAGCCAGTGTTGTCAGTGAATCGATGACGCGATAGCGGCCGGTGATGCGTCCGTAGGAGGTCTCCACTCCCAAAATGCCGGCGACGGTCTGTGCAATGCCTTCGTCTCCGATTGCCGCCAGCCGTTGCGCGTGGGCACGCCAGAAACTGGTGCCCTGGCGGATGCGTGTGTCGGTGAGGAACTGCTGTCGATATTCGTACCAGGGCACTACGCGCTCGGCGGGCCGACTGATTGCATCGAGAATGGCCTGCTTGGTTTCGGCCTGCGCCAGCAGCTGCGTCAGCTCGTCGCGATCGAAGCTGTAGTCGCGGGTCATTTCCTCGATGAATTCGCGTACGTCGGCGCGGTTGCTGTCGAGCGCCAGGGCAGGAACGCTGAGAAAAGCGCAGAGAAGGGTCGATAGGGACAGTCGGATCACGTCGCTCCTAAGCGTTGAGAGAGTGTTGACGCGAGCGGCGCAGAATGGCCGGTCGCGATCCACAGACGCGCTGGGTCAATGACCCACGAGCTTCCGCTTCGCGCACAGCGACATGAGGATACCGAAACCTGCCATGAGGGTCACCATCGAAGTGCCGCCGTAGCTGATGAGCGGCAACGGCACGCCGACCACCGGCAGCAGACCCGTGACCATGCCCGTGTTCACGAACACGTACACGCTGAACGTCAGCGCGAGGCTGCCGGCTGCGAGGCGCGCAAAGGTGTCTTGCGATTGAGCTGCGAGATACAGCGCGCGGCCAATGACGAACATGTACAGCACCAGCACGGTCATCAGGCCGATCAGGCCCCATTCCTCGCCGATCACCGCGAAGATGAAATCGGTGGAGCGCTCGGGCAGGAATTCGAGCTGCGCCTGGCTGCCGTTGAGATAGCCCTTGCCGAAGACGCCGCCCGAGCCGATGGCGATCTGCGACTGGATGATGTGATAGCCGGCGCCGAGCGGATCGGTCTGCGGGTCGAGAAAGGTGAGCACGCGCTGGCGCTGATAGTCATGTAGCAGGAATTGCCAGGCCACATAGACCGCGGGAATCAGCAAGCCGATGACCGCAAGGATGAAGCGGACCGGCAGGCCGGCGAGCAGCACGACCATCGCGCCGGCCGCGGCAACCAGCACCGCGGTCCCGAGGTCGGGCTGCTCGGCGATGATGACGGTGGGGACCAGGATGGCCAGCGCCAGGACCAGCAGCGACAGAAAGCTCGGCGGCAGCGGCCGCTCGTTCAGATACCAGGCGCATGCCAGCGGCACGGCGAGCTTCATGATTTCCGAGGGCTGGAAGCGCACCACGCCGAGGTCGAGCCAGCGCTGTGCGCCCATGGCGACGTCGCCGGTGAACATCACGACCAGCAGCAGCAGCAGGCCGAGCAGGTAAACCCATGGCGTTGCGGCGCGGATCAGTCGCGGCGGAATCTGCGCCAGCATGATCATCGTCACCACGGCCAGCAGAAAGCGCATCACCTGGGCTTCCAGCATTTCCACGCTGCGTCCGGAAGCACTGAACACCACGGTAATGCCTACACCTGCGACCAGGCACAGCGCCACGAACAGCGGGCCGTCCAGGTGCAGCGCCAGCAGCACGCGCGCCGATCCGGTCAGCGTGCGTTGCGTTCGCGAGGTGTCTAGGGCGCCGTAGTCCATGCGGTCTCGAACGGAAGATCAGTCGTTGACGGGAGCCGGGGCGGGCGGCTGCGGGCGCGGCGTCGGCTGAATGCCCTTGCGCTTGGCTTCGAGTTCGGCGCGCTTCGCCTCCTGCTCGGCCCATTGCTCCGGGGTCAGCAGGTAGGCATCGAGAATACGCCGCGCGATCGGCGCTGCAAACGCTGAGCCGCCGCTCGGCGCATTCTCGACCACGACGGCGACCGCCAGCTTGGGCATGGGCGCATCGGCCGGCGCAAATGCAATGAACAACGCGTGGTCACGCAGATGCTCCTGCAACTCATTGGCCTTGCGCACCCGCTCGTTGGCAGCTGCCTTGAACACCTGTGCCGTGCCGCTCTTGCCGGCGATGAGGTAGGGCGCGTTCGCCGCTGCTCCGCGGGCCGTGCCGTACGGCGCGTTGGCGACATCGATCATGCCGCCGACCGCGACGTCCCAGGCCGCAGGTTCGGATTCCTTGACCGTCGGCAGTTCCTTCGGTTCGAGTTCGCGGATCTCGCCGGTTCGCACATTGCGAATCGCCTTCACCAGCCGCGGCTGGAAGCGGTGCCCGCGCGCGGCAATCGTCGCAGCGTAGTGCGCCACTTGCAGCGGCGTGGCCGACATGTAGCCCTGGCCGATGCCGATGCTGATGGTGTCGCCCGGATACCAGATCTTCATCTGGGGCTGGCGGAAGGCGTTCTTCTTCCATTGGGTGGATGGCAGGATGCCGGTCTTCTCGCCGGGAATGTCGATGCCGGTGGGCGCGCCCAGGCCGAACTGCGCCAGGAAGTCGTGGATGCGGTCGACCCCCAGCAGGTTGGCCATGTCGTAGAAGTACACGTCGCAGGACGTGGCGATGGCCTTGCGCATGTTGACCGGGCCGTGGCCGCCCCTGTCGTAGTTCCAGTCGCGCCATGGTCGGCTCACGCGCGGCAGGCGGAACAGTCCGCGGCAGTATTCAGTGTGCTCCGGGGTCACCACGCCATATTGCAGGGCTGCCAGCCCCATCAGCGGCTTGATGGTCGAGCCCGGCGGATACACGCCGCGGATGGCGCGGTCGTACATCGGCTTGTCGGGGTCTTCGGTCAGCGCACGATACTCGGTACGGCTCAGCCCACGTGCGAACAGGTTCGGATCGAATGCCGGCGTGCTGACGAATGCGATGATGTCGCCGTTTGCCGGGTCGATCGCCACCGCGGAGGCGCGCTGTCCGCGCAGCGCCTCCTCGGCGATCTGCTGCACGCGCTGATCGATGGTCAGGTACAGATCGTTGCCGGCGATTGGTTCCTTGCGCACCAGGTCCACCGGCGAGCGCCCGATGCGCTCGACGCTGCGACCCTGCGCATTGACCAGCAGCTGCTGCAGGCCGGCGGTGCCATGCAGCTCGCGCTCGTAGGCTTTTTCCACGCCACTCTTGCCGGTGAGGTTGGTGCCGGCGTAATCGTCGATGTTGAGTGTCTTCTTGTCTTCTTCGCTGATGGCGCCGACGTAGCCGGTGGCGTGCACGCTGCTCTCGCCCAACGGGTAATAACGCGTCAGTCGCGGGCGGATGTCGACGCCGGGAAAATCGTGGCGCCGCGCCGCGAACCTCGCCAGCTCCTCTTCGTTCAGCTGCAGGCGGATCGGCACCGCATCGAAAATGCGTCGGCTGCGAATGTCCTTCTTCAGCGCCGGAATGTCATCGACTTCGAGCAGGCCGATGGCGGCCAGGCTCGCCAGGGTGGCGTCCAGGTCCGGCACCTGCTCGCGCCGCAGCTCCAGCTGGTAGGACGGCGCGTTGGTCGCCATCGGCACGCCGTTGCGATCGAGGATCAATCCGCGGTTGGGCGGGATCGGTTCGATCTTGATCCGGTTGCCCTGCGACAGATCCACGAAGTACTCGTACTTGAGGACCTGCAGCCACACCAGCCGCAGGATCACCGCCGCGATGGCCAGCACCATGACGATGGCGGCGGCGATCGCACGCCGGTCGAACAGGCGATGCTCGGCGTTGTGGTCCTTGATGCGGGCGGAGCGCAGCATGGTCAGGTGGGGCGGTCGAGGCGGTTCATCGTCGGCCGCGGTTCCAGGTATCCATCACCGCGACCAGCAGCGGCCACAGTGCCGCGCTGGTGAGCACCGGCAGCCAGCGCAGCCAGGTGGTCACTGCAGGGCCGATGATGCCGTCGAGCCAGAACACGACGAATTCGTACACCGCCAGCAGCATGAACACGGTGAGCGTCTGGTGATAGATGGGAAAGATCCGGATCCGCAGCTGGAACTTGTGGGTCAGGTACGCCACCAGCAGGAATGCTGCGGCATGCTGGCCGAGCAGGGTGCCCTTGAGCACGTCGATGGCCAGGCCGCAGGCCCAAGCAAACATCAGCCCGGCGATGCGCGGTGCGCTCAGCGACCAGTAGATCACCAGCAGCAGCAACAGATGCGGCCGCGCCGACTGGATGGCGTCCGGCAGCGGCACGATCGCCACGATCAGCGCGATGATCGTGGTCAGCGTGATGCGCAGGCCGTTGGAGCGTCCGCTACTCGACATGGCCAAGCCTCCTTTGCATGAAGTTCACTGAGGCGGCGGTTGCGTCGGCGTCGCAGCGGGGGCGGACACCGAGGCGGCGGAGGCCGGTGTGGTCGCACCTGCCGCTGGCGGCGCAGATTGCGACGCTGCGGACGCAGCAGGCGAAGCGCCTTCGGCCGGGGCGCCCGTTGCGCGTGCGCTCGATGCCGGTGCAGCGGCAGGCTTGTCGACCGTCGCGGGTTTCTCGGTGGATTTTTCGAACCACAGCAGCAGCACTTCGCGCGAGCGGTCGAGCTGCGCCAGCGGCTTGGCTTCCACCACGGC
>DATMEZ010000130.1:0-28169 GCA_035556415.1 Povalibacter sp.
CTGCGGCCAGCGGCGTACCGAAAACAGCCGTCATGCCGGCGGTGGCGCCCGCCACCAGCAGGGCCTTGCGTTCGGCGGAGGTCAGATGGAACGCCTGGGCAAGCAACGACGCCGCGGCGCCGCCCGTCATGATGATGGGCCCCTCCGCTCCGAACGGCCCGCCGCTGCCGATCACGATGGCCGAGGACAGCGGCTTCAGCGCGGCGATCTTGGGCGACATGCGGCTCTTGCCGTACAGAATCGCTTCGAGCGCTTCCGGGATGCCGTGCCCACGGATCTTCTCGCTACCGTACCGGCACATCAGTCCGACGATGAGCCCGCCGAGCGCCGGCACGACGATGACCCACAGCCCCAGGTGATGCGCCGCCGGCGAGCGCTCCGCCAGCGACAAGGCCTGGAAAAAGAACAGGTTGGTGAACAGCCGGATGCCCGCGAGCAGCAGCCAGGCGCTGGCCGTGCTGAGCACCCCGATGACCAGCGCAAACAGGGACAGACGGATCAGCCGCTGATCGAAGGCAAAGTCGCGCTTGTGCACCCGCATCTCTAACGTGATGAATTCGAAGGGCGCAGTCTACAGCACCCCCGACCATCGCAGTCCGGACGGCGCCCGCAGCTTTCTGGCTGCCGCCCGGGCTCTGGGCCGCGGACGGCCGAGGTCGCAGAGTTTCTCGGGAAGCCTCTGCACGAGCAGAAGACCGTCCTGGTTGCCGGGTCCTGGAGATGGATCCGGCGCATCGAGGGGCTTGCCGCCAGCAAGCCCCTCTTCGATTCGGTGCGGGCCGAGTCCTTACTTGCGCGGAATGATGGGCAGCAGCACGTGCGATGGGTGCTTGGCGTCGTGATAGATGGTCTGTGACGCCTTCTGCATGCGCACGCCGGTGGCCGGGTCCTCACCGGTGTTCAGATTGCGATCGAAGCGCGGGAAGTTGCTGCTGGTGATCTCCACGCGGATACGATGGCCGGGCAGGAACACATTGCTGCTGGCCCACATGTCCACGTCGTATTCGTAGACCTTGCCGGCATCCAGCAGCGAGGCCGGCTTGTCGTTGCCGGCACGGTAGCGTGCACGCAGGATGCCGTCCTGGATGTTCTGCGCCATGCCATCCGGGTGCACGTCGATCAGCCGTACCACCCAGTCGGTGTCCTTGGCGCTGGTCGCCGCGTAGAGCTTGGCCTTGATCGGGCCCGTGACTTCCACCGCCTGCGTCAGCACCGGCGTAGTGTAGGTCAGCACATCATCGCGCTTTTCGATCTCGCGATGATCGTGGGTGCCCGAGGGGACCGAACTGCAGCAGACGTTGCCGCCCAGAGTCTGCACCGGGTCGGCCGGATCGTAGACGTATTGGTCGGTCGGCTCGTTCTTGGGCGGCAGCGTGGAAAGCACGCCGTCGCCCGCTGCGCTGTTGGCCTTGCCGCCGCCGTGGATGTAGTACTTGGTGTACCGGGTGCGCGCCAACGGCCATTCGTTCTCGTTGCGCCACCGGTTCTCGCCCATCACGAAAATGCTGACCGGCGCGGCCCGGTCCATGCCGTTGTCGATGCCCAGCAGCCACTTGTCGTGCCAGGCCTGATAGATCTTGCTGGTGTCGACATTGGCCTCGGGACCGAAATCGACGCTGCCGCCGCCATCGCGCTTGCCCAGGTACTTGTTGTGAGTCCACGGGCCGATGATCAGGCGCTTGTGCCGGTTGCCCGCCTTGACGATGTTGACCTGATCGTCGATCGCACCGCGCAGGAAGATGTCGAACCAGCCCGCCACCACCAGCAGCGGCGCCTTGATCTTGTGGGCTTGCTGCTCGAAGCTGATGTTCTTCCAGTAGGGATCGTTCTGCAGCGGATGCTCGAGCCAGTCGCGATAGTGCTCGACGGCATGACCCATGGTGGCGTCCGCTTCGATCACGGGCAGATGATCGTATTTGACCGCACCGACGTTCTGGCCGCTGTTGCCATAGACCACGCCTGCGCCCCACGGCAATGCGAAGCCGAGATGAAAGGCGCCATCGACATACGTCCAGCCCTGATGGATCGCCGTGCTGGTCACGTCCGCCGCCATCGATACCAGGTGGGGATTGCCCCGCGTGGCCTGGCTGACCTGGGTGTATCCCAGGTAGGAGCCGCCCAGCGTGCCGAGCTTGCCGTTGCTCCACGGCTGCTTGACGATCCATTCGTCGGTGTCGTAACCGTCATCGGCTTCGTGGCGATAAGCGTAGTAAGGCGCCTCCTTGGAAAGGTAGCGCCCGCGCACGTCCATCATGACCACGGCGTAACCATAGGTCGCATAGCGTTTCGCATTGGCGATGTCGTCCGGCGAACGCATGTTGTACGGCGTGCGCACCAGGATGGTGGGGAACTTGCCTTCGGCCTCCGGACGGTACACATCCGCCGTCAATCCCACACCGTCGCGCATCGGCACACGCACGGCATTCTCGACCTTGGCCTGGTACCTGGGCGTGGACAGCTTGGACGCATCCCAATGCGGGAAGGTCGAAACGGCTTCGGCCTTCGGCGGCACGTCGGCCATCACCGGCGCCCGAACGCCAACCAGTCCGGCACCGATCAACGCAGAACACAGCAGCGCCTGTGTCAGCCGCGGCGTGCGCTTTCTTGAACCCAGTGGGTGCATGCTTCCTCCGATTGCCTGCGAGTGATGACGGTTCGTTCGATCCGGGCAGCCCGTCGCTGCATCGGCAGCCACCGGGCGCGGCCTATGTGCAATGCCGACGACGACTCGCCGCGTGCCACAGGGGGGCTGTTCTGAATTACTTGCGATGTTAAGGTTCGTCCCCTGCCCGACACCAATCTTTTTCATGGGGACTTACGATGCGGTTTGGTCATAGCTCAGAACACCGGAATGCATCGCTGGCGCAGGTCGGCCTGATCGCCGGCCTGGTGTTGACCGTCAGCCTGCCCGCCCAGGCCGCGCCACCGGTGCAACCCGGGCACCATTTCTCATTCGCCGGCAAGCGCCCGAGCTTCAAGGAAGCGCTGGTCGAGCCCGAAGTCGTGGTCTCCTCCGTGGACAGCGAGGGCCGCTTCAGCCTGAGTGAAGAACTGTGGGATCCGAAGTTCCGTGTGCCGGCGCACTATCACAAGGGCCACGCCGAAACGTTCTACGTCGTGTCCGGCCAGGTCGAATGGACCGTCGGCGGCCAGACCCGGAAGCTGGGGCCCGGCGATCTGGTGCACATCCCGGCGAACACCGTGCACAGCGTCAAGGTGGTGGGCAACGAACCGATGCGCACCCTGATGGTGTCGCAGCCGGGCGGCTTCGAAGAACACATGTGGCTGCAGCAAAGCCTGACGCCGGCACAACTCGAGGATCCGAAGATCCAGAAGCAGCTGGCCTTGCTGCAGGACTTCCACATGCCGGATGCGAAGTCGCCGCTGCCGCCGCAACCGGTCGAGTACTTCTCGTTTGCCGGCAAGCGCCCCTCGTATTCCGATGACGGCACCTCGGACGTGGCGTTGTCCTCCACCAACAGCAGTGGCCGCCTCAACATCCAGGACGAACGGTGGAAAGTGGGCTTCTCGGTCGAGCCGCATTTCCACAAGACCCACGCCGAGACCTTCTACATTCTCGACGGGCAGGTCGAATGGAGCGTCGGCGGTGAAACGCACGTGCTGTCACGCGGCGATGCCGTGTTCATTCCGCCCAACACCGTGCACAGCGTCAAAGCGCTGGGCGACAAGCCGCTGCACACGTTGATGTTCTATCACGCCAGCGGCTACGACCATCACCTCGAAGGCCAGTCCCTGTATTCGGAAAAGGAAGCGCAGGATCCCGCCGTCAGGAAACTGCTGCGCCAGCTGAGCGACTTCAATCCCGTCAAGGATTGAGATCGCTGCCCTCCTTCAGCCGCAATTCTTCAGCCACGAGAAAACCCATGAAACGCATCGCGCCTGTCACTGCTGCGGCATTCGCCCTGACCTGCATCCTCGCCTCGGGGTGCACCCCAAGCTCACAGGTCACGCAACCAGCGACGCCACCCATTCCCAATCTGGCCGGCAAGATCCTCACGGTCCGCGGCCCGATCGATCCGGCGCAGGCCGGGCAGACGCTCATGCACGAGCACATCTTCATCCATTTCAAGACGCCGGCCACGGCGGCGGGTGAATTCGATCAGATGAGCGAGCAGCAGAAAGAACTCTCGCAACAGGCGCTGGAGCGCGCACCCAAGGACTGGGTGGACGGCGGTCACGATCCGGACTGGGCCAAAGGCCTCCCGCCGGGCTGGAACACGCTGGAGGACTTCGATACCCAGTTGTCGGAAATCCTGGAATTCAAGAAGGCCGGCGGCGGCACCATCGTCGACGTCTCCAACTTCGGCCTGAGCCGCGATCCGCAACGACTGAAGCGCATCTCCGAGGCCTCGGGCCTGAACGTCGTCATGGGCGCCGGCTGGTACCAGAAGATGTTCCATCCGCGCGACATGAGCGTGCGCACCGTCGAGGAACTGACGGACATCATCGTGCACGACATCACGGTGGGCGCACAGGGAACCAACCTGCGCTCGGGCATCATCGGTGAGATCGGCGTGGAAGGTCGACCACTGACGGACAACGAAATCAAGAGCACACGCGCCAGCGCGCGCGCCAGCGTTCTGACCGGCGCTCCGATGTCGTTCCACATGGGCGGCGGCACACCGGAGGAAAAGCAGCGCATCCTGGATATCGTCGAGGCCGAAGGCGTCGACCTGAACCATGTGGTGATGGGCCACAATGGCACCGGCGACGTGGAGCAGATGAAGCGCATCACCGATCGCGGCGCCTACGTCGAGTTCGACTTCATGGGCATGGGCGCGCAGGCCGTAACTCCCCAAGCCACCGAAAGGCTGGCGCAGAGCATCGCCACCTTGGTGAACAGCGGGCTGACCGACCGCATCC
Organism: Povalibacter sp.; assembly: GCA_035556415.1. GTDB lineage: Bacteria > Pseudomonadota > Gammaproteobacteria > Steroidobacterales > Steroidobacteraceae > Steroidobacter. The sequence goes on from DATMEZ010000130.1 coordinate 4,885, forward strand.
TGGTGGGTCACGACGTCTGCACGCAGATGCAGCTGAAGAAGAACGGCGGCGGCGGTTTCGGCTACATTTCCAACTCGCTGCTGCCGGCGCTGCAGGCGAAGGGCGTGAGTGACGAAGCCATCCGCAAGATCATGATCGACAATCCGCGTCGTGTGCTGACCTTCGTGGCGCCGCGGCCGTTGCCGAAGAAGTGATCTGGTGCCGAACCGGTTGCCGCACGCAAGTCCGTCACAGCGTCAACCACCGTGATTGCACGGCACGAATAGAGGAACAGGAAACGATGAGACCCAAGCTGATGTTGCTGGCGGCAATCACGCTGGCACCGCTGTGCGTAGGCGCGCAGGAGCTCGCTCGTGAAAAAACGATTGGCAACCTGGAAGTCGTGGCGACCTTCGACGGCCCGATGCCGACCGGCGTGGCCGTCTCGAACGACGGGCGCGTCTTCGTGAATTTTCCGCGCTGGGGCGACGAAAAATCGCATCCGGATTTCTTCACCGTCGGCGAAGTGAAGAACGGCAGGACCGTCCCCTACCCGAGCGCCGAGATGAACAAGGGCGATCCGAATCGCGCCGCCCAGACGCTGCTCGCCGCTCAGAGTGTCGTGGTGGACCCCACTGGCAAGCGGCTCTGGATCGTGGATACCGGCAACGGCTTCGGCGATCTGCGTGAAGGCGGGCCGAAGCTGGTCGCGGTCGACCTGGACAGCAACGAGGTGGTCAAGACCATCCCGATTGCGTTGAGCGTCGCCGTGCCCGGCACCTACCTGAACGATGTGCGCTTCGACCTCGAACGCGGCCCGCAAGGCACGGCGTTCATCACCGACTCCGGCACCACCGGCATCATCATCGTCGACATTGCGAGCGGCAAGAGCTGGCGCCGCCTGCAGAACCATGCCACGACCCGGCCGGAGCCGGCCTACATGCCGGTGTACGAAGGCCAGGTGCTGTATCGCGACGGCCAGCGCTTCCAGATCGGCTCCGACGGCATCGCGCTCAGCCCCGACGCGAAATGGCTCTATTACTCGGTGCTCAGCGGCCGGCATCTCTTCAGGGTCAGCGTGGACGCACTGGCCGATCCACGCAGGAGCGACGCAGAGATCGCAAAGACCATCGAGGACCTGGGCGAGAAAGGCGGCTCGGCCGACGGCCTCGAAGCGGATGCCGAGGGACGCATCTACATCACCGATTTCGAGAACAACTCGATTCACCGCCGCAAGGTGGACGGCACGCTGGAGACGCTGGTGAGCGATCCGCGCCTGCTCTGGCCGGACACCCTGGCGCTTGCGGCCAATGGCTTCATGTACGTCACCGCAAATCAGATCGGCCGCCAGGCTCGCTTCCAGGGCAAGGATCTGCGGCAGAAGCCGTACGTCGTGTTCCGCTTCAAAGTGGACGGCAAGCGGATCGGTCAGTAATCAGCGCGCACCCTGCGCAAGCTCTTCGCTGCGGCGCCCAGACGCATTTTCCCTGGGCGCCCGCAGCGGCTGCTCTGCGTCGAAGCGATAACGCAGCCGACATCGACCGATGCCGCACTGGCATCGGCCCGTGCAAACCAGCGAGGTACACTCTGGACGACAAGTCCTCGTATCCCCGCAGCTGATCGACCCGACGTAGAACGATGACCTCGCATTCCTCGTTGCCTTCCGCCTCCCCGCAGCTGATCGAGCAGACGTACCGCAAGGTGCTGTGGCGGCTGTTGCCGTTCCTGATGCTCTGCTACGTCTTCAACTTCATCGAACGCACCAACATCGGCATCGCCAAGCTCCAGTTCATGGAGGACCTGCAGCTGCCCGAGACGGTGTACGGCTGGGCCGTGAGCATTTTCTTCATCGGCTACGTGATGTTCGAAGTGCCGAGCAACCTGATGCTCAATCGCGTCGGCGCGCGTGCCACGCTGCTGCGGATCATGGTGCTGTGGGGCCTGGTGTCGGCCGGCATGGCGCTGGTCACGACTCCTGCATCACTCTACGTCGCGCGCTTTCTGCTCGGCGCGGCCGAAGCCGGATTCGTTCCCGGCGTGTTCCTGTACCTGACGTACTGGTTTCCGGCGAACCGCCGCGCACGCATCACTTCGCTCTTCTACCTGGCGTTGCCTCTGTCGGTGCTGATCGGCAGTCCGCTGGCCGGCTGGATCATGAAGACGTTCGACGGGTACGGCGGCCTGCACGGATGGCAATGGCTCTTCCTGCTGGAAGGCATCCCGTCCGTCCTGCTCGGCATCGCTGCGTTCTTCTATCTGCAGGACAAGCCGGAACGGGCGCACTGGCTCACGGCGGATGAAAAGAACGTCATCGCCGGCGCCCTGGCTTCCGAAGAGCGGCGCAAAGGGCACGGTCACGCGGGCGGGCTCGCACAGGTGCTGAGAGATCCGCGCATCTACCTGCTCGGCCTGGTGTCGTTCGCGAGTTACTCCGTCTCGAACATGAACAACTACTGGGCGCCGACGCTGATCCGCAATTCAGGCGTCGAGGACGTTTTCCTGGTAGGTCTGCTCGGAGCGCTGCCGCCGATTCTGGGCGCGGCCGTGATGGTGCTGAACAGCCGTCACTCCGATCGCACGCTCGAACGCCGTTGGCATGCGGCCCTGCCCCTGATGCTGGCCGGCATCGCCATCGGACTGCTGCCGACTTTCAGGGACAACACGCAGATGTCGATCGTGCTCATCGGCTTGCTGGCCGGAGGCCACTACGCGACGCTCGCAGTCTTCTGGACCATTCCGTCGGATTACTTGCCGAAGTCCGCGGCCGCAGCCGGCATCGCGTTCGTCAGCACCATCGGCGCACTCGGCGCGTTCGTGGCTCCGAACGTGCTGACCTGGACGCAGAAGCTCACGGGAAGCAGTTCGCTGGGGTTCTATCTGACGTCCGGATTCATCATCGCCGGCGCCATCATTCTTCTGATCGCGATGCCCGCCCGGTTGCTGGCGGAACGCAAGTCCGATGGCGGCGCGGTTGCCGGCAGAGCACAAGCAGTGACCGGCGAGACCGCAGCCGCCAAATAGACCTCGAAGCCCGAACCCTCCTCAGGCCAGGATCTCCGAGACTTCCTTGTTGGTGTTGTTGCTGTTGACACCCCACGACGGCCTCTCCACGCCAAACAGGCGCAGCGCCGTGTAGCCGACACGCGTGGTGGCCGTCTCAGCCAGGTCGATGTGATAGCCGCTCTTGACCTTGCCGCCGGCGCGGCCGGCCGTGAACATCGGAATACCGTCGAGGCTGTGCGTGCGGGCATAGCCGTGGTCGGTGGTCGCGTAGATGAACACGTTGTCGAGCAGCGTGCCGTCAGCTTCCTTGACCTTGGTGAAGGCATCGACGAAGTACGCCCACGACTCCAGCGCCCGACGCGTAAACCACGAAGCGGTCGGCTGGTAGCCCAGGGTCATGTCCACCGGCTCTTCGTGCGTGGTGGTGTGGTGGGGCTTCTCGTAGCCCGGCTTGATGGCCGAAGAACTGGCATTGGTGTAGGCCATGTTGAAGACGCGCGTCTGGTCGCAGGCCAGCGCCATCACCAGCAGGTCCGTCATCATGCGATGGCGCACTGCAATGGCCTCGGCCTCCTGACCCATCGCCGGATCCACCTTGATCTCGCCGGGGCGATGACAGGCGGCAATCGGCTCGGGCTTCTGCAGGCGCTGGTCAAACTGCTGCTCCAGGTGACGCAAGCCCGTGAAGTACTGGTCCAGGCGCTGCTTGTCCTCGGCGCCCACCTGCTTCATCAGGGAGTTGGTCTGATCCTTCACGCCCGACAGCACGCTCTTGCGCACCATCACGCGCGGATCCGGCTTGAACTCCTTCGCATTCGGATCCGGGAAGTCCGGTCCGAACAGGCGGGTGTAGAACTGCAACGGCGACCACTCCGGCGAGTTCGGCGTGTTGGGGTTCTCGTAGCTGTAGGTGGAGCGCACGTCGCCGGTGGCGGTGGCGGTCAGCGACTTGAAGCGCGTCGAGCCGCCGATCTGGTTGGCGATGGTGACGTCGATGGTTTCACCCGGGATGCCCCTGTCCTTCGGCGCCGCGCCCGTGCGCGCAACCACCCAGCCGGTGAAGTGACACAGGTTCTGGTAGTTGTCGCGGAAGTAGGTGCTGTTGGTGATCAGGTTGATGTGCTGACGCACCGGTGCCAGCGCCGCGATCTCCTCGGGCAGATCGAAATCCCGACCGACCTTCTTCGGCACGAAGATGCTCTTGGTCATCCCCAAGCCCCAGCCCCAGGTGCCGAAGCGCACCGGCATCGGTGCACCGGAGGCGAGCGCAGTGCCATTGTCGTTCAGGAAGCAGTTCAGCAACGGCAATCCGACGGTCACCGCGGTGCCGTTCAACATGCCGCGCAACACACGACGTCTGGTCAAATTGTTCATTTCTTCTCCCCCTTCTCAGGGCTGTACCGACGTTCAACTCCGGCCCGACCTGGCCACTCTCCTCGCAGCCCGCGAACCTCCCTGGTCAGCGGGTCTTGCCGGCGATCATCGCCTCCTGCTGCGGATGCACCAGGTATGCCTGAACGAACGACAGTTGCACGGCGGAGGAAATCGCCGTATTCACGCCGGTTTTCGCATCGGCATATCCATCCGCCAGGCGGCGCAGCGCGCGATGCAGCGATGCGGCCGAGAGCTGGCCATAGCTTTGGTGGTGGGTCGCCCAGTTCGTGTTGAGCTGATGACTGAACGATTCGACGTCGACGTATCCCGCCAGGAGTCCTCGAGCGGCCCGATCAGTCAGATCGAGCTGAAGTCGTGAGCCGCGCATGACGTAGTAACCGCTGAATACGCCGGGTTGCGAATTCGGCCACTTGAGCAAGTCGATCGGTTCCGTGGTCAGCACGCCGTTGACGATCTTGCCCTTGAGCTGCGAGACGAAACTCTTGCCCCAGCGCGCGTCGATCTGCTGGGTCGAGCCGGGAGCGAAGGCCGCACCCGTGCCGTCGCGGTGCAGTTCGTTGAGACCACGGTACGTGGTCACGGTCACCTCGTCGTCATTGACCATGTCATCCACGCCCGTCAGCTCGATCAGCCAGCGGTTGTACGCATTGCCATACATGTCATCGGTGTCGAAGAACGAGACCACGCCGCCCATGCGGTAAGCGGCGATGCAGCCGATCGCACGATACAACTGGTTGTCGATGCCCGGCTCGCCTTCCGGACCCTGGTAGTCGTTCGGGCCGGTCTTGCCGTCGAGATCCACGCCGTACGACCTGGGCCCCTGCGCCTCGTAGAACGGAAAGGGGTCCTTCGAGTTCTTCAGGTGGAATGTCCGCCCCTCGCGCATGAGGCGTGACTCCATCTCCGTGTAGACCTTGCCCTTGGGAAACAACTCGTCAAACTGCTCGCGCGGTCCGGAGTTGAAGCCCTGCGGGCACTCGGCCTTGCCGTCCGGGGTCTCGTAGACCGCCCAACGCCTTTCGGTCATCACGTAACCGATCCGACCGTCCCGCAGCGCATCGGCGGCAAGCGCCGAGCCTCCCGAGGTCAGCGCGGTGAACGTCAGCGCGCCGAGCAGCCAAGCAGATGTCGGTCTCACAGGCGAAACTCGTTGCTTTGGAAAATATCCCACAGGACGAAGGCCTTGAAGCCATTGCGCCGTCCGGTGAACTCACCATACCCATCCGCATTGGTGACGCCTGGCTTGTCATCGCCTGCGTAGTTGTACACCGGCCGGTCGCGATAGGCCCAGACCTGCAGCGATTCCTGCCCGGGGGCAGCGCGATGACCCGTGTTGGGATCGATGCTCATGACACTCCACAGGCGGCTGGTGCTCTTGGCACCGGGCGGTGCGATCACATAGGGAAAGGTCTCGCGGCACACCTTCGGATCGCCATCGCCGCAGATCGCCATGCGATAGGCCTGGGTCGAATCCGGGTTGTCGCAAGCCAGCTGCGCGAACGAGTCATCCCTGCAGTTGTAGAGATAGATGGTGTGGCCGCGAGAATCCGCCAACACCTGTCCGCCGCCCTCCGCGTCTTGAACGGTAAATCCTTCAGGCGGACGCAGCGCACGCTGCGTGTAGACGTTGTGCCAACCCGGCTCCTCGGCGCCCCAGAAATTGCGCGACCCGCGATCATAGTTGTACGTGTAGAGCGGCTTGCCGCGGAAGGCCCACTGATTGACGCCGGGGGCACGCTTGATGATCGTCCAGTCGTCGCGCTCCTTGACGATTTCCGGCGCCAGCACCGGGGTCCAGGAAGTCAGACAGTCCTTGTAGCAATTCGAGGTGTTGGGCTTGTCGCCATCCCAGAAGTACACCGAGGCCCCGTCACTGGTGGTGATCATCCGTCCCGTGGTCGAGGAGACGACCTTGAAGCCGGGCGGAATGCCGGGCGCCGGCCCGACCGGGAGGCGCACCACGCCACCGTCGCCACCGGTGTCCAACTGGGTGCCGCCGTTAACATCCCCCGGTTGTTTGTCCAGGCTCGAGGTGTACAGCGGATAGCCGCCGTAGGCCCATTGCCCCGCGCCATCGTCGCGCTGGATGACGGTCCACTTGCCCACTTCCTTGGCATCTTTCGGCGCGAGCACCGGCGGCCACAGATCCGCACAGCTCGGGCGCTGATCCAGATCCGGCAGCACCAGCCCGGCCGGGTACGGACTCATCAAGCCGGCCGAAACTCGCAGGACCTCGTTGGTGCAGGCGGAAGGCCGGCCTTCACGATCACCGGTCGCTCCGTTGCGCAAGGCCCGCAGCGGCCACTTGTACAGAGTGCGCCCATTGGAATCCGCAAACACCGGTCCTTCCAGCTCCGTGGCGATCACCTGGAATCCCGGCGGCATCGTCTCCTTGACGTAGAGCTCGTGGTCGGCAGCATCCGCCGCCTGCCAGTACCTGCTGGAAATGTCGGACTCGGCAGCTGTCGACTCCGCGGCGCTCGCGAGCTGCGCTCCTCCCAGCAGCGCCGCAGTCGTCACCAGGACGATGGGAAGGTCTGTCGACAAAACCGAAAACAGTTTCAGCGGCGATCGCATAAATAATCGGATCCTGACTACTTGAGAACATCGCCCGCAATGTCGGGCGGCCATCATTCGTACAACGCTACCAACCGTTCACGCCATCACACGACGATCTGGTGCATCACTTCGGAAGTCTTGTTGCTCAACGTCCCCCAGGAGGGCACATCCACCCCCATGATCCGCAAAGCGGTGTATCCGACCGCAGTGGGCGATCCGCCCTTCAGATCGATGTGCAGACCGGACTTGATCTTGCCGCCCGCGCGACCCGCGGTGATGACCGGCAGGCCATCCACCGAATGGGTTTTTGCATCGCCCACGTCGGTCGTGGCATAGATCAGAACGTTGTCCAGCAGCGTGCCGCCGCCTTCCGGAATCTTGGTGAACGCTTCGACGAAGTCGGCCCACGCTTCCATCGTGCGCCGCGTGAACCAGGACGCGTTCGGCTGATAACCGAGCGCAGGATCGACGGCGTCTTCGTGCGTACAGGTGTGGTGCGGCTTGGGATACCCCGCCCGGACGAGCGCCGAGAACGCAGCTGAATAGGACATGTTGAAGACGCGGGTCTGATCGCAGGCCACGGCCATGACCATGAGCTCCGTCATCACGCGGTGGCGCAACCGCATCGTCTCCACTTCCTTGGTCGCCGGCGGATCCACCGGCGCCTTGCCGGGAGCGCGACAGGCCGCAATCGGCTCAGGCTTGCTGAGGCGCTGCTCGAACTGGTTCTCCAGCTGGCGCAGTCCGGTGAAGTACTGATCGATGCGCGCACGATCTTTCGCACCCACCGTCTTCATCAGCGCACTGGTCTGATCCATGACGCCGGATAGCACGCTCTTGCGAACCATGACGCGCGGATCGGGCGTAAACGTCGATACGTTCGGATCCTGGAAATCCGGTCCGAACAGGCGGGTGTAGAACTTCAGTGGCGACCATTCCGCAGGATTGCGGGTCGTGCTGTTCGCGTAACTGTAGGAGTTGGAGGTATCGCCGTCTGCAGTCGCCGTCAGCGATTTGAAGCGCGTGGTCTTGCCGATGCGCCCAGCCACCGTGGTATCGATGGTTTCACCCGGGATGCCTCGGCTCGGTGCGATACCGCATCTTGCAACCACCCAGCCCGAGAAATGATTGTTGTTCGGCGAGGAGTCCAGGATGGCCGTCGCGTTCGAGAACAGATTGATGTGCTCACGGACCCGGGCCCACGAGGCAATCTCCTCGGGCAGATCGTAGCCGGCGCCGAGTTTCTTCGGCACGAACACTTTCGAGGTGATGCCGCAGCCGTAACCCCAGGTGCCGAACCGGACCGGCATCGGAGCCCCTGACGCCAGCGCCGTACCGTTGTCGTTGAGGAAGCAATCCAGCAGAGGCAGCGCGACCGTCACCGCAGCGCCGTTCAGCACGCCCTTCAGAACACGACGTCTATTCAACGTTTTCATGTCTTCTCCTGCTGCCTTGGAAGTCGTCCGCCGGTACCACTCCAGCCTTCGCACACAATGTCACTTGCCCAACGTCGCGGTGGCGGCCGGCGTACGAGTGATCTTGGGCTCCTCGCCGCCAGGCGCCTGCTCGGCCGGCGCCGGGTCCTGAGCCTCTTTGATCCGCGCGAACGCATCGCTGAGCACGATCGTCCGCAACAGATCCCGCAGCCGGTACTCCTTGGAGGAAAACCGCTCGTTCAAGTACGCCAGGAGGTCGCGTTCGCTGATGCCGGTCGGACCGCCAGTGCCGTAGCTGTACACGCGCTGCACCAGGCAGCGCGGCAAACCCGGGTTGTCGTGCACCGCCTGCGCCAACCCGATCGCGTCATCGTATTTCACGCCGTCGAGATCGCCGCTGGTGTCGATCGCGACGCCGTTTTCCGTCGAGCGGAAGCTGCCGTCGCCGTCGAAGTTCTCCAGCGCCAGGCCGATCGGATCCATGATCTTGTGGCAGCCGGCGCAGGAGGCATTCTCCAGGTGCGCGTTGACCCGGTCGCGCTGCGTCGGATAGCTCGAGCTGGGACTGTTGACGATGGAAAAATCCACGCCCGGCGGCGGCTCGGGCACGTGCTGGCACAACAGCACTTCGCGCAGCGCCTGGCCTCGCAGCGTCGGAGAGCTTCGCCCGGGATGCGCATGCAGCGAAAGGAAGCTGACCTGGGTCAACAAGCCGACCCGGTGACTGTCGGACGGCAGCGTGTACGGCGTCCATCCGGGCAGCGCGGGCGTGCCTTCCAGGATCGCCAGGGCGGGCGTCATGAAGGACGAGCGCGTCGTGAACAGATCGCGATAGTCCTTGTTTTCGACGACCAGATGATTGATCACGGTGCGCAGGGTCTGCTCCCGTGCAGCCTCCGCGGTCACGCTGGTGAAATTCGGATAGATGGTCGAATCCTTGGCGACCGTGCGGAAAGCGTTGAATCCGAACATGTCGTCGAAGAATGCGCGCATGCCATCGGCGAGCCGCGGGCTGGCCAGCATCCTATCGACGGTGCGAGCGAGCCCCTTCTTGGTCTGCAGCTCACCGCTCGCGGCCGCGTTCAGCAGCTCGTCATCCGGGCCGGCGTCCCACAGAAAATAGCTCAGCCTCGAGGCGAGCGAGTATGCATCCAGACGCAGCTGCCCCGGGTTGTCCGGGTCCGGCTCGGCACGCTCCACCACGAACAGCACTTCGGGGCTGAGCAGCATCGCTTCCAGCGCAAGTTCGAGGCCCGCGTAGAAATCCTTGAGCGTCTTGGCCCCCGATCCGGCGCTGTCGACGAAGGTTGCAAGCTCCGTGTCAGTCAGCGGGCGTCGATACAGCAGACGCCCGATCTTCGACAAGAACTCGGTGGCACAGGCTTCGTCTGCCGAATCGTCCGCAGCCGGTTTGCACGAAACCAGGAACTCGCGATGTTCGCCATCGACCACTTGCGCAGCCACGGTGGCACCGGCGCCCTGGAACTGTTCGAGCTGCGAGCTGCTGATGCCGGCGATGGCCGCACCATTGGCGAGCAGTCCCTCCGTTCGCTCGAACGGCGGAAACTGCACCTGCAGCTCGATGCCGGATCCGAAGATGTAGCGCAGCGAGTTGAGATACTGATCGGTGGTAACCAGAGAGATGCGCGGCTCGGTACCCGAACTCTGCGGCTCACTCGGCGAACAGCCGGACAGAGCGAGGACCGCCAGCACGCCGGCCAAGCCAGCGCGCAGTCGAGGCTCGATGTGCCCCGAATGCACTGACGCGGAATTCCCCCCGATCGAACGCATCTGTCGGCCCCCCGAATTCGGACGATCCTCAAGCACTTGCGGCTTTATTTTGAGCGTTTCCGATTCGAGGCTAACAGACCGCGCCGCCATTGCCATTGACAATAGATCAAGAACTATTGCCGCCGCGTACTAATTGGACCGACGCAGTTCGGCTTCCAAAATCAATGATTTACGGATAATCCGCCCACCTGGGCCGGAAACGGCCCGCCGCTTCGGCTTTCGCCCACCCACGGCGCGACGGATCCGCCCGATCCGGGCGAATCCGTCGAATGGAGCCTGGCAGCCAGGTGGTCAGGGGTTCTTACGGGCGACGACCGTCTTCTTTTCCTGCGGATGCATCAGGTAGGTCTGCACGAACTGCAACTCGATCGCCGAAGAGATCGCCGTGTTGGCACCGGTCTTTGGATCGGGATAGCCGTCCGCCAGGCGCAGCAGCGCACGATTCAGCGAGCCGGCCGAGAGCTGGCCGTAGCTTTGGTGGTGGGTCGCCCAGTTCGTGTTGAGCTGATGAATGTACGACTCGACGTCGACATAGCCGGCCAGGATGCCTTTCGCGGCGTCCTGATTCAGCGTGAGCTGGAATTTCGAGCCGCGCATGATGTAGTAGCCGCTGAACACACCGGGCTGCGAGTTCGGCCACTTGAGCAGGTCCACCGGCTCGGTGGTCAGCACCCCGTCGACGATCTTGCCCTTGAGTTTCGAAATGAAACTCTTGCCCCAGCGCAGATCCACATCCTGCGTCGAGCCAGGCGCGAAGGCCTGGCCGGTGCCGTCGCGGTACAGGTCGTTGAGGCCGCGATACGTGGTCACGGTCACATCGTCGTCATTGACCATGTCATCCACGCCCGTCAGCTCGATCAGCCAGCGGTTGTAGCCGTTCCTGTACATGTCGACGGTGTCGAAGAACGAGACCACGCCACCCATGCGGTAGGCGGCGATGCAGCCGATCGCACGATACAGCTGGTTGTCGACTCCCTTCTCGCCGTCCGGACCCAGGTAGTCGTTCGGACCGACTTTGCCGTCCAGGTTCAGTCCGTACGACCTGGGACCCTGCGCCTCGTAGAACGGGAAGGGATCCTTCTGGTTTTCCAGATGGAAGGCGCGCCCCTCGCGCATGAGGCGTGACTCCACCTCCGTGACGGTCTTGCTGCTGTTCTTGGGGAACAGCTCTTCGAACTGCTCGCGTGGCCCCGAGTTGAAGCCGCGCGGGCACTCGGTCTTGCCCTCCGGGGTCTCATAGACCGCCCAGCGCCGCTCGGTCATGACATAGCCGATCCGGCCGTCCCGCAGCGCATCGGCGGCGAGCGCCGAGCCTCCCGAGGTCAGCCCGGCGACCGTCAGTGCGCCAAGAAGCAGACGAGACACTGTCGACGAACTTGCTGCAGCTGGCCGTTCAATCTTCATAAGTCACCTCTCGACCGGCGCTTGAGTCGTTGCCGAGTCATTGACGAAACGCGTTGCCCTGGAAGATGTCCCGCAGGACGAAGGCCTTGAAGCCATTGCGTCCTCCGGTGAATTCACCGTATCCGTCCGCATTGGTGACGCCCGGTCGGTCGTCACCCGCATAGTTGTACACCGGCCGGTCGCGATAGGCCCAGACCTGCAGCGCTTCCTGCCCAGGGGCAGCGCGATGGCCCGTGTTGGGATCGATGTTCATGACGCTCCACAACCGGCTCGTGCTCTTGGCGCCGGCCGGCGCGATCACATAAGGAAAAGTCTCGCGGCACAACTTCGGATCGCCGTTGCCGCAGATCGCCATGCGATACGCCTGGGTCGAATCGGGGTTGTCGCAAGCCAGCTGCGCGAACGAGTCGTCCCGGCAGTTGTAGTAATAGATGGTGTGGCCGCGAGAGTCCGCCAATACCTGTCCACCACCTTCGGCGTCTTGAACGGTAAATCCTTCGGGCGGACGCAGCGCACGCTGCGTATAGGCGTTATGCCAACCTGGGACATCGGCGCCCCAGAAATTACGCGAACCACGATCATAGTTGTACGTGTAGAGCGGCTTGCCGCGGAAGGCCCACTGATTGACGCCGGGGGCACGCTTGACGATCGTCCAGTCGTCGCGCTCCTTGACGATTTCCGGCGCCAGCACCGGGGTCCAGGAAGTCAGACAGTCCTTGTAGCAATTCGAGACGTTGGGCTTGTCGTCGCCGTCCCAGACGTACACCGAGTCGCCGCGATCGATCGTGATCAGCCGTCCGCTGGTCGAAGGAACGACCTTGAATCCAGGCGGAATTCCAATGGCCGGGCCGACCGGTATCCGGACCACACCGCCATCGCCGCCGGAGTTCATCTTGGTGCCGCCGTGAACGTCCCCGGGTTTTCGATCCAGGCTCGAGGTGTACAGCGGATAGCCGCCGTAGGCCCATTGCCCCGCGCCATCGCCGCGCTGAATGATGGTCCACTTGCCCACTTCCTTGGCGTCTTTCGGCGCAATGACCGGTGGCCACAGATCCACACAGCTCGGACGCTGATCCAGATCCGGCAACACCAGGCCAGCGGGGTATGGACTCATCAACCCGGCGGAAACTCGCAGGACCTCGTTGGTGCACACGGAAGAACGGCCTTCGCGATCACCGGTCGCTCCGTTGCGAAGCGTCCGCAGTGGCCACTTGTACAAAGTGCGCCCCTGGGCATCGGCAAACACCGGCCCCTCGAGCTCCGTGGCGATCACTTGAAATCCGGGCGGCAGCGTCTCTTTGACGTACAGCTCCTGATCCGGAGCATCCGCAGGCTGCCAGTACTGGTCGAAAGGGTCGGGCTCAGCGGTTGCCGGCTCCGCCGCGCTGGCGAGCTGCACTCCACTGAGAAACACCGCCGTCGTCGCCAGGACGACGGGCAGATCCGTCAACAAATCCCGCAACAGGTTCAGTGGCGAGCGCGCGAGCGCTCGGATTCCGACCCTGCTCGAGAGTCCGGATGTATTGAGGTACCGATCCGTGGTAACCGCTGCGAAACTCACCCTGATCGACCGCATCTACTGCCCCCGATTCGAACGATCTCGGCACTTATTGTTTTATGAGCGATTTCGTTCCGAGGCTATCAAACCGCGTCCGCGTTGACATTTGATAATAAGGAAAGAACTGTTGCTGCCACGTACTTAAGGGATCGAGCCAGCTTCATCCCTGGAATCAATGACTTATCGCTAATCCGGATTCTTGCCGCGGCGAATCCAGCCGCCCTGTCGGCCGACGGGGCTTCGGCAACCCGACAGCAGCCCTCGATTTCAGCGACACCTGTGCTGTCGCATGTCGGACGGATGGCGAGTCAAACGCGCTGTGCGAACAGCGCGTTTGACCGGTGCACGCCAATACCCGCCGTTACAGGCGGAAGTCGATGCCCTGTGCCAGCGGCAATTCCTTGCCCCAGTTGATCGTATTGGTCTGCCGGCGCATGTACGACTTCCAGGCATCCGAACCCGACTCGCGGCCGCCGCCGGTTTCCTTTTCGCCGCCGAAGGCGCCGCCGATCTCGGCCCCGGAGGTGCCGATGTTGACGTTGGCGATGCCACAGTCGGAGCCGCCGTTCGACAGGAAGTACTCCGCATGCTGCAGGTTGTCGGTGAAGATCGCCGACGACAGACCCTGCACGACGCCGTTCTGGATGGCGATCGCCTCATCCAGATCGCCGTACGGGATCAGGTAGAGAATCGGCGCGAAGGTTTCGGTCTGCACGATCTCCCACTCGTTCTTCGCCACCGCGATAGCGGGCTCGACGAAGTTGCCGGGGCGATCCAGGCGCTTGCCGCCGTAAAGGATCTCGCCGCCGGCCTGCTTCACCGCAGCCAGGGCCTTCTCGAAGCGTTCGACCGAGTCCTTGCCGATTAGCGGCCCCATCAGCGTCTTCGGATCCAGCGGATCGCCGATGCGCACCTGGCCATAAGCCTTCACCAACTTCTGCTTCAGTTCCTCGAAGCGCGACTTGTGCACGATGACGCGACGGGTCGAAGTGCAGCGCTGGCCGGCCGTGCCGACCGCACCGAAAACGATGCCGGGCACCGCGATGTCGAGGTTGGCGAACTCATCGACGATGATGGCGTTGTTGCCGCCCAGCTCCAGCAGGACCTTGCCCATGCGCGCCGCCACGCGCTCACCGACCTTGCGGCCGATCGCGCTGGAGCCGGTGAAGGAGACGAGATCGATGCGCGGATCGTCGACGAAGCGGCCGGCGAGCTGATTGTCGCCGTCGTTGAACAGATGGAAAATTTCCGGCAGGCCCGCATCGGCCAGCACTTCGTTGCAGATCTTCTGCACCGCCACGCCGCACAGGGCGGTCTTCGGCGAGGGCTTCCAGACGCTGATGTTGCCGCAGATCGCTGCGAGGCAGGAGTTCCAGGACCAGACCGCGACGGGGAAATTGAACGCCGAGATGATGCCGACCACGCCGAGCGGATGCCATTGTTCGTACATCCGGTGCTGCCGGCGCTCGGAGTGCATCGAGCTGCCGTACAGCATGCGCGACTGCCCGACTGCAAAGTCGCAGATGTCGATCATTTCCTGCACTTCGCCGTCGCCTTCGGCCTTGATCTTGCCGTTCTCCAGGCTCACCAGGCTGCCGAGCGCGTCCTTGTTGTCGCGCAGGGCATTGCCGAGACGCCGGATGACATCGCCACGCACCGGTGCCGGCACTTTGCGCCACTCGGTAAAGGCTTCCTTCGCAGCGAGAATGACGCGATCGTATTCGGCCGGCGTGGTCGCGCGCACGCTCGCAATCAGTTCGTTGGTCGTCGGATTGATCGATTCGATCAGCGGCGCGGATTGCGTTTCCCAGGAACGCGAACCTGACCAGGTCCCGGGATTCGTCTTCTCCAGACCGAGTCGCTTGAGTATGTCGTTCATTGCCATTGCCCTTTATGTTGCGGTAGCGGCCTGCTCGCCGCGCGATGGGTACATCGGCAACGGATCGCTGCCGCTGTATGAAATGCGTTGCCCGCTAATGCGGGCGTCGAGAATGCTGCGTGCACCTCGCAGCACTATAGGATGGAGGAACATTCATCAACAAGCCACCGGCGGAATGCAACCAGCGGTGGATAGTCGGCACGATCGGTCGACCAGAACAGGTAATACCCGCCGGTGGTGCGCATCGGCCGATCGATGGCGCAGACCAGCGTGGAGCGTTTCAGTTCCTCTTCGAACAGGAACGTCGGCAGCAACGCCACGCCCAATCCCGCTGCTGCAGCAGCGCCCGCCGTGGTCCATTGATCGAACAGCATTCCGCGTACGTGGTCGGCCGGTACTCCGTGATGACCCAGCCATTGTTCCCAGGCGTCGGGACGAGACTTCAGGTGCAGCAGCGGCGCCTTGCGCAGATCTTCCGGCTGCTCGAAAGCAAACCGCTTCTGCAGCTCCGGACTGCAAAGCGGCGCGACCACGTCAGCGCACAGGAAAACACTCTCCGCACCCATCCAGTTGTCGGTCCCGTAATGCAATGCGGCATCGAGGGATTTCGTGCGGAAATCGAACGGTGAGGTTTGCGTCACCAGGTTCACCATCACGTTCGGATTGGCGCCGATGAACTTCGGCAGACGCGGCACCAGCCAATTGGTTCCGAAGGCAGGCAGGACCGCGAGATTGAGCGTTCCGCCTGCGGGATTCGCCCGCAGGTTCATCGACGCAGCGCCGATGTGTTCGAGGCTCTCGCGTATCTCCCGCGCGTAGGCGTGACCTGCGGCAGTGAGTCGAATCGTTTGTCGCTCGCGCCAGAACAACGGCACTTCCAGTTGCTGCTCCAGCAACTTGATCTGTCGGCTGACGGCACTCTGCGTGAGATTCAACTCCAAAGCGGCAGCCGTTACGCTGCCGGTGCGCGCGGCCGCCTCGAACGCAGAGAGTGCTGCCAACGAAGGCAGAAACCGGCGCGGTATCTTCATTCCGATCTCATTCCGACTCTGAATAATGTATTGCCGAATGGCTCGTATCTTTGCGTCGGCGCGCCTTCCTATTATGGATACGAATCGCTGGAGCTCGTCAATACTGCGGAGCCTCGAACGACTCTGAGCGGCGCGCTTCCGCAACACACGATCGAATGGGCGCTGCCTATGATTCTGAGCAAGGACAGGTACCAACACTCTCCTAAAGCGCTGGCCTTTCTGGCCACTGTTCGCAACGGCAAGTACCAGCGCGAGATCATCAGCGGGTCCGGTAGAGTCATCGACGGCTGCGTGCCCGCGGACATGCGCTCGCTCTACACGCCCGAGCAGCTGCAGCACCTGATCGAGCTGCGCGGCACACCGATCACACGTCACTATTTCAATCTGGCCGGCAACAGCAAGGCGCTGCAGGCACTGGTCAAGGCGGGTGCACAGGAAACCGCCGACCTCGGCGGCACGCTGGACCGCAGTAAACAGATGAACTACCGCTCAGTGGAAGGCCTGATCCACAAATACGAGCTTGGACTGATCTACGTCGCAATGACGCGCCGCGGCCGCCGCAGCGAGGAACCGATCGCGCCGGAGGAAACAGACGACGCGATTGCGCCGAGGGATCTAGCCACGATGGCCGGCGTCGCCGCCTACATAGCCAGGCACAACAGTGACGTGGCGCAGAACGGCGGACTGCATCCCACCAGCCGACGGGAGAAACTGCGGGAGATTCTCATGTCGGGCGGCGAGCCCATGGCGCTGACCAACAAGAATCTCGCGCAGTGGTGGTCAGCCCTCGCCGACGCCGGCATCGAGTCCATCCGCGTCGATACCCGGGAAGCGGCGCTCTATCCGCAACGGTTCGATGACACCTTCTTCGACATGCTGGACAAGTTCCACGCGGCATACCCCGGCACGCGCCTGCGGCTCATGATGCATTTCAATCATCCGGACGAATTCCTGAAGAAGGACGCGAGCGGCAGGTACATCGACGACCCACAGGGCGGGCTGCAGTGGCTTGCGGCGACCCGGCGCGCCATCGAAGGTCTCGGCCAGCGGGCCTGGCTGACGCTCGACAACCAGGCGCCGATCATCGATGGCATCAACGATGACCCCAACGCCCTGCGCATCATGCAGCGGGAGCTGCGCCGCAACCGCGTGGAGAATCACTACTTCTTCTGCGGACGCGACAGCGTCGGCCACAAGGCGTGCAACATCCCGATCGAGCGGGTGTGGCAGCTGCTGAACGAGTCCCAGAAAGGACTGTCCGGGGTCGAGGCGCACGCGCGCCTGTCCATTACGCACGACAAAGGCAAGACGGAAGTCGCTGCCGTGAGCAACCAGCCGTTGGCAGGCGTTCCCGGCACCGAGAAGGGCTTCGTGGTGTTCAAGCTGATGCGCAGCGTCGAGGACGCCAGGGATCGCGGCAAGGTGACCATCGTCGGCCGCAATCCGGACGCCGTCGGCTTCGACGGTTACAACGACCGCGTCATCTACGACGAAGCCGGCCTTTACGCGGATGCCGAAGCGGCAGAGCCGGAACGGTTCGCCGCGAACACGGTGCGACTGCAGCGCCACGGTTGATTGCGGAAGGAGCCTTCACATGAAGGAAACACCGCCGGGAAATTATCGCGAAGCCTACTGCCGCGCTGCGGGAAATCCCTGCGCCGGGCGCTGCTCGAGCGCAGGTCCTGGAACGGTATATTGCTTGTCAATACTCGTACCGGTATGTTGTCAACGCCGATGACCAGCGTCGCAATCGACACGTCGGTGACATAAAAATATTTGCAGCACGGGCCATCGCGGAAACCGCGCCACGCCACTCAAAGGCGCAGTCGGTGACCGCGATGCATCAGAAGTTCGATGCCGTCACTCGAGATTGGGGGGATCACTTGGAAAGAAGAACCATGCCTGCTGCCGACCGGGAACTGACGCCTCTGGTCGTCAGCTTCGTCGACGATCCCCGGGTCGTGAAAGACGCAGCAACAGAGGACTACACCACCCACGTGGTTCCTCACTCCTGGCGCGCCAGCAAGAAATCGCTGTCGATGTCGTGGTATTCGCTGGTCAGCGGGATGTTCTATCTCGTTACCGCGGCGACCCTCGCGGCCGTCGTGGGCACGGTCGACACGCTCATCGGCATCGTGCTGGCTTGCATCGTGTTCGGCGCCCTGGGGTACGTGACCTCGCGCTTTGCCGCCGACACCGGACTGACCGTTGCGCTGGTTTCCAAGAGACTGTTCGGCGCTTCGGGCTCCATCGTTGCGCCGCTGATTCTCACCGCCACTGCGATGTATTACGCGGTGTTCGAAAGTACCGTGATCGCGCATGCGCTCCACGCCTTCTTTGGCGGCCTCGACATCCGTGTCTGGTACGCGATCGCCGTCGCGATGAACCTGCCGCTGGTCATCGGCGGCATCCGGCGCTGGATGGACAAGTACAACGCCGTGCTGCTGCCCATCTACTGGGTGGGATTGCTCCTGGTGGTGGTCCTGGCCGCACGCCAGGTCGATACCAGCGGTTGGCTGACGCACGTGCCGGCAAGCGCTCCTGATCTTGCCGCTCCGGGATGGCTGTACGCGTTCTTCGTCTACCTCGGCGTCCTGGTGCTGATCATGTTCACCGTGGACTTCGCGCGCTTCGGCAAAGTCGAAGATTCGAAGGTCAACGGCATGTCCACCTTCGGCCCTGTCTTCTATGTCTTCGTTTATCTCGCCAACGGCTTGCTGGGCATCTTCATCGCGTACGCAGCTGGCCTGACCGGCGAAGTCTCTTCGGAGACCATCGTCGAGTTCATCATCGCGCTGATGGGCGGCTGGGGCTTGTTGCTGGTCTGGGTGACCCAGGCGCGCATCAACACTGCCAACTTCTACGTCGCCTCGACCAACATGGAAGATCTCTGGACGAGACTGTTCCGTCACAAGATCTCGCGGGTCGGGGCCGTGCTGGTCTGCGGCGCCATCATCTACGTCTTCATGCTCACCGACGTGATGAGCTATCTGCTGGTTGCGCTGGCCTGGCAGGGAGCCTTCATCGCTTCCTGGGTCAGCGTCCTGCTGGTCCACGTGATCATGGAGAAGGACAAGCTGACCGAGTTCCGCCCGGGCCGGCTGGCCAGCTTCAGCGCCGGCGCCTGGATCTGGATCGGCAGCTCCGTGCTCGGCGTGCTCTTCTACCAGTTCGGCGGCACCGCCGGCATCGTCTGGTCGACGCCCGCGGTGTTTGCCGTCAGTGGAATCCTGTTCGCCCTGACGTACCAACGCCAGCGCCGCAAGGTCCTGCTCCAAAGAGGCGGCGATCCGCGCAACGAAGTCGAGAATGTCTGGGAAGCGCGGGTGCAGTGCCATGTATGCGACCGCAGCTACATTGCGATCGAGATGGATCGCGATCCCAGCGTGGCGGGCAGCCCGGCGATTTGCACGGCCTGCGCTGCGATCAACAGCAGCTACCGCAAAGCCTGCCTTGCAGAGCACGAACGCGAATCTGCCGCGATCACGGGTGGCGGGCGATTGTCTGAAGGGGATGCCGTCGCCTGAACGGTCACGATCACGAAGCTGAGGCTTCGTGATCGTTTTCTCTCTTGCGACGCCGTAGACGCGCCTTGGGAGAGGTCTGATTTGCTCGTCACCTGGTCATTCCCGTAAGCGGGAACCTATCTGAATCTGGCCATTCCCGCGTCAGCGGGAATCCTTCTGAACTGGAAAATGGACTCCCGCCCCCGTCTACACGGGGGCGGGATCTGCGCTGGAGTGACGAGTAGATCCACCAGTCGCGTCTTAACGCGATGCCGGGCTGTGGGCCAGGCAGACCAGCTCGACCTTCAGCCCCGGAAACGCCAGCCCTTCGACGCCGAAGGCGTTGCGAGCCGGGAGCCGGCCGGGCTTGAAGAAGGTGACGTAGACCTTGTTGAAATCGGCCCATTCCGAGATGTCATCCAGCATGACGCTGCACTTGAATACGTCGTCCAGGCTGCGGCCGCGCGACTTCAATTCCGTGGACATGCTTTCCAGGGCGAGGCGCGTCTGTTCCTGGATGCTGTCGGGCACGCTGCCGTCCGCACGAGTGCCGATCTGTCCCGTCAGGTAAAGCACGTCGCCCACCCTGACCGCAGCCGAGTAGGCAGCGCCGGGCGTTGCTTCAGGGAAATACTCGATCGACGGCCGCGTATCGCGCACCGTGGTGCAGCCGGCAGCCAGGCAAAATCCAACGCAGAGAGCACCAACTCGAATTTTCTTGTTCATCGCCACTAGTTTCCTTTGTTCTGTTTCGTCGCGAGTTCCGCTGCCGCCAGGTCTTCGATGGCCGAGCCGACAGATTTGAATAAAGTGATCGCCTGCGGCGAGCGCCGCGCGGGACAGGTGCCGCGAACCAGATCGAACAGGTCGCCCACGACATCCGCTTTACTGAACTTGCCGCTCGCCAGTGCTTGAACGATCTCGCCGGCTTCCGCGAGCGCGCCCGCACGAGTATCGACATAGACATCGGACACCGCCAGGGCATCGCCGTCGGCTTCGCTCATCTGCGGCGTGAAGGAGCCGACGAGATCCAGATGCTGCCCCTCGCGCAGCCATCGCCCCTTGATCAGAGGCTCGGTTGCGAGCGTGGCGCATGAAATGACATCGGCGGCTTTCACGGCGGACTCCAGGTCCTCGACCGCCGCCACCGAATAGGATTCGTTCACGAACCCATCGGCAAGTCGCTGGGCAGTTTGCAGCTTGCGGCCCCAGATCAATACGCGCTTCAGTGGGCGCACGGCGGCGTGCGCGCGGATCAGATGGGGCGCCAACTTACCGCTGCCGACCATCAGCAAGGTCGATGAGTCCGCGCGCGACAAATACTTCGACGCAACCGCCGATGCGGCAGCGGTGCGCCGCACGGTGAGCTCCGCTCCATCCAGCATCCCCAGTGCCTGGCCGGTCGTTGCATCCAGCAACAGGTAACTGGCGCCCACCGATGGCAGGTTTTTCTGCAGGTTGCCTGGAAAGACCGTCACGATCTTGATGCCCAGCACGCCGCCGACCCGCCATGCAGGCATCAACAGCAGTGTGCCATCGGCCTCGCCGGGAATGCGTACCGGATACTGCGTCCTGTCGGGGACTTCAGCTTCGCCCCTGAATGCATCTTCGATGGCTTCGATGAGGCGGTCGTAAGGCAGCGATTGCGCAACGGCCTGTGCGTTGAACGTCAACATCCGCTGGAATGTAGCGAGGTCTTCACCAAAGCGCCAGCACGCATCGCGGCAAGCGCAGCGATTCAGCGAACTGCTCAAAGCGACCGCTCGCGTCGATGAACGATGACGGTGCTTTGAGGAAATCTCGCCGCCTTTCGCAGCAGGCAGACGCCGCGATGCCCGACGGCCGCGGCGCCGAAGTCATTCCAATTTTTCATTACCTGTTGCCGTAACCTCGATTTTCAGCACCCGGCGCCAGGCATGACACTCAGGCCAAGAACGACACTGCGCTGCTCGCTTCCGACCTGATGAACGCCGGGGATCAGAATGGGCAATACCTTCGCGCTGACGCCGGAAGCACTGTGACGGCGCGGTCAAATACAGCTGTATTCGACCGGAGCGGGTCTTTGCATTTACAACAAGAGCGTTCGCACTTGCAGAATGATCCTCGGACACATGGTCTTTGGGAGGCCTCAGCGCCGCCGCCGCCGCCGACGACGCGACTGGATGGCGATACCAGCGCGGACGTAATCATCATCGGGGCCGGCTATACCGGCCTTTCTGCCGCGCTGCACCTTGCACAAGACGGCCAGCGCGTCGTGGTGCTCGAGGAAGCGGAAGTCGGCTTCGGCGGCTCGGGTCGCAACGTCGGGCTGGTGAATGCCGGCATGTGGGTCAAGCCGTCCGACCTGTACGCGGCCCTGGGCGAAACGCTGGGCCAGCGGCTCATCGATCAGCTCAGCGATGCACCCAATCTCGTGTTCCAGCTCGTCGAGAAGTACGGCATGGATTGCCAGGCCGTTCACAACGGCACGCTTCACTGTGCCGTGGGCGCAAGCGGGCTGAGAGACATCACCGAACGCGCGCGGCAATGGGAATCCCTGGGAGCTCCCGTGGAACTGCTGGATGCAAAGAGCACCCAGCAAAAGATCGGTTCCAGCGCCTATCGCGGCGCGCTGCTGGATCGCAGAGCCGGAACGATTCAGCCGCTTGCCTACGCGCGCGGCCTGGCACGAGCGGCGATCTCGCACGGCGCAACGATACATACGTCGAGCCCAGTCACGTCTACGGACGCAACGGCAGGAGGCTGGAGCGTCAAGACCGAGCGCGGCAGCGTCACGGCGCCCTGGGTCATCGTGGCGACCAATGCCTACTCGAAGTACCGCTGGCAGGCGGTACAGACCGAACTGGTTCGCTTGCCCTACTTCAACATGGCGACGCAACGGCTCAGCGATGCGCAACTGGCTTCCATTCTGCCGGAGCGCCAGGGCATCTGGGATACGTGCACGGTATTGTCGTCGCTGCGCCTGGATGCTGCCGGCCGCATGGTCTTCGGCAGCGTGGGTGCGCTGCGCGGCACCGGCCTGAACATCCATCGAAACTGGGCACGTCGCGCACTGCGACGGTTGTTCCCGCAACTGCGCACCATCGAATTCGAGCACGAGTGGTATGGCTGGATCGGCACCACCAGCAATTCGGCGCCCCGCTTCCACCGTCTCGGTCGCAACATCGTTTCCATCAGCGGTTACAACGGCCGCGGAATAGCGCCCGGCACTTCCTTCGGCCGCGATCTCGCGCGCCTGGTTTCCGGACATATCACCGAGGCGGATCTGGCACTGCCGATCACCGACCTGGCAAACCCGCCGTTTCGAACGGCCAAAGAATCCTTTTACGAGATCGGCTCACAAGTGGCGCACATCACAGGCCATAGATTCTGAGAGAAACGAAGGGGAATACGGAAGTTGTCCCTGATTTGTACTTGGGAAAGTCACTAGATATGGGGGAATTACGATGTCTTTTTCCAATGTTGACTGCCGTCCAGCGAATACACGACCCACTGAGGCAACCGGATCCAGGCTGTCGCCGACGCTCGCCAGCGCAGTAGCGCTGCTGATCGCTGCGGCTTCGACGAGCGCACCGCAAACGACTCATGCGCAGGAAGCGGCCGAGGGTCAGGCGACACAGCGAACGACGGTCGAGCAGGTCGTCGTGACCGGCTCGCGCATCGGTCGCGCCGACGGTTTCGAAGCGCCAACGCCGGTAACGGTTCTCGGCGACGCCGAGTTGCGGACCTTTGCCTCGCCCAACA
>DATMEZ010000131.1:0-17058 GCA_035556415.1 Povalibacter sp.
CTGATACGTGGCTGGTGGCAAACGTCACGCTCTGCCATGGCGTCAAGATCGGTGAGCGCTGCATGCTGCATCCGGGCGTGGTGATCGGTGCCGACGGTTTCGGGCTGGCGCCCGACCAGGGCCAGTGGATCAAAGTGCCGCAGGTGGGCAGCGTCAGCATCGGCAACGATGTCGAGATCGGCGCCAACACCACCGTCGACCGCGGCGCCATCGAGGACACGCTGATCGGCGACGGCGTCAAGCTCGACAACCAGATCCAGATTGCCCACAACGTGCAGATCGGTGCGCACACCGTGGTGGCCGGTTGCACCGGCATCTCGGGCAGCGCCGTGATCGGCCAGCGCTGCATGATCGGCGGCATGGTGGGCATCGCCGGCCATCTGAGCATCTGCGACGACGTGGTGTTGACCGGCACGTCGTTCGTTTCCGGCAGCATCCACAAGCCGGGGTATTACTCCAGCGGTTTGCCGATCGACGAAACCAGCCGATTTCGCAAGAATGTCGCCCGTTTCCACCACCTGGATGAGCTGGCCCGCGAAGTGCGCAGGCTGGGCCGGCGGCTGGAGACGGATGCGCACGGCACGGACGAGGATCCGGCCTGACCTCGAGCGAATCACCATCGGGCCACTATCGGAAAGCGAATGAGCGAAAACGACAACAAGGAGCGGGCTGCGAGCGACGCTCCCCTGAGCATGGACATCAACGAGGTGCTGCGCCGTCTGCCGCACCGCTATCCGTTCCTGCTGGTGGACCGCGTGCTGGAATGCCATTCGGGCAAGTCCATCCGCGCGCTCAAGAACGTGACCTACAACGAGCATTTCTTCCCCGGTCATTTTCCGCACCGGCCGGTGTTCCCCGGGGTCATCATCCTGGAGGCGCTGGCGCAGACGGCCGGCATCCTGGCTTTCGTCACCGCTGGCGAGTACCCGGACTCGCAGCGCCCCATGTATTTCGTCGGCATCGACAAGGCGCGTTTCCGCCGGCCGGTGGAGCCGGGCGATCAGCTGATCCTCAAGGCGACGCTGGAACGCTCGATGCGCGGCATCTGGAAGTTCTCGACCGTGGCCGAGGTCAACGGCGAGGAAGCCACCAGCGCCGAGATGATGGTGGCGCCGGGCACCGGGAAGTAGACGCGAGCAGCATGGCCATCCATCCCACAGCGATCATCGCCCCCGACGCGGTCGTGGCGCCGGACGTGGAGATCGGCGCGTACACCGTCGTCGGTGCGGGCGTTCACATCGCCGCGGAATGCTGGATCGGTCCGCACGTCGTCATCGACGGACCGACCAGCATCGGACGCGGCAACAGCATCTTCCAGTTCGCCTCCATCGGCGCCGCGCCGCAGGATCTGAAATACAAGGGCGAGCCAACCCGCCTGGAGATCGGCGAGCGCAACGTATTCCGTGAGAACTGCACCATCAACCGCGGTACCACCAAGGATCAGCTGGTAACGCGCATCGGCAGCGATAACCTGTTCATGGCGGGCTCGCACGTCGGCCACGACTGCGTCATCGGCTCGCACTGCGTGCTGGCGAACTACGCCACGCTCGGCGGTCACGTGGTAATGGGCGACTGGGTGCACCTGGGCGGTTTCGCCGGCGTGCATCAGTTCTGCAAGATCGGAGCGCATGCCTTCATCGCCAACAACACCGCGGTAACGCGCGACGTGCCGCCGTTCGTCATGGCTGTCGGCCGTCCCGCTGAACCGCACAGCGTGAATGCGGAGGGGCTGAAGCGTCGCGGCTATACGGCGGAGCAGATCCGTAACATTCGCGAGGCCTACCGCACGCTGTACCGCTCCAAGCTGAAGCTGGCGGATGCTACCGAAGAGCTGATGCGCCGTGCCGCGGAGCAGCCGGAGCTCGAACCCTTCGTCGCCTTCCTCAACGAAACCTCGTCGCGACGCGAGCGGGTGGGGATCGTGAGATGAGCGGCCGTGGGCCGCAGACGAAAAACGGTGCCCCGGCGTTCGTGGCCGGCGGCGCATCGTAAGTAGCCTGCCTTCGATGCCGGCCGGAGCTCCCCGCATCGTCCTCGTCGCCGGCGAGGCGTCCGGTGACAATCTCGCTGCAAAGCTGATCGAATCGTTGCGCGAACGCTTGCCCGATGCCCGGTTCGCCGGCATCGCCGGGCCGCGCATGATCGCTGCGGGCTGCGAAGCCTGGGAACGCGCCGAGAGCCTCGCGGTGATGGGGCTGTTCGAGATCATTCCCCATCTGCCACGGTTGCTGCGCATACGCCGCGAGCTGGTCGAGCGTGTGCTCGCCGATCCGCCCGACGTCTATGTCGGCGTAGACGCCAAGGAATTCAATCTGCGCCTGGCGCCGCAGCTCAAGGCGCACGGCATTCCCACTGTCCAGTACGTAAGTCCGCAGATCTGGGCGTGGCGGCAGGGCCGTGTGCGCACGATCGGGCGGGCCGTGGATCTGGTGCTTTGCTTGCTGCCGTTCGAGAAGAAGTTCTACGACGAGCACGCGGTCGCCGCAGAGTTCGTAGGCCACCCACTCGCGGACCAGATCCCGCTACATCTCGATCCACAGGCCGCGCGCCGCTCACTGGGTCTGGATGAAGCCGGCGTCTATATCGCTTTACTGCCCGGCAGCCGCGGTGGCGAAGTGACGCGATTGAGCCCGGATTTCGCCGCAACCGTCGCCTGGCTCGCCCAGCACCGGCCCGACATTCGATTCATCGCGCCGATGGCGAGCGCGAGAGTCCGCAGCGTATTCGAATCGGCGCTCAATCGCGCCGGAGTGCGCGAGCGCGTACAAATCTTCGACGGCCGCGCACAGGAAGTGATGGCAGCCAGCGACACGATTCTGCTGGCGTCGGGCACGGCCACCCTGGAGGCGACCCTGGTGAAACGCCCGATGGTGGTGGCCTACCGCCTGGGGGCGCTCACCAGTTTTCTTCTCAAGCGCTTGAAACTCTTCAAGGCGCCGTTCTTCGCCCAGCCCAACCTGCTGGCCGGCCGCGCCCTGGTGCCGGAGTACTTCAACGACCAGGTCCGCGCCGAGGTGCTGGGCCCGGCGCTGCTCGGGCAATTGGAACGTGCCGATCGAGCCGAGCTCGTGCAAACTTTCACCCGCATTCACGAAACCCTGCGCCGCGACGCAAGCAGCCGCGCCGCGCAGGCGATCGTCGAGCTGATGCGCCAGCGCTCAGCGACAAGCAACTAGCCGGGACTGACAGCCGATGAAAGACAGCTTGTGTCGCAAGGCACCGCTTCCGGCGGCGCCAAGCAGTGCGCTATTGCGCCGCGGCTGCGTGTGCCGGGCGAAGGCCAGGTGCGCAGTTGTGGAGAGAAAGGCGGTGGCGATCGCTTGGAACGCGATTTCGATCCGGCTCGCCCGTGCAGGGTGCGGCGTCGTGAGGCGATACGAAGCGCAAGAGCAGCTTCGTTCGACGGTGTTGCGGTCCCGGCCGGGTCGTTCGTTCCGGGACCGCCGTGAATACATCCCTGTAGGCTCCCGCAAAAACATCCTGTTTTTGAGGGTCCCGGAACGAACGACCCGGCCGAGACCGCAGCAGCCGGATAGTGCTGTGGCGCTCGCGAAGGGTGCTTCGGAGAAGAAGGAATCAGGGCGGGTTTTGTACCAGGTTTCGATTTCTGCTTTGGCACGCGTTTCCTGGTGCAACGTCAGTGTTGTCGCAGCCCTGACGGGTTTCTTCCCAAGGCCGATTGCCGAAAACGACGCCGAGAATCCGCTGATTTCTCCATCCTCCGCTCGGAGGCGTGCTTCCCGAGCGCCACGCCACCAATCGCTGCCGCAACATGCTCAAACGAGAGCCACTCTTCATGCTCTCGAACCAGACCACCACGTAGCGATCGGATGAAGAGATGCGCCCAACAACAATGAACCTGCCCCTGGTCGCCCCCGGCCTGGTCGCCGGCGTCGATGAAGCCGGCCGCGGGCCCCTGGCCGGCCCGGTAGTCGCCGCCGCCGTGATTCTCGACCCGCGTCGACGCATCCGCGGCATTCGCGATTCCAAACAGTTGACCGCGACGCAGCGCGAGGATCTGGCGGTCAAGATTCGCCGCAGCGCCATCGCCTGGTCGGTCGCCTGGGCGGACGTGGAGGAAATCGATTGCCTCAACATCCTCGAAGCCACTCACCTGGCCATGCGCCGTGCCCTGATGGGCCTGCATGTCGCTCCGGCGCACGTGCAGATCGACGGCAATCGCTGCCCCTCGTTCAGCGGGTTGCAGTTCAACTGTACGTTCGAGGCCATCATCGACGGCGATGCGCTGCGCAGCTGCATCGGTGCCGCCTCGATCCTGGCCAAGGTGAAGCGCGATGCGATGATGGTGGAGCTGGACCAGCTGTACCCGCAGTACGGATTCGCCGGCCACAAGGGCTATGGCACCCCACAGCACTGCGAAATGTTGGAGAATCTCGGACCTTCGATCATTCACCGCCGCAGCTTCGAGCCGGTCCGGCTCGCTGCCTTACGCATCACTGCCTAAATGTCCTTCGTTCATCTGCACCTGCACACCGAGTACTCGCTGGTCGATAGCGTCGTACGCATCTCAGCCGAAAACGAGGGCAGTGTCGGGCTGATGGACGTCGCGGCGCGCGCCGGCATGCCGGCGGTGGCGCTGACCGACCAGAGCAATCTGTTCGCGATGGTGAAGTTCTATCGCGCCGCGCAGTCGGCCGGCGTCAAGCCGGTCATCGGCGTGGATCTGCTGATTCGCGAAGCAGGCGACAAGGTCGAGCCGACGCGCCTGGTGCTACTGTGCCAGAACGACGTCGGCTACAAGAACCTGACGCGGCTGGTCAGCCGCTCGTATCTGGAAGGCCAGCACAAGGGCCTCGCCACCATCGATCGTGGCTGGCTGACTGCCGACACCGTGCGCGGTTTGAATGCTTTGTCGGCGGCGGGCGAGGGTGACATCGGCCGCGCGATCATGGGTGGGCGCACGGACGACGCACGTGAGGCATTGCAGAGCTGGTTGGCGCTGTTCGACAACCGCTACTACATCGAACTGCAACGTATCGGCCGCGAAGGCGAGGAAAACTACATTCGTGGCGCACTCGAGCTCGCGGTCGAATGCGGTGTGCCGGTGGTCGCGACCAACAACGTGCGTTTCATCCGGCGTGACGACTTTCAGGCGCACGAAGCGCGCGTGTGTATTCACGAAGGCTGGATGCTCGATGATCCGAAGCGGCCGCGCCGCTACAGCCAGCAGCAGTATCTGAAATCGCCGCAGGAGATGGCCGCGCTGTTTCGCGACGTGCCTGAGGCGTTGCTCAACACGGTGGAGATCGCACGGCGCTGCAGCCTGGAGCTGACACTGGGCAAGTCGGTGCTGCCGGCCTACCCGGTGCCGTCGGAGATGACCACCGAAGATTTCCTGCGCGATGAAGCGCAACGCGGCCTGAAATTGCGGCTGGAGCGTCTGGCCGAACAGCCTGCCGCGAGCCGGACCATCCCGCGCGAAGAATACGAGTCGCGATTGCAGATCGAACTCGGCGTCATCTGCCAGATGGGATTCGCGGGTTACTTCCTGATCGTCGCAGACTTCATCCGCTGGGCGCGCGAGAACGGCGTGCCCGTCGGGCCCGGTCGTGGCTCGGGTGCAGGATCGCTGGTCGCCTATGCACTGACCATCACGGACCTGGATCCGCTGCAATACGACCTGCTGTTCGAGCGCTTCCTCAATCCCGAACGCGTCTCCATGCCCGACTTCGACGTCGACTTCTGCATGGAAGGTCGCGATCGCGTCATCGACTACGTGGCCGAGCACTACGGGCGCGAGCGCGTCTCGCAGATCATCACCTACGGCACGATGGCGGCGAAGGCCGTGGTGCGCGACGTCGCACGCGTGTACGGCATGAGCTACGGCTTCGCCGACTCCATTGCCAAGCTGATCCCGTTCGAGCTCGGCATCACGCTCAAGGACGCGCTGGAGAAGGAGCCGGAGCTCAAGCGGCGCTACGACGTCGAGGAGGAGACCCGCTCGGTCATCCAGATGGCGATGGCGCTGGAAGGACTGGTGCGCAACGCCGGCATGCACGCTGGCGGCGTCGTCATCGCCCCCTCGGTGCTCACCGATTTCGCACCGCTGTTCTGCGACGAGAACGGCGCCAGCGTGGTGACCCAGTTCGACAAGGACGACGTGGAAGCGGCGGGCCTGGTGAAGTTCGACTTCCTCGGTCTGCGCACGCTCACCATCATCGATTGGGCGATCAAGACCATCAACACACAGCGCCAGGCGAAAGGCGAAGGTCCGCTGGACATTGCGGCGCTGCCGATGGAGGACGCCGCCGCCTACGAGCTGCTCAAGCGCCACGAGACCACCGCGGTGTTCCAACTGGAATCCCGCGGCATGAAGGACCTGATCCGCCGCCTGCAGCCCGACTGTTTCGAGGACATCGTGGCGCTGGTTGCGCTGTTCCGTCCCGGCCCGCTGCAGTCCGGCATGGTCGATGACTTCATCGCGCGCAAGCACGACAAGGCCGGTGGCCCGGTCGACTATCTGCACCCGGACCTGCAGCCGGTGCTGGCGCCGACCTACGGCGTCATCCTGTACCAGGAGCAGGTGATGCAGATCGCGCAGGTGCTGGCCGGCTATTCGCTCGGCGGCGCGGACCTGCTGCGCCGTGCGATGGGCAAGAAGAAGCCCGAGGAGATGGCCAAGCAGCGCTCGATCTTCATCGAGGGTGCGACCGCGCGCAACGTGCCGGAAGCCACGGCCGCGCACATCTTCGATCTGATGGAGAAGTTCGCCGGCTACGGCTTCAACAAGTCGCACTCGGCCGCCTATGCGCTGCTGACGTATCAGACTGCGTGGCTCAAGGCGCATTACCCGGCGGCGTTCATGTCCGCGGTGCTGTCCTCCGACATGGACAAGACCGACAAGGTGGTGACGCTGATCGACGAGGCGCGGCGCATGCGGCTGCAGGTCGAGCCGCCGGACGTCAACCATTCGCACTACATGTTCACGGTGTCCGGCGAGCGCAGCATCCGCTACGGACTCGGTGCGATCAAAGGCGTCGGCCAGGCGGTGGTCGAAATGCTGGTGGCGGAGCGGCAGGCCAACGGCCCGTATCGCGACCTGCCCGATCTATGTCGTCGCAGCGACCAGGGCAAGCTCAATCGACGCGTGCTCGAAGCGCTGATCCGTTCCGGCGCAGCGGACTCGCTCGGTGCCAATCGGGCCACGCTGATGCACGCCTTGCCGGCATCGATGCAACTGGCCGATCAAACCATCAAGGCGCGCGTGGTCGGACAGAACGACATGTTCGGTCTGATGGATTCAACGTCCAGCGCGCCGGTGGTCGTCGCGACCGAAACGCTGCCGGACTGGAGCCGCCGCGTGCGGCTCGACGGCGAGCGCGACACGCTCGGGCTGTATCTCACCGGCCATCCGTTCGAGGATTTCGAGCGCGAGCTGAAGCCGCTCACCAGCGGGCCCATTGCCGACTTCACCAGCGACAAGCCGGCGGTCACGCCCAACGAAGGCTTCCGCTTCAAGGGCAAGCCGGTCACCGCCGCGGGCATGGTGTTCGATCTGGGCAAGCGCGGGCCGCGCATGGTGTTCACGCTGGACGACCGCAGCGGCCGCGTCGAAGCCTCGATGTTCGACGACGTCTACCAGCAGTACCGCACCCAGATCCGCAAGGGCGCCATCCTGCTGGTGGAGGGGCTGCTGCGCTTCGATGAGTTCTCCGATGGCTGGCGGCTCAACGCCAAGAGCGTCAAGGACATCGACGAGGTGCGCGAGGCTTACGGGCGCCGCCTGTACATCCGCTGGCCGGCCAACGCCGACAACGGATTTGCGCGGGAGCTGGAGCAGGTGCTGCGGCCCTATCGCGGCGGCTCCTGCGCGGTCGTGATCAAGTACGCGAGCTCCGCGGCGCGTGCGGACCTGGTGCTGTCGGAGGAGTGGATGGTGCGGCCGCGGCGGGAACTGACCGAGCGTTTGTCACAGCTGGTCGGCGCCGAAGGCTTCCATGTGCAGTGCCTGCGCAGCTTCGACGGCTAGGAATTCCGGGCTGCCATGTGCAGTGCCTGTGTAGCTTTGAGACCAGGAATGACGACAGGCGGGGCAGGAGCGGGCGACCCGTTCGCGCCTGGCTGAACGGGCCGCCGTGCTCGGGTGCGGCCTTTAGTCGGCGCGTGCCGCCTCGATCTGGATCTGCAGCTTCACGTCCATGTTGAAGCCGTAGGCCTTGCCATAGTCGACGCCGAAGTCGGCGCGGCTGAAGCTGCCGGACGCATCGGCGCCGCAGACTTCCTTCTTGGTCATCGGGCTGGGCTTGCACAGGAAATGGTTGATCTTGAGCTTGAGCGGCTTGCTCACGCCGTGCAGTTCCAGCGTGCCGTCCACCTCGGTGGGTGCGCCGTTCTTGAATCCGGCGAGCTTGCCCTTGTAATTGGCGGTGGGAAATTTGGCGGTGTCGAACAGGTCCGGCGATTGCGCGTGCTCGTTGAGCTGGTCGTTGCCGAAATCGATGGAGGCCACGTCGATCGTGATGTCGACCGTGCCCGCCTGGCCTTCCTTGTCATAGGTCACCGTGCCGGAGCTCTTGTTGAACTTGCCGCGCCAGGTGGACAGCCCGCCCATGTGGTCGGCTTCGAAGCTGGGGTAGGTGTGTGCCGGGTCGACCTTGTAGGTCACCGGGGCGGCGAGCGCGGCCCCGACGCCGGCCAGCGTCGCTGCAAACAGGGCGGTTCGGATCGCGGGCATGAGTTTCATACAGGCTCCTTGAAGGGTCGAGTCGACGGTGGCCGGATCATCGGCAATCCGGCCGGGCATTGGAATCGGTGCGCCCGGCGAAGTCGTATGCGCGGCGCGCATGACGGCAGGCCCGGAAATGGGCGCGAAAATCGGTGTCGGCATGGTGGCGATGATCGGCGGTCGACGCGGTCATCCGCCCACGCGCTTGGCTTTCCAGCCGCGCCGGGTCAGTTCTTCGATCAGGCGGTCGCGGTGCTCGCCCTGGATCTCGATGCGGCCGTCCGCAGCGCTGCCGCCGCTGCCGCAGTGTTTCTTCAGCTGCGTGGCCAGTGTTTCCAGCTCTGCGGGCGGCAGTCCCAGGCCGCTCACGACCGTGACACCCTTGCCCTTGCGGCCCTGGGTTTCGCGGCTGACGCGCACGATGCCATCGGAGCTGGTTTTTCCCGGCGTGCCTTTCCTGCAAACGCACTCGCGCACCGGGCGCAGGCAGTTCGGGCAGCGCTCGCCGACGTCGGTCGAATACACGATGCCGCCACCGTCGGCGACCCTGTTCGCAGGAGATTTCATGGCGGAAGTGTTCCTTACTTCCGCGCGGCCGTGCAACAGTCACGGTGCCTGGTGCGGGTTGCAAACCGTGGCACGCGGCGGCCCGTTCAGCAGCCGACTTGTTGTAATGTGTGGGCACGACATTCACGTCGTGCGAGCGTTGCGGATCCTTATCGTGTATTGGGTACTGGCGAGCGTCCTGCTGATCATCGCTCTGACCGTGCCGCGCCTGCGGCCCATCGCAATCGCTGGCGGCGTCGTGCTCGGACTGATGCTCGGCTGGGGTGTGCTGCAGCGTCTGCGCAGCCATGAGCCGACGGAATTGCCGGCGCGGGGCAGCCCGATGTCGCCTGGATCCGTCGTCAACCCGTTCCCGGTGGACCAGCTCGAAACCACGAACCTGCGGCTGACGGGGAGTGCGCCGTTCGAGCTGCAAGGGCATGTTGCCAATCACTCGGCCGACATGAGGCTCAAGTCCTTCACGGTGAGGATCGCGAGACGCGATTGTTACGAGGGCGCGCTCGACCCGAGCGGCTGCGTGGTGCTATGGCAGGGGCAGCAGTGGGTAGAGCTGGCGTTGGCGCCGGGCGAGGACCGCGAGTTCTCCAATCCGTTCTGGACCCGCGGCGACGTGCCGAGGGTGCGCGGCACGGTTCAGGATGAGATCGAGGTTGTCGCGGCGGAAGGGGAGCCGGTGATGCGGTGAGGGGACCGCGGGCTCGTAATGCAGGGCGGCAGCAAGAACCAAGAAGATCAAGAGACGGCAGCTTCGTTGGACGGCGTGCGGTCGTGGTCAGATCCCTCGTTTCGGGACCGCCGTGAATACGTCCCTGTAGGCTCCCGCAAAAACATCCTGTTTTTGAGGGTCCCGAAACGAGGGATCTGACCACGACCGCGGTGTTTGCGGGGGCTGTGGCGCTCGATCAGGTGCGCATGGGTTGGATGCGCAACGGCGCGCCGTGCGAGGCACGGCGGTGTGAGGGCGGGTTACCTCAGAGTCCGGTTTGCCAGGTGCTCGGCAGGCCGGTTCGCTCCATCACGTCTTCGATGCGCAGGCAAGCCTCGCGGGCTTCGGGCTGGTTGCGAAGACTGCGTGCGATCGAATTCAAGAACGTGCCGATGACCTGGGTGTTGGGGTGCGCAGCGTCCAGTTCCGCCTCGACCCGCTCCATCAGCTCGAACATGTCGTCCCGATCGCAGCCTGGGAAGGTGAGCGTACCGACCGCGTCGTGCACGGCCGCCAGAGCCTGGTGTATTTCTGTGAGCTCCTGGGTATTCACGCGGCCACTTTGGACCCAAGTCCGCGGCAGGCGCAAGCCGTAATTTTGCGAAGACGGCGCAGCTGCGCACGGTGTCGGATCAGTGCCAGCGGGCGTGATTGGATTGCCGCGACGCAATGCGGCGCATAAGCTGCGGGACTTTCGGCGCTGCGCCGCGGTCTCACGAAGCGAGCCAATTTTGCGAATTGTCCTGTGCTACCTGATCGCCGGCTGGTCCGGTTTCTTCGTCATGGCGGTGGAACTGCTGGGCGGACGCCTGATGGCGCCGACCTTCGGCAGCAGTATCTACGTGTGGGGCGCGATCATCACCGTGTTCATGCTGGCGCTGTCGCTCGGCTACCTGGCGGGCGGGCGCTATTCGATGCTGGCGCCGAGCGTGCGCCGGCTGGGAGCTCTGTTGCTGGTCGCGGCGGTTACGGTGCTGCCGATCCTGTTCTTCGGCGATGCATTGCTGGACACGGTTTCGATCGCGGTTCCGGATCCGCGCTTCGGCTCGTTGCTGGCGGCCGCGGGCCTGTTCCTGGTACCGACGTTTTTCTCGGGAATGATTTCCCCGTACGCGGTCCGATTGCTGGTGCCGGATCAGCAGAGCTCCGGTCGGCATGCGGGGCAGCTCTATTTCGTGTCCACGTTCGGCAGCGCCGCGGGCACGCTGCTCACTTCGTTCTACCTGGTGCTGCTGCTGGAAGTGAACCAGATCCTGCTGACGCTCATTGGGATTTCGACACTGATCGCGGTGACGGCGATGGCCGCCGGCAGCGAGGTCAGGGAGTGATCATGCTGAAGTCGATCGTGAAAACGTTTGTGACCTTCCTATTCCTGCTGGCGCTGGCGCCGGCCCATGCGGAGACACAGAAACTGCTGCATTCAGAACGCTCGCTGTACCGCGAAGTCCTCGTTTACGAAACCGGCGCGCAACGCTGCATGTGCTTCACACGCCAGTGCCGGATCGGCCGGCAGTCGTGCATGGACATGCGCCGGCCGGACCATATCGAGCTGAACTATGTGCGCATGATGCTGGGGGCGCTGTACCTGAAGCCGCAGCCGCGTTCGGTTCTGATCGTCGGCCTGGGCGGCGGCACACTGCCGCGCATCCTGACGAAAATCCTGCCCGAAGTCCGCATCGACGTGGTCGAGATCGATCCGGCCGTGGTCAGGGTCGCGCAGCAGTATTTCTCGTTCACACCGAGCGAGCGCATGCGCGTGATCGAGGCTGATGGCCGGGTTTACGTGAAACGCGCCATTCGCGAAAAGCGCCAGTACGACCTGGTCATGCTCGACGCCTTCGATCACGAGTACATTCCGGAGCACCTGCTGACGCAGGAGTTCCTGCGTGAAGTGAAGACGCTGCTGGCGCCGGGCGGGGTGCTGGCGGCCAATACGTTCTCATCGAGCCGCCTGTACGATCACGAATCGGTGACCTACGCCTCGGTGTTCGGCACGTTCTTCAATCTCAAGCGCGACAACCGGGTGATCCTGTGGGCGAACGGGCCGTTGCCGACGTCGCAGCAGCTCGAAGCCAACAGCCGTATTTACGAGGCGCAGCTGACGCCGCTGGGTGTGGAGACGGACAAGTTGTTGCCGCTGTTCACGACGCGGCAGGACTGGAATCCGCGAGCGCGGTTGCTCACGGATCAGTACTCGCCGGCGAATCTGCTGAACGTGCGCGAGTGATCAGTTCACCGGGCCGCTGAGCTTTTCCAGCTTCTCCAGCGCCAGGTTCACGTCCTGCAGTACCGGCAGCGGCGAGTCGCCGCCGGTCATGTTCTCGTTGGTCGCAGTGGACAGCAGCTGCGCATCGGTCTTCCACGATTCCAGGATGCGCCGCTTGTCTTCCAGGTTCAGCGCCGGATCGTCGAGCACCTGCTGCGGCGACTGATAACGCTTGGTCGGGTCTGCGATGATTTCGGCAATGCGTGCGTCGTTGGCCATGTTCGCTCCGGTAACGATCCGCGTCTGTCTCAATCGCGACGCATGAGCAATCCAACCAGCAGCGCGACGCCGGCGGCAACGCCGACCACGCTCCAGGTGTGATCGCGTACGTAGGAATCCGCATCGTGTGCCATGCGGCGCACGCGCCGCCGCATTCGGCGGTTATACAAGTGATCGTACGTGTTGCGCAGTGATTCCTGAGCACGCGAACGCACTTCCTGGACACGATCGCCGGTCATCTCCGCGGTGACCTTGAGCAGGTCTTCGGTATCGCGCGCTACGGCGCGCAGGTCTTTGTGCAGGTCCTTCATCGGTGAGCGCAATGCGCTGCCGTTTTTCATGGCAGAGCCTCCAAAAGTTGAGCAGTCGAGGTCAGGTACGACTTACGTCGGTACCTGAAATCAACGCCCCCAGGGGCCGTCGGTTCCCTCGCCGTGTCTGCCACGTGCAGTTCATGCCTCTGCAGCCCGCTGATGGCAGCGTCGTACGAAGTGCCATACTGCTTCGCAGGCGGGCGTCACCGCGGTTTCCCGAACCGCGCCCGTGCGGTTACTCTTCATGTCGAGGATCGAAGGCCGTTTTCGTAAACGAACGAGCTAACCATGCCTGCCGCCAGGAAGAAATCGTCCGGCAAGAAGCGTGCGCCAGTCCGCCGCAGAACGCCGAAGAAGGCTGCGCCGCGAACGCGTGGCATCCAGCCCGAGGATTGCCGCATCGACGTAATGCCGGCGCCTGCTGCGGAAGTGGCGCAGCGCGTGCAGGACGAAGGCGGAGTCGTCATCGGTTGCTACTACGAGCCGCTCGGCCGCAATCCGCTGCTGCTGGCCGCATTGCCGATCGACAGCATCGAGCCCACGCCGTTCCAGCGCGACCTGTCCGATGCGCATCACAAGAAGCTCTCGGAAGTGATCGACCGTACCGGTCTGTTCCTCGATCCGGTCATCGCCATCACCGCGCCGGGCCAGGGCTTCTGGACGCCCAACGGCCGCCACCGCCTGGAGGCGCTGCGGCGGCTTGGCGGCAAATCCATCATCGCGCTGCTGGTGCCGAAGCGGGAGATCGCCTGGCAGATCCTGGCGCTCAACACCGAGAAGGCTCACAACCTGCGCGAGCGCTCCCTGGAAGTCATTCGCATCTACCAGGGACTGATCGAGGAGGACGCGAGCCGTCCCGAAAGCGACTTCGCCTTCTACCTGGAGGATCCGGCGCTGGTGACGCTCGGCCTGTGCTACGAACGCAAGGGCAATTTCTCCGGCGGCGCCTATCACCCGATCCTGCGCCGGCTGATGGAGTTTTCCAGCGAGCCGCTGCGCAAATCGATTGCGGTTCACGAGCGGCGGGCGCAGCAGTTGTTCGAGCTGGATCAGCTCATCGTCAAGGTGATCGACAAGCTCAAGCAACGTGGGCTGGTCAGTCCTTACCTGCGTGCTTTCGTGGTGGCGCGGATCAATCCGCTGCGCTGGATCAAGGATGAGCCGCCGCCCCTGGAGGAGGTCCTGAAGACCATGAGCGAGCGTGCCGGGCGCTTCAACGTGGAGAAGGTGAACCAGCAGGACCTGGCGCGCAGCGGCGGTCCGCCGGACACGGAATAGGCCAGTCGGTCTGGACGCCTGGTCGAGGCTATGCGCCTGGGATCGAGCCGGAGCAGCGGATTTTCAGTCCGCTGCCCTAGCCATGCGGGTTCGGATATGCGGGGTCAGGGGTGGCCCCGGCGAGCCAAATGGCGGGCGCAGCAGGGCGGTGCCCGAGCCGCCCGGCCGCTCACGGCAGTTGCCAGCGGCCGGTTCTCCCTTTATGTTCCGCGCTGCTCAATGAGTGGACCCCACGCCGTATGGCAATGAATTTTCTGGATTTCGAGCAGCCGATCGCCGAGCTCGAGGCCAAGATCGACGAGCTGAAGTTCGTCTCGAACGACGCCGAAGTGAACATCGGCGAAGAAATTGCGCGCCTGCGCGCCAAGAGCCGGACGCTCACCACCAGCATTTTCTCCAACTTGAGCCAGTGGCAGATCGCCCAGCTGGCACGCCACCCGCAGCGCCCCTACACCCTGGATTACGTGAGCACCATGCTCACCGATTTCCAGGAGCTGCACGGCGACCGCATGTATGCCGACGATCACGCCATCGTCGGCGGCCCGGCGCGGCTCGACGGCCAGCCGATCATGATCATCGGCCAGCAGAAGGGTCGCGATACCAAGGAGCGGGTGCGCCGCAACTACGGCATGCCCAAGCCCGAAGGCTATCGCAAGGCGCTGCGCCTGATGCACCTGGCCGAGAAATTCCAGATGCCGCTGATCACCTTCATCGACACTTCCGGCGCCTATCCGGGAGTCGGTGCCGAGGAGCGCGGCCAGAGCGAGGCCATCGCGCGCAATCTGCTGGAGATGTCGAATCTCAAGGTGCCCATCATCAGCGTCGTGATCGGCGAGGGCGGGTCCGGCGGCGCACTGGCGATCGGCGTGTGCGATCGGCTGCTGATGCTCCAGTACAGCATCTACTCCGTGATTTCCCCCGAGGGCTGTGCCGGCATTCTCTGGCGCAGTGCTGACAAGAAAGACCTCGCGGCCGAAGCCATGGGCGTGAGCGCCGAGCGCATCGCCAAGCTCGGCGTCGTGGACGAAGTCGTCAAGGAGCCGCTCGGCGGCGCGCATCGCGACCCGCAGGCCATGGCCGACAGCCTCAAGGACACCTTGCTGCGTCACCTCCATGAGCTGCAATCCATGCCCATCGACCAGCTGATGAACGCGCGCGAGAAGCGGCTGCGCGGCTACGGTGTCTTCAGCGAAGGGTAGCCGGCTGCGATCGACCTGCCTGCCCTGGGCAAGCGGCTGAAGCTGCAGTGTCAGGCTCGCCGCTGCCGGTTGCAGGACCGGCGGCAGATCGGAGATTGGTCAAGGTTTCATGCCTTTTTCCCCCGCAGCGCTGCTTGCCCGTATTCAAAGACATCTGCCGGCGTCGGCCAGCGGCCGGTTCTGTGTCGCTTTCAGCGGCGGACTGGATTCGACGGTCCTTTTGCACGCGCTCGCAGCTGCCATTCGCGAGCAGCCCCTGGGCGTCTACACACTGCGTGCCGTTCATATCGATCATCAGTTGCAGTTGCGCTCGGCCGACTGGCGCAGACACTGCGCCGACGTTGCTGCCGAAGTGGGCGTCGATTTCGCTTTCCAGCCGGTTCAGGTCCCGCCAGATCCCCCGATGGGAATCGAAGCGGCGGCGCGGACCGTCCGTTACCAGGCTCTGCGTTCGCTGATCGGGCCTGGCGACGTGCTGCTGACAGCCCATCACGCCGACGACCAGCTGGAAACGCTGCTCCTGGCCCTGGCACGTGGCGCCGGCGTCGGTGGCCTGTCGGCGATGCCGGCGTGCCAGGCTTTCGGCGAAGGCTGGCATTTGCGGCCGCTGCTGGAATTCACCCGCGCTGAGCTGGAGGAATGGGCGAGGGCGCAGGGCCTGTCATGGGTCACGGATCCTTCCAACGACGAGAGCCGCTTCAGCCGCAATTACCTGCGCCACGAAGTCATCCCGGCTTTGCGGCAGCGCTGGCCGGGTATTGCGCACAGCGCGGTGCGTTCGGCGGGGCATCTCGGCGAGGCCGGCACTCTGCTCGATGCGCTGGCCGCTTCGGATCACGCCGCTGCTGCTGTCGGTCCCTGTCTACGGGTGGACGCATTGGCAATGCTCGATGGCCCGCGTCGCCGCAATCTGTTGCGCTATTGGCTGCGATTGCACGGTGCGCGGCTGCCTTCGACGCACAAGCTGCTTTCGCTGGAGCACGACATGCTGGCGGCTCAGGAAGATCGTCTGCCGTGCGTCGAATGGGATGGCTTCGAAGTGCGCCGTCATCGGGGACTTCTGTACGCGGCCCCGCAGTTGCCGCCGGCGCTACCGCGAGACACGGCGTTCGAGTGGGACTGGAGCCGGGAATTCTTGCTACCCGACAGCCTGGGCTTGCTGCGGATGCAGAACGCGCGCGGTGCCGGATTGGTACGAGCGAAATTGCCGCCGTATCTGAGCGTGACTTTCCGTCACGGCGGCGAGTCACTGCAAACCGCGGGCCGGGATCACCATCGCAAACTGAAAAAGCTGATGCAGGATGCAGATATCCTGCCGTGGTGGCGCGGCCGGCTGCCTTTGCTGCATGCCGGGGGCCAGCTCGTTGCCGTCGGTGATCTGTGGATAGCGCAGGAATTTGCGGCGCGCGGCGACGAGGAAGGGATGCGGGTCGTATGGCAGGACCGCCCGCCGATTGCAGCGGTGCAGGGAATGGATGCCGGTCGCGTCGATGGCTGATGAAAGGGGCGTCACCTGAGCGCGTACGAGCGCTTTTCCTCCTTTCCTCACCTGAGTGATTCCGATAGACTGTGCTCCCGTCGTGAACACGGCGTTGCACGCATTGCATGCTGCCACGCAGTGCATCAGCCGAATTTTTCCTTTCATCTTCTCGAGCGACGGTGCCTCCGATGACTCGTTATATCTGTGTGACTGGCGGTGTCGTTTCCTCATTGGGAAAAGGCCTCGCCGCCGCCTCGCTGGGCGCCATTCTCGAAGCGCGCGGTCTGAAGGTGAGCATGGTCAAGCTGGATCCGTACATCAACGTCGATCCAGGCACCATGAG
>DATMEZ010000132.1:0-4620 GCA_035556415.1 Povalibacter sp.
TTCAGCGTCGGCCAGATCGTCGACGTCACCGGCACCACCACGGGTAAGGGCTTCGCCGGCACCATGAAGCGTCACAACTTCGGTGGTCTGTCCGCCACGCACGGTGTCTCGGTTTCGCACCGTTCGCCGGGCTCCATCGGCCAGCGTCAGACCCCGGGCCGCGTGTTCCGTGGCAAGCGTATGTCGGGCCATATGGGCGTGCAGCGCCGTACCATCGAGAACCTCGAAGTGGTACGCGTCGATGCAGAGCGCAACCTGCTGCTGATCCGTGGCGCCGTCCCAGGCGCTCCCGGTGGCCAGGTCATCGTTCGTCCGTCGGTCAAGGTCGCCGGCCAGGCGGCGCGCAAGCGCCTGGCGCCGGTCAAGGCCGCGGCCCCGGCCAAGAAATAAGCCCTAACAAGGCAGTACCGCCATGAAACTCAAGCTGGTAGTCAAGGGTGCGCAGCCGCAGGACGTCCAAGTGTCG
Organism: Povalibacter sp.; assembly: GCA_035556415.1. Classification (GTDB taxonomy): domain Bacteria; phylum Pseudomonadota; class Gammaproteobacteria; order Steroidobacterales; family Steroidobacteraceae; genus Steroidobacter. Next base: position 467 of record DATMEZ010000132.1, read on the forward strand.
GACGCCACGTTTGCGCGTGAATACAACGAAACTCTGGTGCACCAGGTGGTGACGGCCTACATGGCCGCCGGCCGCGCAGGCACCAAACGGCAGAAGTCGCGCGCCGAAGTGCGCGGCGGCGGCAAGAAGCCATGGGGCCAGAAGGGCACGGGTCAGGCCCGCGCCGGCTCCATCCGCAGCCCGATCTGGGTGGGCGGCGGCCGGGCGTTCGCCGCACGGCCTCGCGATTACGGGCAGAAGGTCAATCGCAAGATGTACCGCGCCGCGATCCAGGTCATGCTGTCCGAACTGGCCCGTCAGGAGCGCCTGGCGGTGGTCAACAGCTTTGAGCTCGAAGCCCCCAAGACCAAGCTGCTGGTGAGCCAGCTGAGCGATCTGGGCGTGGGCAACGACGTGCTGGTGCTGGTCGAGGCGCACGACGAGAAGCTGGACCTGGCGTCGCGCAACCTGCCTTACGTCAACGTCCTGCCGGTCAGCGCCATCGACCCGGTGAGCCTGGCGCGTCACAAAAACGTGGTTGCGACCGTCGGTGCGGTCCGCCTGCTTGAAGAGAGGCTCGCATGAGTCAGGAAAAATTGATGACCGTGCTGCTCGGGCCGCACGTGTCCGAGAAGAGCGCCCGCATCGCCGAAGGTGCGAACCAGTTCGTGTTTCGCGTGCGTCGCGACGCCAGCAAGCCTGAGATCAAGGCGGCGGTCGAGCTGATGTTCGAAGTCAAGGTTGACTACGTCAACGTGGTGAACACCGGCGGCAAGCAGAAGCGTTTCGGCCAGCGTCTCGGCCAGCGCCAGGATTTCAAGAAGGCTTATGTGCGCCTCGCTCCGGGCCAGAGCATCGACCTGTCCGGCGCCGAAGCCTGAAGTTAAGGATCAGTCATCATGGCATTGATCAAGTCAAAACCTACCTCGCCGGGCCGCCGCTTCCAGGTCTCGATTTCGCGTTCGCACCTGCACAAGGGCGGACCGGAGCAGTCGCTGGTCGTGTCCAAGAAGCGCACCGGCGCGCGCAATCATTCCGGTCGCCAGACCGTGCGCCACCAGGGCGGTGGCCACAAGCAGCGCTACCGCCTGGTGGATTTCGTCCGTAACAAGGACGGCATCCCCGGCAAGGTCGAGCGTATCGAATACGATCCGAACCGCACTGGGCATCTCGCTCTGGTGTTGTATGCGGACGGCGAGCGTCGCTACATCCTCGCGCCCAAGGGCGTGGTGGCGGGCGACACCATCCAGTCCGGTCCGGAAGCGCCGATCAAGGCGGGCAACACCCTGCAGCTGCGCAACATCCCGATCGGTACCACCATCCACTGCATCGAGCTCAAGCCCGGCAAGGGCGGTCAGCTGGCACGCAGTGCCGGCGGCTCGGCGCAACTTGCGGCGCGCGAAGGTTCTTACGCGACGATTCGTCTGCGTTCGACCGAAATGCGCAAGGTGCATGTCGACTGCCGCGCGACCATCGGTGAAGTGTCCAACGACGAGCACAGCCTGCGCAGCTACGGCAAGGCCGGTGCGATCCGTTGGCGCGGTATCCGTCCGACGGTGCGTGGCGTGGTCATGAACCCAGTGGATCACCCGCACGGTGGCGGTGAAGGCAAGTCCGGTCAGGGTAACCCGCATCCGGTCAGCCCCTGGGGTTGGAACACCAAGGGCAAGAAGACTCGCCGCAACAAGCGTACCGCCAGCATGATCCTGCGGCGTCGCAGCTAATTTGAGGAGCTGACAGTGCCTCGTTCGATCAAGAAAGGTCCGTTCGTCGATCTGCACCTCGCCAAGAAGGTGCGCGTTGCCGCGGAAAAGAACGACCGCCGTCCGATCAAGACCTGGTCGCGTCGTTCCATGGTTCTGCCCGACATGGTGGGTCTGACCATCGCCGTGCACAACGGCCGTCAACACGTGCCGGTGCTGGTCTCCGAAAACATGGTCGGTCACAAGCTGGGTGAATTTGCGCCGACGCGCACCTTCAAGTCCCACTCGGGCGACAAGAAGTCGGGAGCCTGATTATGCAAGTTGCGGCTAAATTGAAGTACGCACGGATTTCTCCGCAGAAGTGCCGGCTGATCGCCGACATGGTGCGTGGTCAGCCGGTTGGCCTGGCGCTCAACACGCTGCGTTTCACCCCCAAGAAGGGTGCCGAGCTGGTGCGCAAGGTACTGGAATCCGCCATCGCCAACGCCGAGAACAATCTCAGCGCCGATGTGGACGAGCTCAAGGTGCAGGCCATCACGGTGGACACCGCGCCGGTGCTCAAGCGCTTTGCCGCCCGTGCCAAGGGACGCGGCACGCGTATCTGGAAGCGCAACAGCCACATCATCGTGACAGTCGGCGACGGCAAGCAGGATTAACCGGTCAGCGACCGCTCAAAGCGAAGCAACGCGAGTCAACTATGGGTCAGAAAGTCAATCCGATCGGTTTCCGCCTCGGCATCACGCGCGACTGGAACTCCAAGTGGTACGCCTCCACCCGGAATTTTCCGGCGCACGTCTATACCGATTTTCAGGTGCGCGAGTTCCTGAAGAAGAAGCTGGCGGAAGCCTCGGTGAGCCGCGTGCAGATCGAGCGTGCCGCGCGCAAGGTCAACATCACGATTCACACGGCTCGTCCGGGCATCGTGATCGGCAAGAAGGGTGAGGACATCGAGAAGCTGCGCGCTCTGGTCGCCAAGATCATGAAGATGCCGGTGGGCGACGTGCGCATCAACATCGCCGAAATCCGTAAGCCCGAGCTGGACGCCCAACTGGTGGCCGACGGCATTGCCCAGCAGCTCGAACGCCGCGTCATGTTCCGTCGCGCCATGAAGCGCGCCGTCACCAACACCATGCGTATCGGCGCACTCGGCATCAAGGTGCGCGCCTCGGGCCGGTTGAACGGTTCGGAAATCGCGCGTACCGAGTCGTACCGTGAAGGCCGTGTGCCGCTGCACACCCTGCGCGCCGAGATCGATTACGGCCTGGCGGAAGCCAAGACCACCTACGGCATCATCGGCGTCAAGGTCTGGATCTTCAAGGGCGAAGTATTCAACAAGCAGGACGTGTCGACGGAATCGGCCGATGCCCAGTCGGCGGCTGCCCCGGCCGAACAGACGGCTTGACGGCGGCGCTGAGCGAGTAACTTCATCATGATGCAACCGAAAAGAACCAAGTACCGCAAGGCGTTCAAGGGCCGCAATGCCGGCCTCGCGCAGGGCGGCAACTATGTCGCGTTCGGCGAGTTCGGCCTGAAGGCCGTGAGCCGTGCGCGCATGACTGCGCGCGAACTCGAAGCTGCGCGTCGTGCCATGACCCGCTATGTGAAGCGCGGCGGCCAGATCTGGGTGCGTGTGTTCCCCGATCTGCCGATCAGCAAGAAGCCGCTGGAAGTGCGTATGGGTAGCGGCAAGGGCAACGTCGAGTATTACGTGGCCAAGGTCAAGCCCGGCAAGGTGCTGTTCGAAATGGAAGGCGTGACCGAGGCGGTCGCGCGTGAGGCGTTCCGCTTGGCGGCTTCGAAGCTGTCGGTGGATACCCAGTTCGTTACGCGACAGGTGCGTTAAATGAGCGCGAAAGAATACCGGCAGAAGAGCGTGGCCGATCTGCAGAAAGAACTGCTGGATCTGCGTCGCGAACAGTTCAATCTCCGCATGGCACGGGCCACCGGCCAGGCGGCGAAGCCCGACCAGTTCAGCAAGGTGCGCCGCAATATCGCGCGCCTCAAGACGGTGCAGGCTGAACAGCGTCGCGCGGCGGCCGCGGGAAAAGGTAAATAAGCATGAGCAAGCAAGCGAAGTCAGCCAAGGCTGAGGTTGCCGCGGCGCCCGATGCGCCGGCCAAGGCTGCCAAGACCATCACCGGCAAGGTGGTGAGCAACAAGATGCAGAAGACCATCACCGTGATGGTTGAGCGCTATGTGCCGCATCCGGTCTACGGCAAGTATCTGCGCCGCTCCACTCACTATCTCGCTCACGACGAGAACAACGAGAGCCGTGAGGGCGACGTGGTGGCCATCGAGCAGTGCCGGCCGCTGTCGCGTCACAAGAGCTTCCGCCTGGTGCGGGTGATCAGCCGTGCGGTCCAGGGAGACGTGACGCCATGATTCAGATGCAGACATTGCTCAATGCCGCCGACAACAGTGGCGCGCGCAGCCTGATGTGCATCAAGGTGCTGGGCGGCTCCAAGCGCCGCT
>DATMEZ010000133.1:0-17311 GCA_035556415.1 Povalibacter sp.
TCATCGTCGCCCAGGAGCGCAGCACCCGCGGCGCCCCGGACTACCTGCCGCTGTTGCGCCGCGAACTGCTGGAAGTCATCCGCAAGTACGTCAACGTCGATCCGGAAGCCATCCAGATCAACCTGGACAAGGAAGACGGCCACGAGGTGCTGGAACTGTCCGTGGCTTTGCCCGAGAAGGCGGCGGGCTGATTCCCTACCCGCCTCTACCTCCAGGCAGAGGCGGCGCGCAGCGCGGTGAGGGTCAACGATGCTGGATAGGATCGCGGACCCTCACCCTACCCTCTCCCTGGGAGAGGGAAAGATGCTCGAAGACGTGGGAATGGACAAGAAACCTGCTCAGTTCGTGCGCGGGGGAAATCGCGGCTTCGGCGCCATCAGCGTGCGCAACTTCGTCATCAACTCGATGTCGCGATACGGCTTGGCCAGCACGTCGGCGTCGGCCTCGGATGCGCTGAACGAAGCCGCATAGCCCGTCGCGTACAGCACCGGCAGATTGTCGCGGCGTTCGCGCGCCAGGCGGCCCAGCTCGAAGCCGCTCATGCCGCCCGGCATGACGATGTCGGTGAACAGCAGATCGATTGTCGGCTCGCGCTCGATGATGTCGAGCGCGCGCGCGCCGTTGTCGGTTTCGATGACCGCAAATCCCAGGTCCTTGAGCAGCATCGCTGTGACGTTGCGCACCGCGGCATCGTCTTCGACCAGCAGCACCGTGCGGCCGCCGCCGGAAAACGTCCGGGCACCCTCGTCGACCAACTGGGTCTCGGGCTGCAACTGCTCCTCGGTTCGCGGCAGGTACAGCCGCACGCTGGTACCGCGCCCGGGCGCGCTGTCGATGCGCACGTGGCCGCCGGACTGATTGACGAAGCCGTACACCATGCTCAGGCCCAGCCCGGTGCCGTGCCCCATCTTCTTGGTGGTGAAGAACGGCTCCAGCGCGCGGTTCAACACTTCCTGCGACATGCCCACGCCGGTATCCATGACCGTGAGCGCCACGAAGTCACCCAGTGGCACTTCGGCCCCGGATTGCTCGACGTGCAGATTGCGCACGTCGATGATCAGCCTGCCGCTGCCGTTCATGGCATCGCGGGCATTCACCGCCAGATTGATCAGCGAGGATTCGACCTGCGCCGGGTCGGCCAGCACCGGCCACAGCTCCGGATCGGCGCGCACTTCGATGCCGATGCCTTCGCCCAGGGTGCGCCCGAGAATCCGCGCCATGTTCTGGCTCATGCGTCCCAGGTGCACCGGCTTGGGCTGCAGCGGCTGACGCCGCGCGAACGCGAGCATCCGCCGCGTGAGCTCGGCGCAGCTCAGCGCTCCGGCCAGCGCCATCTGCGCCCGTTCATGGTTGCGGTCCCGATCCTTGAGCCCGCGCGTGAGCGAGTCCAGGTTGCCGATCACCACGGTCAGCATGTTGTTGAAATCATGGGCAATGCCGCCCGTGAGCTGGCCGACGGCTTCCATCTTCTGTGCCTGGAACAGCTGATGTTCGACGCGCCGCCGCTCGGTGACGTCCAGGCAGGCGCCGAGAATTTCCAGCGGCCAGCCCTCCTCATTGCGGATCAGCACGGCGCGATCCAGAAAAACCCGCTGCGAACCGTCGGCGCAGAGCCAGCGGTACTCCGTGGCGAGCGCATCACCCTCGGTGATCGCCGCCACTTCCGCTTGCACGCGTGGCCAGTCTTCCGGGTGAATGCGCGAGGTCCACAAGCTGGTCTTCTCGATGAGCTCTTCCGGCGAGAACCCGACCGCGTGCGCGGTCGCCTCACTCATGAAGCGCGGGCCGGCGAACTGCTGGTCCAGCCTGGTGCTGTAAAGCGTGATGGGCAGCGCCCGCAGGATCACCGTCTGACGAGCCTCGCTCTGGCGCAGCTGCTTCTCGGTCTCGAGCTTCTCCTGGCGGATGCGAAAGTTTTCCTCCAGCAGGAAGCGCTCCAACTGCACTACGCGCTGCGCCTCGAGGTTCTTCTTGAACAGCTCGACCAGCACCGACACCTTGGAGCGCAGGATCACCGGATCGACCGGCTTGAACACGTAGTCGACCGCGCCCAGCGCATAGGCGTGGCGCACGTGCCGGTCGTCCTTGTCGATGGCGCTGACGAAAATGATGGGAATGTGGCGCGAACGCTCGCGGCGCCGGATCAGCTCGGCGGTGACATAGCCGTCCAGCCCGGGCATGTTGGCGTCGAGCAGGATGACGGCGCAGTCCTGGCGCAGCAGGAATCGCAACGCATCCTCGCCGGAGGCGACCTCGATGACGTTCTCCTCCAGGTCGGCCAGCACCTGCGCCAGCGCGTAGCGGTTGCTGACCTCGTCATCGACGACCAGGATGGTCGCTTTGGTGGCGCGCGCTTCCGTCGGCGGCTGGTACGCCGCAGCGCCCCCGCCGTACTCGGCGCCTTTCAGACGCGACGCAGCCATACCCGCATCATCGAAACCAGCTGATCCACGTCGACCGGCTTGGACATGTATTCCGAGGCGCCGGCCTCGATGCATTTCTCGCGGTCGCCCTTCATGGCCTTGGCGGTGATCGCGATCATGGGGAGCTTGCGGAATTGCTCGCGGGCGCGGATGTGGCGCATGGTCTCGTAACCGTCCATGTCGGGCATCATCACGTCCATCAGCACCATGTCGATGTCGCCGGAGCGCTCCAGGATGGCGATGCCGTCGCGGCCGTTCTCGGCGTGCAACACCTCGATGTCGTGCTGCTCCAGCACGCCGGTGAGCGAGAAGATGTTGCGGATGTCGTCGTCGACGATCAGCACCTTGCGGCCGGCCAGGCCGGGCTCGCGACGCCGGGCGCGCTCGATGATGCGCCGCTGTTCCGAAGGCAGCTTTTCGACCACCCGGTGCAGGAACAGCGCGGTCTCGTCGAACAGCTGCTGGGTGGATTCCGGGCTCTTGACGATGAAGGACTCCGCCAGGGTGCGCAGCTTGGCCTCCTCCTGCGGATTGAGGTCCTTGGCGGTGTGAATGATGGCCGGCAGGCGATACGGGGTCTGGCGGCGGATGGTCTCGATCAGCGTCATGCCGTCCATGTCGGGCAGCACCAGGTCGAGCACCACGCAATCGAAATGCTGCTGCGAGAGTTTCTCCAGCGCCTCGCGCCCGGTGACGACGCGGGTCAGCCGCACGTCACCGTTGCCGATCAGCTCGGCGATCTCGTTGCTTTGCAGCTCGTCGTCTTCGACCAGCAGCATTTCCTTGACTTCGCGCGCCAGGAATTCCTCGCTGCGCGCCAGCGTCTGTTGCAGCGTGGCGCGATCGACGGGCTTCTCCAGCACCGAGAACGCGCCCATCTGCATGCCGCGGTCGCGCGGGTCCTGCACGGAGATGATGTGGATCGGAATGTGGCGGGTCTCGGCGGTGCGCTTGAGGATGTCGAGCAGCCGCCAGCCGTCCATGTCCGGCAGGTTGATGTCGAGCGTGATCATCGACGGACTGAAACGGCGCACCAGCGGCAGCGCGCCGCTGCCGGTCGCGGACACCACCGCCTTGAAGCCGCGGTCGTGCGCCAGGTCGAGCAGGATCTGTCCGAACTTGGGGTCGTCCTCGATGACCAGCAGGACCGGATCGCCCGGCTGGATCTCGCGCCGGTCGTCGGTCAGCTCGGCAGTGACCAGCAGCGGTGTCGTGTCGGGATTGACGCCGCCCGGCGAGGGCGGCGCGGTCAGGGCGAAAAGCGGCGGCGCCTGATGCACCAGCGGCGGCTTGCTGGCGTATTCATAGATCAGCGGCAGATACAAAGTGAAACAGCTGCCGTGGCTGGGAGTGCTCTGCACCGTGATCTCGCCGCCGAGCAGGCGGCAGATCTCGCGGCTGATGGACAGACCCAGACCGGTGCCGCCGTACTTGCGGCTGGTGGTGCCGTCGGCCTGCTGGAAGGCTTCGAAGATGACGCGCAGCTTCTCGCCGGGAATGCCGATGCCGCTGTCCCTCACTGAATACGCAACCACCGCGGGAGCCTTGTTGAGCAGCTGATTGCCCGTGCTCCAGCCGCTGGCGGCGCGCTGGATCGACAACACCACTTCGCCCTCGTGCGTGAACTTGAAGGCGTTCGACAGCAGGTTCTTGATGATCTGCTGCAGGCGCTTCTCGTCCGTGACCATGGCGCGCGGCAGGTCCGCGTCCAGCTCGATCCGGAACGCCAGGTGCCGGTCGCTGGCCACCTGCTCGAAGCCGCGCTGCAGGTTGTCGACCACTTCCGCGAAATGCACCGTGCCGATGTCCAGCGTCACCGTGCCGGATTCGATCTTGGACAGGTCCAGGATGTCGTTGATCAGGGCCAGCAGCTCGGTGCCGGCGCGATTGATGGTCTGCGCGAACTCGATCTGCTTGGAGGTGAGATTGCTGTCGGCATTGTCGGCCAGCAGCTTGGACAGGATCAGCAGGCTGTTCAGCGGCGTGCGCAGCTCGTGCGACATGTTCGCCAGGAACTCGGACTTGTACTTGGAAGTGAGCGCCAGCTGCTCGGCCTTCTCCTCGAGCTGCTCCTTGGCGCGCTCCACCTCCTGGTTCTTGGCCTCCACCTGCTTGTTCTGCCAGGACAGCAGGTTGGCCTTCTCCACCAGCTCCTCGTTCTTGCCACGCAGCTCTTCCTGCTGGGCGCGCAGCAGATCCTCGGAGCGCTGCAGCGTGGTTGCCTGCTGCTCCAGACGGTCGTTGGTGTCCTTCAGCTCGATCTGCTGGCTCTGCAGCTCGCGCGTCAGCAGCTGCGACTGCGCCAGCAGCACCTCGGTCTGCATGTTCGCGGCCAGCGTGTTGAGCACGATGGCGATGCTCTCCATCAGCTGGTCCAGGAACAGCGTGTGGATGGTGCTGAAACGCTCGAACGAGCCCAGCTCCAGCACCGCCTTGACCTCGCCTTCGAACAGCGCCGGCAGCACGATCAGGCTGACGGGGCGGGCCTCGCCCAGGCCGGAGCTGATCTCCATGTAGGCCGGCGGTGCCTCGTTCAACAGCAGGCTGCGCTTTTCCACGGCGCATTGGCCGATCAGTCCTTCGCCCAGCTTCAGCCGGTCCGGCGGCGGACGGCGGCTCGGGGCCGCGTAGCTGGCCACCAGCTCGAGCACGTTCTCGCCCTCGGTCTGCCGGGTCAGGTAGAACAGCGCCTGTTGCGCGTTCACCAGCGGCACCAGCTGCGACAGGATCAGGTTCGACACGTTGCGGATGTCGCGCTGGCCCTGCAGCAGGCGGTTGAAGCGGGCGATGTTGGTCTTGAGCCAGTCCTGCTCGTTGTTCTTCTGGGTGGTGTCCTTGAGATTGCGGATCATCTCGTTGACGTTGTCCTTGAGCGCCGCGACTTCGCCCGAGGCCTCCACCGCGATGAAGCGCGTGAGGTCGCCCTTGGTCACGGCCGTGGCAACCTCGGTGATGGCGCGCACCTGGGTGGTGAGATTGGCAGCCAGCTGATTCACATTGTCGGTGAGGTCGCGCCACAGGCCGGCGGCGCCGGGCACGCTGGCCTGGCCGCCGAGCTTGCCTTCGGTGCCCACTTCGCGCGCCACGTTGGTCACCTGGTCGGCGAAGGTGGCGAGCGTGCCGATCATGCCGTTGATGGTGTTGGCCAGCGCGGCAATCTCGCCTTTCGCCTCCACCACCAGCTTGCGCGTCAGATCGCCGTTGGCGACGCCGGTCACGACCTCGGCGATGCCGCGCACCTGGTTGGTCAGGTTGGCGGCCATCAGGTTGACGTTGTCGGTCAGATCTTTCCAGGTGCCGCCGACGCCTTCGACGCGGGCCTGGCCACCGAGTTTGCCTTCGGTGCCCACCTCGCGCGCCACGCGAGTCACTTCGGAGGCGAAGGAGTTGAGCTGGTCCACCATGGTGTTGATGGTGTTCTTCAGCTCCAGCATCTCGCCCTTGACGTCGACCGTGATCTTGCGCGACAGATCGCCGCGCGCCACGGCCGTGGTGACGTCGGCGATGTTGCGCACCTGGCCGGTCAGGTTGGCGCCCATCAGATTGACGTTGTCGGTCAGGTCCTTCCAGGTGCCGGCCACGCCCTCCACCTTGGCCTGGCCGCCGAGCTTGCCGTCCGTACCGACTTCGCGCGCCACGCGGGTCACTTCGGAGGCGAAGGAATTGAGCTGGTCCACCATGGTGTTGATGGTGTTCTTCAGCTCCAGCATCTCGCCGCGCACGTCGACGGTGATCTTCTTGGACAGGTTGCCGCTGGCCACCGCGGTGGTGACCTCGGCGATGTTGCGCACCTGGCCGGTCAGGTTGGCGGCCATGTGATTGACGCTGTCGGTCAGATCCTTCCAGGTGCCGGCCACGCCCTTCACGTGGGCCTGGCCACCTAGCTTGCCTTCGGTGCCCACCTCACGCGCCACGCGAGTGACTTCGGAGGCGAAGGAGTTGAGCTGCTCCACCACCGTGTTCACGACGTTGCTGATGCGCAGGTATTCGCCACGCACCGGCCGACCTTCGATTTCCAGATTCACGGCCTGCGTCAGGTTACCCTTGGCGACCGCGCCGATGACGCGCGCCACCTCGGACACCGGGTAAACCATGTCGCCGACCAGCCCGTTGATGGAGTCGACACACTGCGCCCAGCGGCCGGTGGCCCCGGGCAGGCGGGCGCGCTCCGAAATCTTGCCCTCGCGTCCGACCATGGCGCTGAGGCGCTCGAATTCGCGCGCCATCGAATCGTTCAGCTCGACGACCTCGTTGAATGCACTGGCAATTTCTCCGTCGATATCCGGCAGGTCCTCGGGCAGGCGGACGGAAAAGTCGCCGCGCTTGAGCGAGCGCAGGGCTTTCAGGATGTCGCGACGGTTCAATGCCAGGGCATCGCTTGCTGGCAGCGCCATGACTTGCGTCCTCCCCTAATGGCGGGTCCGGCGGGAACGCCAGAAGAGACGTCAACGATCCTTCACTGTCGGCTGTTCCATGACAGCGGCGTTTTTTCACCGCGACGGCGCCCCTGCGGGGGAAAGGCTGTGGGAGAAGTTCTGATTACGCCGGCGCTGGGCTCCGGTACAAGGTGCGCCAGGACCCGCACATGAATTCGCATCGGCCGCCCGCGGCCGGTGATTGACAACCCGATCCGGGTCGGCCATTTCTGAACCTCGAGGACCCCCATGCCGGCAAGCCAAGGCGCGACTATGACTGTGCGTTCCCAACCCAACTGCGTACTGCTCGTCGAGGACGAGCCGCTGGTCCGCATGTTCGCCACCGACGCGCTGGAAGACGCCGGCTTCCGCGTGGAACAAGCCAGCAACGGCATGGAAGCGCTGCACGCCCTGCAAGCGCTGGAGCACGAGCTCAGCGCGGTAGTGATCGACGTGGGACTGCCCGACCGTCCGGGCGACGAGATCGCGGCCGAGATGCGGGCGAAGCTCGCCCTGCTGCCCATCCTGATCGCCAGCGGCCGCAGCGAAAAAGAGCTCCGGGTGCGCTTCGCGATCGACAGCCGGGTCGCCATCATGCCCAAGCCCTACACCGGACCGATGCTGATCGCGACGCTGGGCGAGCTGGGCGTGGCCGCCAGCCAGGCCTGATAAGGGACCGCCGGCATCGCACCGGTCGGCCCCCGCATGAGTCAGGCGGCGGCCGCCTCGAACGACAATCCTTCCGCTTTGAGCGCTGCCTGCACCGCCGGCCGGGCCGCCACCCGCGCGAGGTAGGCGTTGAGCACCGGCCAGGGCGACAGGTCGACCTTCACGAAGCGCGTCCAGTTCAACACGGTGAACAGGTAGGCGTCCGCCACCGTGAAAGTGTCTCCCGTCAGATACGGCTGCGTGCTCAACTGTGGGCTGAGCCAGTCGAACCAATGCGCCAGTCGATCCACGGATGCCTGCTGCCAGTCCGCCGAGGTGGTGTCGCGATGGAACAGCGGATGGAAGGTCTTGTGCAGCTCGCTGGTGATGAAATTCAGCCATTCCTGAACACGATAACGTTCCAGGGTGCCGACCTGCGGGATCAGGCCGGCCTGCGGCCGCTGGTCGGCCAGGTACTGCACGATGGCCGGTCCCTCGGTGAGCCGCTGGCCGTCGTCGAGTTCCAGAACGGGCACGTAATCTTTGCCATGCACGGCGGCCAGTTCGCTGCCGCTCTCGGTACGGTGTGAGCGTAAATTGACTTTCTCCGTGGTGAACGTGTACCCCGCTTCGTTAAGGACGATGTGCGGCGACAGCGAGCAGGCACCGGGCGAGAAATACAGTTTCATGGCGAACTCCTGTTGAAATCGAAAGTTACGAAGCGGGAGCGACACTAGACACGCGTCGTCGCCCGCAACAGGTTCACCGCACTCGATTCACGCGCCGCCCGTCTACGCGTGTGCAGCACGCGATTGATGAACTGTTTGAAATAATCAATTTCTGCGTACCCGGTCTTTTGCAACGTAACTGCGGGCGTAGGCTACGTCCCCCGCGGTGCTTGCCGCCCACGCGACGCTTCAGCCATGGACGTACTCTCGAACGTATTGCATGTCACCAATCTCGCGACCATCGTGCTCGGCTCGCGCGAATTCCTGCCGCCGTGGGGTCTGCAGATCGATGGCGCCGACAAATCGGCCGTGCACATCGTGCGCCGCGGCTCGTGCTGGCTGCGTCACGGCGATGCCGAGCCCATCAAGCTGAATGCCGGCGACGTGGTGCTGCTCGCAAACGGCGGTGCGCATTCACTCTCATCGGACCGCGAGGGACGGGATCTGGAGCCGTATCCGCAGGCCATTGCCCGATCGCACAACAACATCGTGCCGTCCTTGCGCGGCAAGCCGGACCCGAGCGCCGAGTCCACCGTACTGCAATGCGCCGGCTACCAGTTTTCGCAGGAAGGCGCGCACCCGTTGCTCACGCTACTGCCACCGGTCATTCGCATTCCGGCAGATCAAGCCAACGCCGACAGCGAACTGCAGACGCTGTTGCGCCTGTTGACGCAGGAATCAACGCGTCGTGACGTCGGCACGGACTTGGTAGTGCCGCGCCTGATCGATACCTTGTTCGTGTACGTTCTGCGTACCTGGTTGCGTGATCAGCCCGAAGGTTCGGCCGGCTGGTTCGGCGCGTTGCGCGATCCACAAATCCGCAAAGCGCTGTCGCTGATCCACGAGTCGCCGCAGGTGCCGTGGACGGTGGAATCGCTGGCGCATCAGGCAGCCATGTCACGCGCCGCGTTCGCAAAGCGTTTCATGGACCTGGTTGGCGAGCCGCCGCTTGCGTACGTGACACGCTGGCGCATGGACCTGGCCGCAAAAATGCTTCGCGAATCGCGCGAGCCGGTGGCGCGTATCGCCGGCAGGGTGGGCTATCTGTCGGAGACGGCGTTTGCCAAGGCATTCCGCCGCCGGCGCAAGATGCCGCCGGGCGCGTATCGCTACCAGCGTGCAGCCATGTCCAACGTCAAACTGGAGAACGTCGGGCCGAGCTTGTAGCGAACGGCTGATTGTCGTCACACTCCGCTGCAGTAGCGGCGGAGGAATTCATGGCCATTCGCATCGTCCGGCTCGGCAGCCCACGTTCGGGCAACGAAGGATTGAGAATCGGCACCGTGCGGCGTCCGCCGCGCGGTGTGCCGAAAAGCGAGTTCGCCTCGCGCGATTTCTACGACGTGTGGCTGCCCAACCTGGCACCGAGCGAAGAGCTGGTGAAGCAGGCGCTGGCCGCCGAAAACGAGCGCGAGTGGAAAGCGTTCGCGCGGCACTACCGCACGCAGATGAAGCAACCCGAAGCTGCCCATCTGCTCGACACGCTGGCGGCGTTGTCGCACCAGACGAATTTCTCAGTAGGCTGCTACTGCGAAGATCCTGCGCGCTGTCACCGATCCGTTCTCCAAGAGTTGCTCGCAGAGCACGGAGCAAAGATCGCCGGCTGACAGCGTTCAGATGCCACCAGGCATGTTGGCGCGATGTATCTGCGTCGCTGCGGCCGGCCACGTTTCAGGAGTGTGAGAAACAGGGACGTTTCGACGCACAGGCCTACATGGACGTATTCACGCGCCGGTCCTGAAACGTGGGTGGCCGGCCGCCGCGACGCTGGCACCCTGCATCTGCGTGGCACGGAGCGCCTCTGGCATGACCGTTTCAGCCGGCGCTCAGTGATTCTTGCTCCACTCGTCCGGCGGGTTCTGCCGGCGGACCTTCTCGGGATCGGCGGCGCTGCCCTTACGCGCGGGGCCGCGGTCGAACAGGCGGCGACGAAAGACGACGATGGTCAGCACGACCGCCAGTGCAATCAGCACCAGCACGCCTCCCAGATACTGGCCAAAGAATTCGCTCATGACCCACCTCCGACGCCCAGGCGCGAGTACTTACATCATGAAAGTAATGAGCGAAGGCACGTCGGAGTTCGATTCCACCGCGTTTCGCACACGTGCGTGGCTATTCGGATGACGCTGCGGTGCGGTTACGGAGGCATGAGACGGCTCGAGAACAGCTGCATCAGTCGCGCCGCCGACGGCGGGCGCGCAGCCAGATCACGGCCACGACGATGGCGATCAGTCCCAAAATGATGAGCAATCTCACGCCTGTTCCTCTTCAGTCGAATGTTCTCGTCAAAGCCGCCAGGTCGGCGGGCGTATCCAGATCCACGGCCGCGTTCGGCATCGGCACCCGCACCAATCGCTCTGCGTTGCGCTCGATCAGGCGTCGCGCGCCCTGATCGCCGCGCAGCTGCGCCAGCTCCGAAAAGCACATGCGCGGAAAGATGGCCGGTACGCCGACGTGCTGATCATACGTGGCCGTGGCGATCATGTTGTCCTGTTCGTTCCAGGCGCTGGCGAGCCGCTTCAGATCGTCCGCGGTGACGGCGACCTGATCGCCCAGCAGCATCAGCACCGCCTCGCAGGCCGGCGGCAAGGCGGCCAGCCCGCAGCGGATCGAGGATGCCAGCCCTTGCTGCCATTGCCGGTTGAGGACGACCGACGCCGGCGAATGCGCCAATAACCGGGTCATCTCCCCGGCGTGCGCCCCGATCACGACGCTGACGGCGTGGCCGCCCAGCGCGACGGCGCTGGCAACCACGCCGTGCAGTGCCGGCCGGCCGGCGATTCTCACCAGCTGCTTCGGTTGCCCCAACCGGGTGGAGGCGCCGGCCGCAAGAACCAGTACATGCAGATTCACGGTCATGCTTTAGTATCCTTTCTGGAGTATTCCATTTTGGCGCCTGTCGAGCGCAAAGTTTCCCATGGCCGTCCGACCCGTACTGCAAATGGGCCAGCCACTGCTGCTGCAGGTGGCCAAGCCCGTCGAGAAATTCGCTACCCCCGAGCTGCACTCGCTGCTGGTGGACATGCACGACACCATGGACGCCATGAACGGCGCCGGTCTCGCAGCGCCGCAGATCGGCGTGTCGCTGCAGGTCGTGATCTTCGGTGTCGGCCGCAATCCGCGCTATCCGCAGGCGCAGGAAGTGCCGTACACGGTGCTGATCAATCCGCAGCTCGATCCCGTGTCCGAGGAGACCGAAGAAGGCTGGGAAGGCTGCCTGTCGGTGCCGGGCATGCGCGGACTGGTGCCCCGTTTCAAGCAGCTGCGCTATCGCGGCTTCGATCAGTTCGGCGCTGTCATCGACCGCACCGTCGAGGGTTTTCACGCCCGCGTCGTACAGCATGAGGTCGATCATCTGAACGGCATCCTTTATCCCCTGCGCATCCGCGACCTGCGCAACTTCGGTTTCAACGAGGCGTTGTTCCCCGGACAGCAGCTGGTGGACGACTAAAGCCTGCAATCGGCCGCAATCCCTTCCTGGAGAACACGTTCATGTCCGCACTTCCCCGATCACATCCCCTGTTGCGCGATGCGACGCTGTTTCGTGAGCAGGCTTTCATCGGCGGCCACTGGGAAGACGCGCCGGATGGCGCAGTCAAGGAAGTGTTCAATCCCGCCAACGGCGCGCTGGTCGGCACCGTTCCCAATCTCGGTGCCGCCGCAACCCGCCGCGCCATCGAGGCGGCAGACCGGGCATTGCCGGACTGGCGCGCCCGCACGGCGAAAGAGCGCGCACAGCTGCTGCGCAAATGGTTCGATCTGCTGATGGCGAACCAGGAAGATCTCGCCATCCTGATGACGGTGGAGCAAGGCAAGCCGCTGGCGGAAAGCCGCGGCGAGATCGCGTATTCGGCATCGTTCATCGAGTGGTTCGGCGAAGAAGCCAAGCGCGCTTACGGCGATGTCATTCCCGGACACGGCCGCGACAAGCGCATCGTGGTGCTGAAGCAGCCCATCGGCGTGACCGCGGCGATTACGCCCTGGAATTTCCCGTCCGCCATGATCGCGCGCAAGGTCGGGCCGGCGCTGGCCGCCGGCTGCACCATGGTGATCAAGCCGTCCGAGCTCACGCCGTTCTCGGCGCTGGCGATGTGCGTGCTGGCCGAGCGCGCCGGAATTCCTCCCGGCGTGATTTCCGTCGTCACCGGCGATGCCAAGCCGATCGGCGGCGAGCTGACCAGCAACCCCACGGTGCGCAAGCTCAGCTTCACCGGCTCGACCGCGGTCGGCAAGCTGCTGATGTCGCAATGCTCGACCAACGTCACCAAGGTTTCCCTGGAGCTGGGCGGCAACGCGCCGTTCATCGTGTTCGACGACGCCGATCTGGACGCAGCGGTGGCCGGCGCCATCGCTTCCAAGTATCGCAATGCCGGCCAGACCTGCGTCTGCGCCAATCGCATCTTCGTGCAAAGCGGCGTCTACGACCGCTTCGCCGAGCAGCTGGCGGCCACCGTGCGCGCCATGAAAGTGGGCGACGGCCTGGAGCAGGACACCAAGATCGGTCCGCTCATCGAAGAGAAGGCCGTGAAGAAAGTCGAACAGCACGTCGCCGATGCCGTGAGCAAAGGCGCGAAGATCGTCATTGGCGGCAAGCGCGGTGACGGTGCCGGCTCGTTCTACATTCCCACGGTACTTACCGGCGTCACTTCCGACATGCTGGCGATGCACGAGGAAACGTTCGGACCGGTCGCACCGCTGATGAAGTTCCAGACCGACCAGGACGCCATCCGGCTCGCCAATGCAACCGAGTTCGGTCTCGCCAGCTATTTCTACAGCCGCGATATCAGTCGCGTGTGGCGCGTTGCCGAAGCGTTGGAGAGCGGCATCGTCGGCATCAACGACGGCATCATCTCGACCGAGGTCGCGCCGTTCGGCGGCATCAAGGAAAGCGGCATCGGTCGCGAAGGCTCCAAGTACGGCCTCGAGGAATACCTGGAGATCAAGTACCTGTGCTTCGGCGGCGTGTGAAGCGCGGCGAATCCACGACTTCGTAGCTCCGCAACAGAGCTGCTACCGCGGTGGAGACGGGAACCCATCCGGATGGACTCCCATCCGCCTGCGCGGGGCAGGTTCTACGCGGGGAGTGACGATTCGGCGAGTGATGAAAAAATTCGATTTCTGACGATGGAGAATTGAGTGAAGGCACGGGTCAAGTGGGTGCAGGACGTGATGTTCGTGGGCGAATCCGGCTCCGGGCATGCGGTGGTGATGGACGGTGCGCCGGAGGCCGGCGGCCGCAATCTCGGCATCCGGCCGATGGAAATGCTGCTGCTGGGCCTGGCGGGGTGCTCCGCCTTCGACGTGGTGCTGATCCTCGAGCGCGGACGCCAGAAGGTCACGGACTGCGTCGTCGATGTCGATGCCGACCGCGCCGACACCGATCCGAAAGTGTTCACCGACATCCGCCTGCGCTACACCGTCACCGGTCATTCACTCGACCGCGGCAAGGTGGAGCGCGCGGTGAAGCTCTCCGAAGAGAAGTACTGCTCGGCAAGCGCCATCATCGGCAAGACGGCGCAAATCACTCACACGATCGAGATCGTGAGCGCCGCTTTGCCGGGCGCCTGAAGCAATTTGCCCCGCATCGGGGCGTCAATGGCCAACCTGAAGGAGTTTTCGACATGAAACGCAGCGCCTCCGCAGTCTGGACCGGTGGATTGAAAGACGGTCGCGGCTCGATCTCGACCGACAGCGGCGTCCTGAGCGACACGCAGTATTCGTTCGGCACACGCTTCGAGGACGGCAAGGGTACGAACCCCGAAGAGCTGATCGCCGCAGCGCACGCCGGCTGCTTCTCCATGGCGCTGTCTGCGCAACTTGCCAACGAAGGCAAGACCGCGGAGCGCATTCAGACGGAAGCAGCAGTGACGCTGCTCAAGACCGATGCCGGCTTCACTATAACGGCGGTGCACCTGACGGTGCGCGCGAAAGTCCCCGACCTCGCGCCAGCGGATTTCGAGAAAGCGGCCACCAATGCCAAGAACGGCTGTCCGGTGTCGCGCGTGCTGAAAGCCGAAATTACGATGGACGCGAAGCTGGAAGGCTGGACCTGAGATGAAATCGGGCTACTGCCGGTAACGCCGCACGCCGAGCCCCTCTCTCGGTCTTCAGGAGAGGGGCCGGATGGTCAGGCGCGCGATCTGACCCATAGGTAGCACAGCGACGAGCACACGACGGCGGTCGTCATGATCAGCGCCAGTGTCGGAATCGTGCCGTCGCTGAATGCGGCGACCGCGAAGCCGGCGCACATCGGCAGCAGCGACTGCAACGACCCCATCAGCGCCGATGCAGTACCAGCCTCGCGGCCGTGCGGCGCGAGCGCCAGCGCCGTTACGTTGGGCGTGACCCGGCCGACGCTGATGAAGAAGCTGAACTGCAATATCAGCATCACCCACAGCGGCAAGCCGGCCCAGAGCGACGCCAGCGTCACCAGCAAGCCGCCCACCACCACGGGCAACCAGATCGCACGCGCCAGCGCTTCGCCCGGCCCCATCTTGCGCAGCGCCAGCATGTTCAGCTGGCTGGCCGACATGAAGGCGATGCCGTTCAAGCCGATCATCCAGCCGAACTGCTGCGGCGACAGCTCGTAGATCTGCGTCATGACCGTGGGCGAACCGGTAACGTAGCTGAACAACGATGCCACGCCAAACCCGCCGACCAGTGAATAGCCAACCAGGGTTCGATCGCCCAGCAGCCGCACGTAGCTGCGCGCGACCTGGCCGAAGCTCAGTGGTACGACCGTGGCGGGATCACGCGATTCGGTCATCGCAACGTGGGTAGCGATCAGCAGCACGATGCCCAGGAGACCTTGGAAGATGAACGTGGCGCGCCAATCGAACAAGGTGATCACCCAACCGCCCAACGCCGGTGCCACGATCGGGCCGAGCGAGAAGATCAACATCAGGATGGAGAAGGCGCGCGCCGCCTCATGCGGCTGACAGCGATCGCGCACGATGGCGCGCCCGATCACGAAGCCGGCGCAGCCGCCCAACGCCTGCAACACCCGCATCAGCACCAGCATGTTCATGCTGCTGGCGAAGGCACAGCCCAGGGCGCCGAGCGCATAGAGGACGAAGCCAACGTACAGCGGCGGCTTGCGGCCGAAGCGATCGCTGATCGGGCCGTAGAACAGCTGACCGATGGCGATGCCGACCAGGTAGCTCGCCATGGTCCGTTCCACGCCCTGCTCGCCCAGCTCGCGCTCGATCATGGGAAAGCCGGGCAGGTACATGTCGATCGACACCGGCCCGACCGCCGACATCGCGGCAATCAACCATAGCCATCCGGGCAGGCGCGAGTGCCCCGCGCCCGAGGTCATCGTCATCGCAACGCTTCCGCGTGATGACGCAAATGATCGGCGATGAACGTGGAGATGAAGTAGTAGCCGTGGTCGTAGCCTTCCTGGCGCCGCAGGCGCAGCTGCGTGCCCGATTGCCGGCACGCCGCTTCGAACAGCTCGGGCTTGAGCTGCTCGCTCAGGAATTTATCGGCCGTGCCCTGATCGATGAGGATAGGGTGAGCGTAGCGCTGCGCCGCGACCAGCTCGCTGGCGTCGTATTGCTGCCAGCGGGTCCGGTCCTGACCCAGATAGCCGGAAAACGCTTTCGTTCCCCAGGGGCACTGCATGGGCGCAGCGATCGGCGCGAACGCCGAAACGGAACGATACTGCTGCGGGTTGCGCAATGCGCAGATCAATGCACCGTGTCCGCCCATGGAGTGACCGAAGATGCCTTGACGATCCTGCCGCACATTGGCCAGCGACGCGACTAGCTGCGGCAGCTCACTCGTCACATAGCTGTACATGCGGTAGTGCTGCGACCAGGGCGCCTCGGTGGCATCGACATAGAAGCCGGCGCCCAGGCCGAAGTCCCAGCTCGCATCGTCTCCCGAAATTCGAGCCTTGCGCGGACTGGTGTCCGGCGCGACCAGCGCCAGCCCGAGCTCGGCGGCGAGTCGTTGTGCGCCGGCCTTGATGATGAAGGTTTCTTCGGTGCAGGTCAGGCCGGCCAGGTAATAGAGCACCGGCACCGCACCTTGCTCGGCCTGCGGCGGCAGATACACCGAAAATCGCATCTCGGTCGCGCATTCGCGTGACTCGTGCGAGTAGAAAAGCTGGCGCCCGCCGAAGCAGCGGTGCTCGGCGATCGGTTGCATCGGGCTACTCAATCACTCACCTCTCGTTCGCAGCATGTGGGTCGGTTGCAGCAAGCCATCCTCAATACAGCACCACGCTGCGGATCGACTCGCCCGAGTGCATCAGGTCGAAGGAACGGTTGATGTCGTCCAGCGGCATCGTATGTGTGATCAGGTCGTCGATGTTGATCTTGCCGTCCATGTACCAGTCGACGATCCTGGGCACGTCGGTACGGCCGCGTGCACCACCGAATGCCGTGCCTTTCCAGACACGGCCGGTGACGAGTTGGAACGGACGCGTCTTGATCTCCTGACCCGCGCCGGCGACGCCGATGATCACCGAAACGCCCCAGCCGCGGTGGCAACATTCCAGCGCCTGGCGCATCAGATCCACATTGCCGATGCATTCGAAGCTGTAGTCGGCGCCACCGTCGGTGAGCTCGATCAAGTGCTGCACCAGATCTGCGCCCACTTCCTTGGGATTGACGAAATCGGTCATGCCGAACTTCTCCGCCAGCGCCTTGCGCTTCGGATTGATGTCGACGCCGATGATGCGGTTCGCACCCACCAGGCGCGCGCCCTGGATCACGTTCAGGCCGATGCCGCCCAGGCCGAACACGACCACGTTGGCGCCCGGCTCGACCTTGGCCGTGTTGATGACGGCGCCGATGCCGGTCGTGACACCGCAGCCGATGTAGCAGACCTTGTCGAACGGCGCATCCTCGCGGATTTTCGCCACGGCGATCTCGGGCAGCACGGTGAAGTTGGAGAAGGTCGAACAGCCCATGTAGTGATGGATGCGGTCCTTGCCGATGGAGAAGCGGCTGGTGCCGTCCGGCATCACGCCCTTGCCCTGGGTGGCGCGGATCGACGTGCACAAATTGGTCTTGTGCGACAGGCAGGATTTGCACTGCCGGCATTCCGGCGTGTACAGCGGAATGACGTGATCGCCCTTTTTCACCGA
>DATMEZ010000134.1:0-7420 GCA_035556415.1 Povalibacter sp.
GGGTGCACCCGCCCGGCGGGTCCGGCCTCCACCAGCCCCAGAAAGCGGCCGGTCGGGCCGTAAGCCCGCAGGGATCCTTGCGCGACTGGCGAATCGGCGTCGACCGCCTGCCCCAGCAACAGCGCCCGCTCGGCCGGCGCGCCGAGGTGGACGGCAGCCAGGTCCATGAACGCCACATCGGCCGTCAGCAGCAGCGTGTCCAGAGTGCCGGCCTCGCGGGCGGACTCCAACTGGGCGAAGGTGAACATGGAATGGGCCTCGAATGGGTCGATCGACAGGCGCCGCAGATCGACCAGGTAGCCCAGCGTTCCGAGCCGCTGCGCAATGTCCGCGGCCAGCGTGCGGATGTAAGTGCCCTTGGAACAGCGCACCACGAGTTCCAATCGTTGCGGCTGCAGGCGCACGCGTTCGATGCGATGAATGAAGATTTGCCGCGGGAGGCGTTCGATGGACTCGCCGCGCCGCGCCAGCTCGTACAGGCGCTGCCCCTGGTGCTTCAGGGCCGAGTGCATGGGCGGCACCTGTTCCTGCGGACCGAGGAAACTGGCCAGTACGGCATCGACTTTCGCTTCGTCCAGGGCTGGAACCGGTGCCCGCTCGATCACCTCGGTTTCGCCATCGAGGGATTCGGTGCGCGCGCCCAGTTGGACCTCCACCTGGTAAGTTTTACCGGCATTGAGCAGCCGGCCACAGACCTTGGTCGCCTGCCCGAAGCAGATCGGCAGCAATCCGGACGCCAATGGATCGAGGCTGCCGGCATGGCCGGCTTTCTTGGCCGCGTACAGCACCCTCGCCTGCTGCAACGCAGCGTTGGAGGACAGACCCAGCGGTTTGTCGAGCAGCAGGATGCCGTCGACATCGCGGTGGAAGCGCCGCGCTTTGGACATGTTCAGCGCGCGGGATCGCGTCCGCCATCGGATGATGGATCCGCGTCGTCCGGATTCTCGTCCGGATCGTCGTCGCCGTGTCGGGCGGCATCGTCCTGCACCGCCTGGTTGATCAGCGCCGACAGGCGCGCGCCGCTCTCGATCAACTCGTCGACCACGAAGCGCAATTCCGGAGCATGGCGTAGACCGAGCGCGCGTCCGAGCGGACCACGCAGGATCTCAGCAGCCGACTCGAGCACCGCCTGCGCCTCCTCCGGCTTCGCGTTGAGCACGGAGTAGTAGACGGTCGCGTAGCTCAAGTCGCTCGAGACCCGCACTTCGGTCAGCGTCACCATGCCGAGCCGCGGATCGCGGATCTCGCGGCGGATCAGCTCGCTCAATGCACGCTGGATCTGCTGCGCAACGCGCCGGCTGCGCGGAAACGCCTTGCTGGATTTCGAACGGGTCGCCATGGGTCACGCTACCAGTAAGACCGATTTGAGCCACCAGGGGCACAAGAATGTGCCCCTGCCGCCGACCCGCGTCGGGGGTTCCGCGGCGTCGCAGGTCGCGAAGCGAGCAGCAAACACCTTTTGCTGCTCACGCGAGGGGCGGGCGGATGCCCGATCCCGAGCTCCATACTTGACGCGCTCAGATCGAGCGCGCCACCTCGATGCGGGAGAAGCACTCGATCTGGTCGCCCACCTGCACGTCGTTGTAGTTCTGCACGCCGATGCCGCACTCGGTGCCGGCGCGCACTTCGTTGACATCGTCCTTGAAGCGGCGCAGCGATTCCAGCGCGCCCTCGAAGATGACCACGTTGTTGCGCAGTACACGGATCGGATTGTTGCGGCGGACGTAGCCGTCCACCACGATGCAGCCCGCCACCGTGCCCATCTTGCTCGAACGGAACACCTCACGCACCTCGGCCAAGCCCACGATCTGCTCCTTGACCTCCGGCGCCAGCATGCCCGACAGCGCCTGACGCACGTCGTCGATGGCTTCGTAGATGACGCTGTAGTAGCGCACATCGATGCCGGATTCCTTGATCATGGTACGGGCCGAGCTGTCGGCGCGCACATTGAAACCGATGATGCGCGCGTTCGAAGTCTGCGCCAGCGTGACGTCGGACTCGGTGATGCCGCCGACGCCGCTGGAGATGACTTTGACCGCCACTTCGTCGGTCGAGAGCTTGTTGAGCGAATCGCGCAGCGCTTCCGCGCTGCCCTGCACGTCGGCCTTGAGCACGACCTGCACGGTCGCCGCCTTGCCGTCGCCCATCTGCGAGAGCATGTCTTCGAGCTTGGTCGGACCACCCTGCTTGGCAAGCTTGGTATCGCGGAATTTGCCCTGGCGGTACAGCGCAACCTCGCGCGCCTTGCGCTCGCTTTCCACCACCAGCATGTCGTCGCCTGCGTTCGGCGCACCCGACAGACCGAGCACCACCACCGGCAGCGACGGACCCGCTTCCGTGACGGCCTTGCCGGTCTCGTCGAACATGGCGCGCACACGGCCGAATTCCTGGCCGGCGATGATCGGGTCGCCCGGCTTGAGCGTGCCGCGCTTCACCAGCACGGTCGCCACGGCGCCACGGCCCTTTTCCATCGTCGATTCGATCACCACACCCGCGGCCGACCCCTCGTGGGTGGCCTTCAGCTCGAGCACGTCAGCCTGCAGCAGCACGGCTTCGAGCAACTGATCGATGCCCTCGCCAGTGCGCGCCGAGACGTACACGAACTGGGTATCGCCGCCCCAGTCTTCCGGAATGACGTTGTGTTTCGCCAAGTCGTTCTTGACCCGGTCCAGATCCTTCTCGTGCTTGTCGATCTTGTTGACGGCCACCACGATCGGCACTTCCGCGGCGCGGGCATGCTCGATCGCCTCCACCGTCTGCGGCATGACGCCGTCGTCGGCGGCGACCACCAGGATCACTATGTCCGTCACCTGCGCGCCGCGGGCACGCATTGCGGTGAACGCGGCGTGACCCGGCGTATCCAGGAACGTGATGACGCCCTTCGGCGTCTCCACGTGGTAGGCGCCGACGTGCTGCGTGATGCCGCCCGCTTCGCCCGAAGCAACTTTGGTGCGGCGGATGTAATCGAGCAGCGAGGTCTTGCCATGGTCGACGTGACCCATGACGGTGACGACCGGCGCACGCGGCACCAGCTCGTGACCGGCATCGGCCACCTGCAGCTCGTCCTCGATCGCGTTTTCATTGATGACCACGGCGTTGTGGCCCAGCTCTTCCACCACCAGCACCGCGGTGTCCTGGTCGATGGGCTGGTTGATGGTGGCCATCACGCCCATGTTCATCATGACCTTGATGACTTCGTTGGCCTTCACGGCCATGCGCTGCGCCAGCTCGGCCACCGTGACGGTCTCGCCGATCTGCACGTCGCGCTTGACCGGCGCGGCCGGTCGCTCGAAACCGTGCTGGCCGCCGACGCTGACCTGCACCGGCCGACGCGACCTGATCTGCTGATACTGCTTCTTTTTCTTGAAACGCGCGCTCGCATCGCTGGAAACGTGCAACTCGGTGCGCTGGAACCGCGGCGGCTCGCCCTTGCTGTCGCGCTGGGGAGCTTCGCGGCCAGCTTTGGGCGGCGGCGTCTCAGCGGCCTTGGCCGCCTGCTGCCGACGCTCAGCTTCCTGGCGTTCGCGCACCTCGGTTTCGCGCCGCGCTTCTTCCTCGGCACGCGCACGAACTTCTTCCTCGAGCTTGCGGCGCGATTCTTCCTCTTCACGCTGGCGCTGCTCGGCTTCGCGCTGTTGCGCTTCGAGCCGCTCCTGCGCCAGGCGTTCTTCTTCCTCGGCCTGATGCTGCTTGTCTGTTTCGACCTGCTGCTTGTCCGTTTCGCCCTGGTGCTGCGCACGCGCGCGTTCCTGCAGCACGCTGCGATTCAGATAGGTTTTCTTGGTGCGCACCTCGACATTGACCGTGCGTGCACGGCCCTGCGCCGAGGCGACCTTGATCTCGCCCTGCGACTTGCGCTGCAGCGTGATCTTGCGCGGCGCTCCGCCGTCCTCCGTGCGACCGTGCGCACGGCGCAGGAACGTCAGCAGCTCCATCTTGGCCTCATCGCTGATCGTGGCGTCCGCGCCCGATACTTGGATGCCAGCTTCGTCGAGCTGCGTCAGCAGACGCTCGACCGGTACTTTCAGTACCTCTGCAAATTGTGTGACTGTCACATCCGCCATACCCGCCCTCCCGAGCTGTCCGCCTCAAGCCTGTTGGCTGGCGGAATCGAACCAGTGCTTGCGCGCTGCCATGATGAGCGCGCCGGCGCGTTCCGAATCGACACCCTCGATCTCGGTCAGGTCGTCGATCGCCTGCTCCGCGAGATCCTCGCGCGTCACGATTCCCTTGCTGGCCAGCACCCGGGCCAGTTCCGCGTCCATGCCGTCGACTTCGAGCAGGTCCTGGGCCGGCTCGGCGCCATCGATTTCCTCCTCGCTGGCGATCGCCTGCGTCAGCAGCACGTCGCGGGCGCGGTTGCGCAGCTCCTTGATGATGTCCTCGTCGAATTCCTCGATGCCCGCCAGCTCCGAAGCCGGCACATAGGCGATCTCCTCGACCGTGGAGAAGCCTTCGGTGACCAGGATCTGCGCCACCTCTTCGTCGACCGCCAGCTGCTTCTGGAACATCTCCACCAGCTTGCGCGACTCGCCTTCGCTCTTCTCCACCGCAGCCTGCTCGGTCATCACGTTGAGCTCCCAACCGGTGAGCTCGCTCGCCAGTCGGATGTTCTGGCCGCCGCGGCCGATGGCCTGCGACAGCTTCTCTTCGGTCACCGCGATGTCCATCGAGTGCGAATCCTCGTCGACCACGATGGAGACCACTTCGGCCGGCGCCATCGCATTGATGACGAACTGCGCCGGGTTCTCGTCGAACGGAATGATGTCGACGCGCTCGCCGGCGATCTCGTTCGACACGGCCTGCACGCGCGAGCCGCGCATGCCGACGCAGGCACCGACCGGATCGATGCGGCTGTCATTGCTCTTCACCGCGATCTTGGCGCGCACACCCGGGTCACGGGCGGCACCGAGAATCTGGATCAGGCCCTGGCCGACTTCCGGCACTTCCAGCTTGAACAGCTCGATCAGGAATTCCGGCGCAGTGCGCGACAGGAACAGCTGCGGGCCACGCGGCTCCGAGCGGACGTCCTGCAGGAAAGCCTTGACGCGATCCTGCGCACGAATCGGTTCGCGCGGAATCATCTGGTCGCGCGCAATGAAACCTTCGGCATTGCTGCCCAGATCGACGAATATGCCGTTGCGATCGACCCGCTTGACGATGCCCGACACCAGCGTTCCGGCGCGGCTCTGATATTCATCGACCACCTGGGCGCGCTCGGCTTCGCGCACTTTCTGCACGATGACCTGCTTGGCGGTCTGCGCAGCGATGCGGCCGAAGGCCACCGACTCCATCGGTACCTCGACATAGCCGCCGACCTCGGCGTCCTTGGAGACGTCCAGGGCGTCCTCCAGGCGCAGCTCGCTGTCCGGGAACTCCAGCTCGGTGGAATCGTCGGCGAACACTTTCCAGCGGCGCCAGGTGTCGTAGTCGCCGCTCTTGCGGTTGATGGACACGCGCACGTCGATGCCCTCGCCGTGACGACGTCGCGTCGCGGAGGCGAGCGCCGCCTCGAGAGCCTCGAAAATGATCTCCTTGTCGACGCCCTTCTCGTTGGAAACAGCGTCCACCACCATCAGGATTTCTTTGTTCATCGTGCGAAACTCCGGCTTGTGCCCGGTCAAAGATCCGGCGCCACCCGCGCCTTGTGAATTGCGTCGATCGGCAGTCGTAACGTGCTGCCATCCACTTCGAGAGCGATCTCGCCCTGGACGGCGTCGACTGCCGTGAGTCGTCCGGCGAAGCGTTTGCGGCCGTTGACCGGGGCGGTGGTCTCGACCTTCACCCGCTCACCATTGAAGCGCGCGAAGTGCTCCGGCGTGCGCAGCACCCGGTCCAGCCCCGGCGAAGATACTTCCAGCGTATAGGCCTGCGGGATCGGATCGGTGGCGTCCATGGTCTCGCTGACGGCGCGGCTGACCTGCTCGCAGTCCTCCAGCGTAATCCCCTGGGCGGAATCGATGTACAGCCGCAGCAGGCCACCGCCGGCGCGCGGCGCGTACTCCAATTCCCACAACTCGTAACCGAGGCCGACCACCACGGGCTGGAGCAGCTCGACAAGCTGGTCTCTCAGCATGGTGCACCTCCGGTGATCGATCGATCGCTCGACTTGGTTTACGTGACCCAGAAACGAAAAATGGGCCCAAGGCCCATTCTCGCACTCGTCCCTTCCTCACCCTCCGAGCGCCTGGTGGCCCCGGACGGCGTCCCTACAGACAAGCCAACCGTGAGCCGGTGGCGAGCCTCTGTTCACCTCAAGTTGGTAGCGGGGGCAGGATTTGAACCTGCGACCTTCGGGTTATGAGCCCGACGAGCTGCCAGACTGCTCCACCCCGCAACAGTGGGGTCAACAGAGGGCGCGGATTGTAAGGGCCTGAAGTAGCTATTACAAGGCGGAACTGTCGTTCCGCCGCAATGCCGCGAATCGATCGATCAGGGCAGGACCCTGGCACACAGCTCCATGAGGGCGCCCGGGAAAATTCCAAGGGCCAGCACCGCCAGGCCATTGGCGCTCAGCAGGGTTCTGAGCGTACCGCTGCCTTCCACCGCCACGGCTCCGACCGGCTCATCGAAGTACATGAGCTTGATCACCCGCAGGTAATAGAACGCGCCGACCACGGACAGCAGCACCGCCACCGCCGCCAGCCAGGTCAGCCCCACGTCCACCACGGCGCCCAGCACCAGGATCTTGGCCCAGAAGCCCACGAACGGCGGCACCCCGGCAAGGCTGAACATGAGCATCATCATGACTGCCGCGAACCACGGACTGCGACGGTTCAATCCCTTGAAGTCCTCCAGCTCATCGCCCTCGAAGCCTTCGCGCGACAGCAGCAGGATCATGCCGAACGAGCCCACCGCCATGACGATGTAGACCAGCGTGTAGAACATCGCAGCGCGGTAACCCTCGCTGGTGCCGGCCAGGATGCCCAGCAGGATGAAGCCCACGTGCGAGATGGTGGAGTACGCCAGCATGCGCTTGAGATTGGTCTGGGAGATGGCCACCACGTTGCCGATGATCATCGACAGCACCGACAGCGCGATCAGCATGCCCTGCCAGCTGGCCACCATGGCGTCCAGGCCCTCGGCCAGCACGCGGATCGCCAGGATGAACGAGCCGATCTTGGGCGCCGAGCCGACGAACAGGGTCACGGGCGTCGGCGCGCCGTGATAGACGTCCGGCACCCACATATGGAACGGCACCGCGCCGAACTTGAAGGCGACGCCGGCGATGATGAAAGCCAGGCCGAACACCAGGCCCAGCTTGTCCGGGCCGACCTCGCGCACCGCCACTGCCAGCTCGTCCAGCTGCAAGGTGCCGGTCATGCCGTAGATGATGGAGAAGCCGTACAGCAGCAGGCCGGAAGCGATCGCGCCGAGCACGAAATATTTCATGGCCGACTCGGCCGCCACGCCCGAATCG
>DATMEZ010000135.1:0-3215 GCA_035556415.1 Povalibacter sp.
GGCCGTGCGTCGGGCGATGAAACTGATGGGCAATGAATTCGTGCTCGGGCGCACGATCGAGGAAGCGCTACGGCGTGTTCCGCAGCCACAAGGCATGGCGTCTTTCGACATGCTGGGCGAAGGCGCACGCACCGCGGCTGACGCGCTACGACATTTCAACTCGTACCTGCACGCCATCAAGACCACGTCGGCCGCCAGCACCGGCGGGCTGTACGAGGGTCATGGTGTCTCGGTAAAGCTATCGGCTCTGCATCCCCGCTATGAATACGCGAATCGCGAACGAGTGATGCAGGAGATGCTGCCGCGCCTCAGGACATTGGCGCTGGAGGCACGCGCCGGCAACATCCACATGACGATCGACGCCGAGGAAGCGGCGCGCCTGGATATCTCGCTGGATCTCATCGAGGCGCTGGCCTGCGATCCGCAGCTCGAAGGCTGGCACGGCCTGGGGCTCGCGCTGCAGTGCTACTCGAAACGCGCGCTGGCTGTGCTCGACTGGCTGATCGCACTCAGCAACGTGGCCAAACGCCGCTTCATGGTGCGGCTGGTCAAAGGCGCTTACTGGGATACGGAGATCAAGCGCGCCCAGGAGCTCGGTGTGGCTGGCTATCCAGTGTTCACGCGCAAGGTGACGACGGACCTGTCTTATCTCGTCTGCGCGCGCAAGGCGCTGGAGCACCCCGACGCCATCTACCCGCAGTTCGCTACGCACAATGCGCACACCATCGCGGCCGTAATCGAAATGGCGGGCCCGAGCCGCGGCTTCGAATTCCAGCGTCTGCACGGCATGGGCGAACTGCTCTACGCTGCCGCCGGCGAAATCGTTCCGGACATGCCGCGAGTACGCACTTATGCGCCGGTGGGCGCACACAAGGATCTGCTGGCCTATCTGGTGCGACGCCTGCTGGAGAACGGCGCCAACTCCTCGTTCGTCAACCGTTTCATGGACGAGTCGCTGCCACTGGAACGCCTGATCGAGGACCCGGCCGAGAAAGTGCGGGCGCTGACTTCGATTCCGAATCCGAGAATTCCGCTGCCGGCCGAGCTGTACGGCTCATCCCGACGCAATTCCGCCGGCCGCGATCTCAACGAGATCCAGGACGTGCGGGCGCTGCTGGCCGCGCTGGAGGCGCTGAAGACGACGCACTGGCAGGCCGGCCCCATCGTCAGCGGCGTCAGCAACACTTCGGGTGGCACCCCCGTCACCAATCCCGCCGATCGCAGTCAGCGAGTCGGGTTCGTCACCCACGCCGGCAACACCGATGTCGACCGGGCCATCGAGGCCGCGGTCGCCGCCCAGCCCGCATGGGATCGTGCTGGCGCAGATGCGCGGGCGGGAATTCTCGAGCGTGCCGCAGCGCTTCTCGAAGCCGAACAGGACCGCTTCCTTTCGTTGCTGGTGCGCGAAGCCGGCAAAACCCTCGGCGACGCCATCGCGGAAGTACGTGAAGCCGTCGATTTCTGCCGCTACTACGCGCAGCAGGCAAGGGAGAACTTTGGCGCGGCAAAGCCCCTCACCGGCCCGACCGGCGAGCAGAATCTTTACAGCCTGCACGGACGCGGCGCCTTCGTCTGCATCAGCCCGTGGAATTTTCCGCTGGCCATCTTCCTGGGACAGGTCACCGCTGCGCTTGCCTCGGGCAACAGCGTGCTGGCCAAGCCGGCCGAGCAGACACCGCTGATTGCGGCGGCGGCCATCGAGCTACTGCACCGTGCCGGCGTGCCGGTCGACGTGGTGCATCTGCTGCCCGGCCCCGGCGAAACCGTGGGCGCAGCCCTGGTGGAGGACGAACGTATCGCCGGTGTCGCCATGACCGGCTCGACCGCCACCGCCAAGCTGATCGCCAAGACGCTGGCGAACCGGCGCGGCCCCATCGTTCCGTTGATTGCCGAAACCGGCGGGCAGAACGCCATGTTCGTCGACTCCACGGCGCTGCCCGAGCAGGTGGTCGACGACGTGGTGCGCTCGGCATTCCATTCCGCCGGCCAGCGCTGCTCCGCGCTGCGCGTGCTGTATCTGCAGGAAGAAGTCGCCGACGACATCATCCACATGCTCCAGGGCGCGATGGACGAGCTGAAGCTCGGCGATCCAGCGGACCTGGCCACCGATGTCGGCCCGGTCATCGACGAGCCGGCGCGTGCCCAGCTGTCTGAACACGTGACCGAGCTCAAGGCGAAAGGTTGCCTCCTGCACTCGGCACGCCTCGGTGAATCCTGCGCACGCGGCACCTTCATTGCGCCGCGGATGTTCCAGATCGATTCCGTCGAGTCGCTGACGCAGGAGCACTTCGGCCCGTTGCTGCACGTGGTGCGCTACCGGTCGGAGGATCGGGAACGGCATCTCGAACAGCTGCGCGCCACCGGATTCGGTCTGACGTTGGGCGTACACACCCGCATCGAGGCGGTCGCACGCAGCATTTTCGATGCTTCGCAGGCTGGCAACGTCTACGTGAATCGCAACATGATCGGCGCCGTCGTCGGCGTGCAGCCCTTCGGCGGACATGGACTGTCGGGCACCGGCCCCAAGGCCGGCGGGCCGCTGTATCTGGCACGATTCGCCACCGAGCGCGTACTGACCGTCAACACGGCGGCCACCGGCGGCAACGTGGCGCTGCTGAGATTGCAGACCGAAGACAACTGATCGCGCTCGGCCACGGTGCGACGATGCCGCACCGTGGCCGACGAAGTCACGGCTTCAGAACCAGGCCCGCAGTCCGATCACGAGCTGCACATCGTCAGCATCGTGACCGGCCGAGCGTGCGAGGTCCGCTGTGTCCCCATAAAGGCGCGACCACACGACACCCGCATAGGGCGCAAATTCCCTGCGGATTTCGTATCGCAAACGCAGTCCGAGCTGAGTGTCGGCCAGGCCCGAACCCAGGGCGTTGCGTGGATCGTCCTTGGCGTACACGTTGAACTCGAACTGCGGCTGAAAAATCAGCCGCTGGGTAAGGAGCAGCTCATACTCGGCGGAGAAGCGTGCGGCGGTGCGCCCTTCTTCGCCGACGTACAGTGCAGCATCCACTTCGAACCAGTACGGGGCCAGTCCCTGCACGCCGAACGCAGCCCAGGTGCGCGACGGACCTTCGCCGAAATCGTGGCGCACACCCGCCTGCAGACTCCACCAGCGCGCGAACGTCCAGTCCCACAACAACTCCACTCGACCTTCCTGGTCGCCGGCGACGCTCTCGCCTTCCGTCTTCAACCACAGCTTG
>DATMEZ010000136.1:0-14688 GCA_035556415.1 Povalibacter sp.
CACGCAGACGGGTGCAATGTTCGCGCGCAATCCGTGGAATTCTGCTTTCGCATCGCGCGTAGCATTCGCGGATCTCGCGGGACAACAGACGCAATGGACCGCCGACCGGCGCGAGTTCCTGGGGCGGCACGGCAGGCTCGATCAGCCCGCGGCACTGACCAGTGGGCTGGCGCTTTCAGGGCGCGTCGGGGCCGGATACGACCCGTGCTGTGCGCTACAGACCTCGCTCGCCCTCGAGCCGGGGGAGTCGATCGAGATCGCGTTCTTCCTGGGTGAAGCAGCCGGCGCAACGCAGGCGCGGGAGTTGCTTGGACGCTATCGCGAGGCCGATCTCGATGCCGTGCTCGATGGCGTGAGGAATTTCTGGGACGAAACGCTCGGCTCGATTCAAGTCAAGACGCCGGACCGCTCGATGGACATCCTGCTCAATCGCTGGCTGCTCTATCAGACGCTCGTCTGCCGCATCTGGGCCCGCTCCGCTTTCTACCAGGCGAGCGGGGCGTACGGGTTTCGCGACCAGCTGCAGGACGGCATGGCGATAGTGACGTCGCAGCCCTCGATCGCTCGTGAGCATCTGCTGCGTGCGGCCAGCCGACAGTTTCCTGAGGGCGATGTTCAGCACTGGTGGTTGCCGCCGGCCGGGCAAGGTGTTCGCACGCGCATCTCCGACGATCGCATCTGGCTCTCGTATGCCGCCGCGCATTACCTTACGACGACCGGTGATACTGGGATCCTGGACGAGGACGTCGCCTTCATCGAAGGTGGCAGGCTCGATCCAGGCCAGCATGACGCGTACTTCCAGCCCGGTATTTCCGACGATACCGCATCGTTCTTCGAGCACTGCGCCCGCGGCCTGGATAGCAGCCTCGCGCTCGGCGTACACGGTCTGCCATTGATAGGGACCGGTGACTGGAACGATGGCATGAATCGCGTAGGCGAACACGGGCGCGGCGAAAGCGTCTGGCTGGGATGGTTCCTGTACACGACACTTCGTGCTTTTGCGCCTGTTGCCGCCGCTCGCGGCGAGAGTGCGCGCGCCGCTCGCTGGACTGCGCACGCCGCTACGCTACGCGAAGCGATCGAACGCGAAGGTTGGGATGGAAGCTGGTATCGGCGCGGGTATTTCGACGACGGTACGCCGTTGGGGTCTGTCACGAACGAAGAGTGCCGTATCGACTCCATCGCCCAGTCGTGGAGCGTCATTTCCGGCGCTGCGGGTCCCGAGCGCGCGCTGCGGGCCATGGCCGCGGTCGATGAACAACTCATCCGCCGGGACGACTCTCTTGCGCTCCTGTTCACCCCGCCCTTCGATCGGGCCTCGCTCGATCCCGGCTACGTCAAAGGTTATCCGCCGGGACTGCGCGAAAATGGCGGACAGTACACCCACGCCGCCGCCTGGACGGTCATCGCCTTCGCCAAACAGGGTCAGGCAGACAAGGCGGTGGAGCTGTTCTCGCTACTCAATCCCATCAATCGAACCAGCACCAGAACGGCGGTGCGGCGTTATAAAGTGGAACCGTATTGTGTCGCGGCCGATGTCTATTCGGTAGCGCCCCACGTCGGACGCGGCGGATGGACGTGGTACACCGGTTCGGCGGGATGGCTGTACCGTGCCGGCATCGAAGGCATTCTCGGATTTCATCTGCAAGGCGAGCACCTGCTGCTGACGCCCTGTATCCCGAAGCAATGGAAGCGATTCGACCTGGTTTTCAAGTATCGCTCGTCACGCTACGAAATCTCCGTCATCAATCCCGACGCCACGAATCCCGATGCGGCTCATATCACACTCGACGGCGTTCCATTGCCTGTCGGCGAATCGCGCATTCTGTTGGTCGATGATGGTGGCGCCCACCAAGTGGAGATGATCCTGGGCGGCACGCGAAGCCGGCAGACGAAGCAGCTGGTAGTTCCTACAGCGTAGATCGTGGAATTCAGGTCTTCAGTGTGTCGCGCGGATATCCAGTGAGTCGTGTACTTGCTGGACACCCTCGATCTTCTGCGCAAGCTGCAAGGCCGCATCGCGCGCCAGCGTTGTCTCGACGAAGCCACTGAGTTCGACGATGCCGGCGAGTGTCTCGACATGGATGTCATAGGGTACGGTGAGCGGATCCACCAGCAGCGCTGCCTTCACCCTCGCGGCAATGACGCCGTCGTTGATCGCCTCTCGCGTCGATTGCTGCTTCGGCATGGATCGGCCTCGCTCCCGGGTCATGTTCCAGAGGTGTCAGTAAATCTCTCGCGGCGTGTCGGCGGGCTTGCTGCAGTTCTGCCGCCCTCGTCTTCCCAGGTGTCCAGTGCTGCAAGGGCAGGGGCGTCAGTTGGCTCCCCGCTGTGCTCTTGCGTCCCCGGTGGGGGGTGCTGCGCCTTGCTTCGCTCCATCGATCCAGCAACTGCGCTGAGTGCCGATCCGGTGCGCCCCGAGCGACGGATAGCCGCTTCCAAGGTCGGGTTGCGCGCTGATACGGCCATGCTGGGCTTACTCCGTGGAGGGTCCATGGCTCGGGGTTCGAGGGACCTTCGATTGCAGCCCGAGTGTCTGCCAGGAGCGCCTGAATATCAGTGCGCTGGCGAACTTACGGGTGTCACATGGTGGAGCGGTATCGTGAAGAACACGCTACACGCGTGGAATCAGGGTATGCCGAGTCTGCGCGATCCGCGTACGCCGAAGCGCTTCATGGGGCTCACTACGGGTATCGAGCGCGCCGGATTTCGTGATGCAGCGGAGCCGGCGAAACCGGCGCGCTTGGATGAGCCAGCGCTCTTGGCGAGAAAGTAGTCGCGCAGTCCAGGGTGCTGCGCCAACGGATCTGCCGAATCAAGAGGTCACGGTGCTGTGCAGGCTCAGCCGACCGTTACGGTCACCGGCGACAGTGGGCCGAGTTGGAACGAGTAGGTCTCGCCGCTCGCCGCGAATCGGGTCGGGATGACGGAGCCGGTCATGATCCACTGACCGGGTTGGAGCGGGGCTCGCGCCTGGTGGGCAAAGCGAGCGACCCAGGCCAGCACCCCCAGCGGGCCGCTCATCACGTCGTCGCTGGACCCGGTCGCCACCTGCTCGCCGTTGACCAGCAATCGTCCCGGTAAACCACGGAAGTCGCCGAAGGCGGCCGGTGCTGCAGCCTCGCCGAGCACCATGCCCATGTTCCAGCTGTTCTCCGCGGCGATCGAGCTCGCTTCGAGATGGGCGTAGTCGGCGTCGCGATCGTCGATGACTTCGAATGCCGCGGCGACGGCATCGACGCATGCGATCAGCTCCTGGAGGTTGCCATCTGCCCGAAGGAGCGGCACTTCCTTGCCGATGCGCAGCGCCAGCTCGCTTTCGATGCCCAGCCGGTGGAAATCGGCTTGCCGAATCGTTGCGCCGCTCGCACGAACGTTGCTCTGCAGAATGCGGCCTCCGATCGGCTCGGCGACGCCGCAGAATCGTTGCATCTTCTCGGTGGTCAGGCCGACTTTGTACCCTGCAACGCGGTCGTCGCAACGAAGCGCACGGGCCACGATTTCGTCTTGAATGTCGTAGGCATCCTCGAGCGTCGCCGGGCGGCCGTCGATGCGATAGAGCTGGAATCGACTACGATTCCTGACGTGGACTTCGTACTGATCGACGATGGCGCGAACCTGGTCGGCGTGCATTTCGACCCTCGACACAGCGGACTGTCGATCAATGTAGCACAGCGCTTTTGGGAAAAATTCCTGCGCCTGGGGTAGTACACTGCATTGGGCATTCCAGGAGAGCGTATGGCCGCCTACATGATATGCACGATGAAGATCCACGATCCGGTCACTTTCAGAAAGTACTCGGACCACACGCCCAAGACCCTGGCGAAATACGGTGGCCGGTTTCTGACGCGCGGCGATGAAGTCACGACCTCGGAAGGCGCCGCGTTTTCGGAACGGATGGTGATCCTGGAATTTCCAGACCGGGCTTCTGCCGAGGCCTGGTACGACGATCCGGAGTATCAACGCCTGTCGGAGTTCCGCCGCGCGGCAACCACGAACGCTCGCATGATTCTTCAGGAAGGCCGGCCCGATCAGCTCGCGCCCGATCCTCGCGTTTGATTCCCGCCGGAGACTGGTCATGGATCTGAAGATAGCGGGACGTCGTGCGCTCGTATTCGGCGCGTCCAAGGGGCTGGGCAAAGCTGTTGCTCGCGAGTTGATTGCAGAGGGCGCTCGAGTCGCCATCGTTTCGCGAGACCCGGATCGAATCGCGGCGACGGCGGCAGAGATCGGCGCTGTCGGCATTGCGGGCGATGTTTCTTCTCCCGGCAACAGCGAGGCGCTGGTCGCAAAAGCTGCGAAGTCACTCGGTGGTCCCGTCGACATTCTCGTGACCAATACCGGCGGTCCGCCCGCCGGCACGTTCGAGAAGATGTCCGCCGCCGATTGGCAAAAGGGCTTCGACAACTTGTGGATCAGCACGGTGGAAAGCGTGCTTGCGGTGTTGCCTCACATGCGCGAACGAAAATGGGGCCGTATTCTTGCGATCACCTCGATCTCTGCGCGCGAGCCGCAGCCGGGCCTGGTGATCTCGAACAGCTTGCGAGCAGGATTGCTCGGCCTGATCAACTCGGTCAGCCGCGACGTAGCGAAAGACGGGATTACGATGAACGCGCTGCTGCCCGGGTACACGGCGACCGAGCGCCTGACGGAGTTGGGCGTGGACGACGCCACCATGGGGCCCAGGATCCCCGCCGGTCGAATTGGCCGTCCTGAGGAGTTCGCAGCGCTGGCGGCGTTCCTCGCATCCGATCGCGCGTCATACATCACGGGCCAGGCGATTGCGGTCGATGGTGGGTTTTTGAACTCGATCTGAGCCTGCCCAGCCAAAGCGATTCCCTGATGCGCTGCCATTGGCCGTCATGCATTGATATGCTCGGCCGAAGAAAAAGAAAGGGGGACGACTCGATGATGAAACACCTTGCGTTGGCGTTCGTTCTGTTCGCGGGCTCGACGCCTGCGTGGGCGACGTGGTCGGTGATCGCGCTCGATGCACGTAGCGGTCAGGTGGTGATCGCGTCGGCCACCTGCGTTCGGCAAGAGGCATTCGCGAAGCGCGAGCCCAGCGCTGCGCGTGACTTGATGGATCTGCAGGCGGTGATCGTGCCCGGCGTGGGTGTGGCGGCCTGCCAGGCGGGTGCTGACAACACGCACGAGAACCAGATGCTGGTCTACCAGGAACTGAAGAAGGGCACGCCGCCGGCCGATATCATCGAACTGCTCAAGAAGGATCCGAACATCGAGCGGCGACAGTTCGGTATCGTGTCCATGCCCAACGACAAGGGCATTACCGCGAGCAACAACCGCGCCGGATTCAACGGCACCGGCAACTCGCGCTCGTCGTTGTACTTCGGCGGCCAGGTGGGTCCCGACATCTACTATCAGGTCCAGGGCAACACGCTGCTTGGCGATCAGGTGGTGTATCTGGCTGCGCTCGCATTCACCCGCGCCACTGGCACGCTGGCCGATCGCGTGATGGCGGCGATGGAAGCGGCGGACGCCAACGGAGGAGATCACCGCTGCAATTGCGGATCGAGCCCGCTGGAATTCGTTCCCTGCGACAACAAGACGGCGCACGTCTCCTACATTGCCATCGCCGAGAAGGACGACGAGCAGGGCGTCACTCACAACGATGGCAAGTACTTCGCGTACATCAGCGTGATGGACAACGACATCAAGCGTGGCGAAAGCGCCAATCCGGTGCGCACGCTGCGTATGCGCTATGACGCGTGGGTGCAGTCCGGTTCGCCGCGATTGGCGCCACCGCCGCCGACGCTGTATCGGCCGAAGACCTAAGACCCGAGATCGTTCGGCTCATCGAGCAGCTGTTGTGCCATTTCCTGATCGTGGCAGCGGCGCGATGTCCTGTTCACGCCGGCTCGCATGCAGGCTTGCATTTCCTGCCCCAAGTCAGCTGCCCGCCTATCCGGCGCTTCGGGCAATGAGCGGGGCGAGCAGCAGGGCGATGATCGCAAACCCGACGGGGGCGATGCCGATTGCGTTGACGCCCTGATTGTCGATGACCCATCCGCCGCCGAAGGCTCCTGTCGCGATCCCGAGATTCGCGGCCGAGATGTTCATCGTCATCGCGAAAGCTGGCGCGGTTCTCCCGGCCAGTGTCACCCGTACCTGGCTTAGCGTGACCGACGTCGTGTGACTCATGCCCCAAAGGGCGAGCGGGACGGTGGCCAGCAGGATGGACTGGTGCGCCAGGGCGGCGAGGTTGATCGATCCGATCAGGATCAGAATGCTGACGACGGTCGCGCGCATCGGCGCGTCGTCCGCGATCCGCCCGGCTATCGAGTTGCCGACGAGCCCGGCGACGCCCAGCAGCAGCAGAATCAGCGCCACGAACTCGAAGGAGAGACCAAGGCCCTCCTGGATCCATGCTCCCAGATAGGTGTAGACGGAGAACATCGCCGCGAACAGGATGACGGACAAGGCGAGATTCGCGAGGAAGGGCAGGCACCGCAGCAAATTGAGCTGCCCGGCGATGTCGGGCGCCTTCCCATGGGGCAGCAATGGAAAGAACAGCCCGATGAGTGCCGCGGTCAGCAACGACAGGACAGCAAGGACGAGGAAGGGCAGGCGCCAGTCCCCGCCTTGGGCCAGTACGACTCCGGCAGGAAGCGCGAGCAGCACGCCCAGCACGAAGCCGATATTGGCGCGCGCGAGCCCTTTGCCTTGCTCGTCCGGCTTCGCAAGTCGGGTCACGATGGCAGCACCGACGCCGATGAACGCTGGCAGGAGCGCGCCCTGAACGATCCGCGTAACCAGCAGGATCGTGAAGTCCGACACGAAAGCCATCAGCGCGTTGCCGACCGCGAACGACAGGAGCGTCCCGATCAGCAGCGGCTTGAGCGCGAGGCGACTCGTCGCCAATGTGACGAGGGGGCCGGCGACCGCAGCCGAGAATGCCCACCACCCCGTCAACTGGCCGGCCTTGGCGAGCGGAACCTGCATGTCCTGCGATATCAGCGGCAGCAGCCCCACGACGATGAACTCCGTAGCGACGATGATCGTGATCGCCGGCGCCAGGAGCAGCAGAGCGCGATTCAGGACAGTTTCGGAGCGGGCGCCGGCGAGGCTCAAGCGTTCGCCCCGCCGTCGATCGTGAGACCGACGCCGTTGATCGAGCGCGCCGCGTCGCCTGCGACGAATGCGACCAGCGCGGCCACGTCCTCGGCTCGGCCATACTTCTTGATCGCCATTCGCTGCCGTTGCGCTTCGGCATGAGGACCATCGGACGGGTTCATGTCGGTGTCGGTAGAGCCGGGATGCACCAGGTTGGCGGTGATGCCGCGCGGCCCCAGGTCGCGCGCCAGTCCCTTGGTCCAGCCGATCAGCGCCGA
Organism: Povalibacter sp.; assembly: GCA_035556415.1. Lineage (GTDB taxonomy): Bacteria > Pseudomonadota > Gammaproteobacteria > Steroidobacterales > Steroidobacteraceae > Steroidobacter. The sequence goes on from DATMEZ010000136.1 coordinate 7,353, forward strand.
CTTGGTGGCCGCGTAGAGTCCCATCCCGGCTTCGGGAACGCGTTCGGCGAGGTTGCTGCCGATCGAGATGATGCGGCCGCCCTCAGACATATGCGCAAGGGCTGCTTGTGTCGCCAGAATGACCGCGCGCACGTTGACCGCCAGCGCCGTGTCGACGTCGGCGAGCGTGAGCTGGTCCACCGGGGCCGTCCGCCAGATGCCGGCGTTGTTGACCAGGATGTCCAGACCGCCCAACTCGGCGGCGGCGCGATCGACCGCCTCCTTGATCGAGCTTGGGTTGGCTGCATCCATCTGGATTGCAACGGCGCGGCCGCCGGCTGTCTCGATCTCGCCTGCCAGCGCCCGCGCCCTATCGACCGAACGCTCATAACCGATAGCGACCGCAGCGCCCTCGGCCGCGAGGCGGCGGGCGACGGCGGCGCCGATTCCCCGGCTGGCGCCGGTAACGAAAGCGCGTTTTCCTGCAAGCAAGGACATGGTGGGCTCCATTTGTGTAATGACCGACACAAAAATAAGAGCGCCTTGCAATCGGTGTCAAGCGAAATGTATAACGAACGACACAGAAATGAGGTGCGTAACGGTGGGTCGTGGTCGCCCCAGGGCGTTTGACAGAGAGAAGGCGCTGGCCCGCGCCATGGAAGTGTTTTGGGCGAAGGGCTTCGAAGGCGCGTCGATGGCCGATCTGACCACGGCAATGGGGATTGCTTCGCCCAGCCTTTATGCCGCCTTCGGTTCGAAGGACGCGCTCTTCCGCGAAGCGGTGGGGCTCTACGTTGCGACGGATGGCTCGGACATCTGGGCCGCGATCACGCAGGCGGACACGGCATATGCGGCGCTCGAAGGTTTTCTGATGGCGACGGCGCGGCTGTTCAGCCGGCCCGACAAGCCCAGCGGCTGCCTGGTCGTGCTCTCGGCGTTGCATGAGACACAAGCGAGCGAGGCGGTGAGGGCCGAGCTGACGGCGAAACGCGAACGCAATACCCAGGATCTCGCCCGCCGCTTGTCGCAAGCCGTAGCAGCCGGAGAGATTGCTGCGAGCGTCGACGTCGATACGGTGGCCCGCTTCTACGTTACCGTGCAGCAGGGAATGTCGATCCAGGCGCGCGACGGCGCGGATCGGGCGACGCTCGAAGGAATTGCCCGAGCGGCTCTGGCGGCGTGGCCGTCTCTCGTCGCGGCACGATCCTGACCGTCCGGACTCCTGCCGCACACCTCGAGCACCTGGGTCGCTCCTGCTCCGCGCCGATGGCAGTTCCAGGTGGCGGCGACACGTTTCTGCGCGTCTACATCGCGCAGGTTTCGCTGCTCAACGGTGAGATAACGATCTTTATCGTTTCGCCATCATGGCGATTCGCATGACGGCGACAGCATCGTGAAAAATACGACGCCAACGCTCGCAGCAATGACACTACTCTGGGTTCGTCGTGCCGAGCGACTGCGCCGCCAGTGATTTTATAGTCTGGCGAACGCAACGCTTTCCGGCCTCAATGCGTTTCATCGGGCTGACGCAGTTCTGTCGAAGGGGGAAGTTAGCGCGAATGTCTTCATGTCCGGTCATTCCTGCCTATGTGCTGGAACGATGGCGGAGCATGCTAGGGACGGCAACGGCGATTCTGGAGGTCAGCGCCGGCCGCATCCTGCAGTTGACGCCATCGGGCGGAAGACTGGAGATCCTCGTTCGCCACGGCTCGCCAGGCGATCGAATCGCTGCCAGCCAGCAATCCGTGCAGCAGATGCTGGGCTGGTTCCATGCCGGCGTGCTGAGCGAACGATCCGGCGTCGAAGTGCCTGACGTGTCGATGGACCCGCGATGGCGGAACAGTGCCGATCACGCGCCCGGCTTTACGTCCTATCTGGGTTTCCCCATTGCATGGCCTGACGGAGCAGCGTTCGGCATCATCGAAGTTCTCGACCATGCGCCCAGGACGTTCTCCGATGCGCAGAGGAAGTTGCTCGAGCAGTTCCGCGACAACACCGAAGACAACCTGGCGCGAATCATGGCGGATGCGCAGCGCTGGCAGATGGATGCCAGTCTCTACGCCGAACGGGAGCGGTTGATTCTGGCCACCGCGGCCAGCGGCTCGGGCGTGTGGGACTACAACATCGACGCCGACATCCTGCACTGTGACGCAAGATGGCATGAGATCGTCGGGCTCGACCCGGCCAACCCCGTGAAGTCGATCGAGGACTTCAAGCCCCATATCCATCCCGATGACGTGGCGCGGGCGACGGAAGTGCGCGCGACTCTGGCACAGCTCATTGCGAACAAGCGGGGCTATCGAATCACCTTCAGGATCGTCCGGCCCGATGGCGAGATACGTTGGCTGAACTCCGCGGCCTGCGTCATTGCCGCGGGCTACGGTTCGCCCAATCGCGCAGTCGGCGCCGTGATGGACGTCACCGAGCAGATCCAGGCGACACAGGCGCTCGCTGAAAGCGAGCTGCGCTTCAAGACGCTGGCTGACATGTTGCCGCAGAACATTTTCAGTACGCTGTCCGATGGAACGATCGACTATCGCAACAAGCGCTGGCGTGAGTTCGCAGGTCTTGCGGTCGAGCCTGCCGATGCTGCGCTGTGGCCGGACCTGCTGCATCCCGATGATCGTACGCGAGCGGTCCGAGCCTGGCAGGATTCCCTGGCGACGGGGCAGCGCCTGGAAGTCGAAGCTCGTTATCGTCACCACTCCGGCGAGTACCGCTGGCTGCACATGGTTGCGCTGCCGCTGGTGGACGACGAGGGGCAGGTAACGCGCTGGTTCGGCGCGGCGACCGACGTCCACGACGCCAAGTTGCTTCAGATCAATCGTGAGCTGGTCGCCCGCGAGCTGGATCACCGGATCCGCAACCTGTTCGCGCTGGTGGATGGGCTGGTCGGTCTTTCCGTGCGCAACGATCCGGGCGGGACGGTGTTTGCCGGCAAGCTGCGCCAGCGGCTGGCTGCCTTGCATCGGGCTCACAGCCTCATCGGCGTTTATGGCCCAATCGCTCCGGCGGACTCTTTGCGCGATCTGATCCGCACCTTGCTCGAACCCTACGAGAACGATGCAGACAAACGGATCTTGATCAGCGGCGACGATACGCGGATCGACGAAAGGGCGATCGTTCCTCTGGCGCTCATCTTCCACGAGCTTGCAACGAATGCCAGCAAATATGGTGGGCTGCGGGCGGCGCAAGGTGGAGTGCACGTCAGCTGCGAACGTCAGGACGAGTGGCTGCGCATCACCTGGGCGGAAATCGGTGCGTGCGACAGCACCGGCTCACCCGAACGCAAGGGGTTCGGTACCAAGCTGCTGAGCGCTCTGGTCGAAGTGCAGCTGCGCGGCACGCTGTCGCGCCAGTGGACGCCGCAGGGATTGGTGATCGAGTTGCGCCTGCCGCTGAGCGTGCTGGATGCGCCGGCGGCACCTCCGGCTCGATAGCCGCCGATTCCCTGGCTCTCAGCGCGACAGCGTCCGCAGGATGTCGTCGAGCGGGTTGCCGTTGCCGTCCAGGTCGAGCATCGAGGCGAGGCCCGCTCCGCGGCCGGGAGCTGCAGATCCGCCGCCACCCAGCAAGCCGCCCAGCATCCCGGCCAGTCCTCCGGCAGCGCCTGCCTGCGGTGCCGCGCCGCCGCCGCCTTGTTTGCTGATCAGGCCTCCAACCAGCATGGCGAGCATGGGCAGCATCTTCCTGAGCAGGGACGGATCGAGGCCGGTCTGCGTGGCGGCATTCTGGGCCACGGCCCGACTCACGTCCTTGGAGCCGAAAATCTGGTCGAGCACATCGTTGCCCCGGTTCACGTTGGTCGGCTGCGCCGCGAGCACCTCTTCCAGCAGTCCGCCGCCGCCGAGCTGTGCCAGCACGCCGCCCAGGCCGTCGAGTCCCGTCGATTGTGTCTGCGCCTGTTTCTTGAAGCCGCCGAGGATCGCCGGGATCAACGCGGCGCTGGCGCTGGCCGCCTGCGACTCGCTGACGCCGAGCTCGCGCGCCATCGACTGGATTCCGCCCATCTGCTGAAGAACGTCTGCGATCTGCATGGTCTGGCTCCCGAGCGAGGAGAAGTGCACTGGATGCGATGCCGGGATTCTGCGTGAAGGCGGATGCCGAGTCGAGCGTCCCGGCCTGTTCCTGACGCTGCATGTTGCCGTGCGATCCCGACCCGTCGTCAGCCGGGCTTGCCGCGGCTCTTGTGGGCCGGCGCTTTGCTTTTACGTGATGCTTCCTTGCGCTGCTGCCTGCGCATCTCACGCTGCGCCCGCTGCATCAGCCGCTGCTCCTCGATCCGGTCTTTGCGCGCGAGCTCAAAGGCGAGGCGCTGTGCTTTCCGGTCCAGCTCCGCAGCTTCGCGCTCACGCAGCGCCGCCTTGCGATCCAACGCCCGCACGATGCGAAGCACTGCTTTCGTGATCTCACGCTCCTGACGCGCGGCTTTGAGTTTCGCTTGCGTCGCCTTGCGGTCGCGCATGGCCTGCAACTTCGCCGCCGCCTTCTCCCTGGCGATGCGCACCGAGGCGGGAATCAGGATCTCCCGTTTGTCAGTGGGCTTCTTGGTCATGGGTCATTGCAGTGCCTGGTTCGAGCGCGGTTGTGCGCAAGTGCGGGTCCTGTGGTTACGCTGTGTGTCAGGGTACGGCCACGGGAGCCTTGAGACAGCGAGCCAGCAGTCGGGCATCATCCAGCTGCGCAGCATACGCAGCAAATCCATCGGGCGGTCCGCGCCACCGCAATTCGTCTACGTTGCCGAAGAGCTGCGCATCGGTTCTCAGTGTCGCCAGTTTCTTGAACAGCAGCGCCAGCTCGCGACGCTCGCCCAGCACTTCCGGAGGGAACTGCTCGATCGCGCCGTGGCGGTTGAGCAGGCGCGCGGCACCGGTCTTGCCGATGCCGGCCAGGCCTGGATACCCGTCCGCGGAGTCGCCGACCAGCGCAAGAAAGTCGGGGATCAACGCCGGCTCCACGCCGAACTTCTCGCGAACGCCCGCGGCGTCGCGAATCTTCTTGGCCTTGCGGTCGACCTGCACCACACGATCGCCGCGCACGCATTGCGCCAGGTCCTTGTCCGGTGTCCAGATGCAGACTTGCTGAACGCGTTCATCGTCCTCAGCGATCCGTGCCGCACAGGCAAGCGCATCGTCGGCCTCCAGCTCGATCATGGGCCACACGACGACGCCCATGGCCGCGAGCGCCTTCTCCAGCGGATGGAACTGCGCCTGCAATGCCGGTTCGATGCCGTCGCCGGTCTTGTAGCCCGTCCACAGCTGATTGCGGAAGGATTCGATCACGTGGTCGGTTGCGACGCCGATGTGCGTGGCGCCGCCCTCGATCATTTCCAGCACGGTGTTCAGCACGCCGACCACGGCGCCGAACGGCCGGTCATTGCCCTTGTTGAAGCGGCGCAGGCCGTAGAAGTGGCGGAACAGCTCGTAAGTGCCGTCCAGGAGGTGAACGATCATGGGTGGCCTCGGCAGTCCGCACGCAGCAGGCAGTCGCTATCGTGCGGCGCATTTGAGTAGCATGGGCGCGCTCGCGTCGCAGAACATCGTATTTGAGCGATCCGGAGTATATGTGTCTGGCGCCGCTTCATCAGCACAGACATCCCACCGCCCGTCGGAGCCGTTGACGCCCATGCCCCCGCCGATCCGAGTCGAACTGCTGTCGCATGATCCGCGCTGGGCCGAGCTGGCCGCGGAAGAGGGCCAGCGCCTGCGGCAGGCGGTGCCGTCCATCGTCGTGGTTCATCATGTGGGATCCACGGCGATCGCCGGGATCTCGGCCAAGCCCGTCCTCGATCTGCTGCCGGTCGTGCGCAGCCTCGGCGAGCTGGATCTATGCCGGAGCGTATTCAACTCGCTGGGCTACGAATGGTGGGGCGAGCTGGGCCTTCCCGGCCGGCGCTATTGCACCCGGTCGGATCCCGGCAGCGGGCGTCGCCTGGTGCAGTTGCATTGCTACGAGCAGGGCTCCACCGAGATCCGACGCCATGTCGCATTCCGCGACTATCTCAGGCAGCGGCCCGACGTCGCTCAGGCCTACGATCGACAGAAGCATCATTGCGCGAGCCTGCATCCCGAGGATTCGCATGCGTACTCGGATTGCAAGAGCGCATGGATCCAAGCGATCGAAGCGCAGGCGCTGAGCCGGCTATCGGATTGATTCCTTCGAGCGAGCGCCCGCTGAAAGAAGGATCTTCTCGATCTGCGAGAAGCCGCGTTGGCGAGCATGCTGGAGCGGGGTGACGCCTTCCCGGTCAGCAAGATTCACGTCAGCCCCGGCATCCACCAGCAGGCGCACGACCTGCGTGTGTCGAGTGCCTCCATTGCCGCCCAGGATGATGGCCTCGAGCAGCGCGGTCCAGCCGAGGTTGTTGACGTGATCGACGTCGACGCCTGCTGCGATCAACACGCGCACGGCCTCGACGTGACCGCGCTCCGCAGCGGGAATGAGCGCGGTGCCGCCATAACGATTGGTGCTCTTGAGATCGGCGCCGTGCTGGAGCGTCATCTTCAGGATCTCCAGGTGCCCACGTGCGCCGGCAAACAGGTACGGACTGTCGTTGATGGTGTCCTTCGCGTTGACATCGGCGCCAGCCTCGATCAGTGCCCGGGCAGCATTGACCTTGTTGCCGTGCGTCGCGATGAGCAGAGCGGTACGACCGTTGCGGTCGCGCGCATCGATCTTCGTTCCCTTGGACAACAGCGCCGTGATCGTGGCGACGTCGTCGTTCGCGGCCGCCGCAAGCAGCTGAGGTTCGTTCACGTTGCGCTCGGCAGTGGTCAAGACAGAGGCACTCGCGGTGAAGAGGATGGAGATGAGAATCGCCGGAGCTCTGAACATTTCGTTCCTGCCGGTCAGTGGGCAAGGAGCTTGCGCAGCGGGGACAGCCCGCAGTGGCGCACGAACTCGCCATGCTGCACCACAATCCGCTCCTGCGGCGGCGCTGCTACCGCGGCAGCTGCATTCGGTGCATCGAGCACCACGAAGGTTGCGTCCTGTCCGATACCGATTCCGTATTGCGTCAGATCCAGAGCCTGCGCAGCTGCAGTACTGGCCATCTCCAGCGCGACGTTCAGTTCCTCGTCGGTGTGGAAGCCGCAGCGGTAGCCGATCAGCATCGCCATCACTGCGTGCAGATTTGTCAGTCCCGTGGTCGCGTCGACATCCACATGGCTGCGCATTGCGATCGTGCCGAAGGCGTGTGCCTGGGCAATCAGGGCGTCGGCGCGCTCGGTGATGGGGAGCGCCTCGCTCAGAAGGGGCTTCTCGGCTGCGAGCCTTGCGCGCAGGCTGTCGGCGGGAACGTGTGGTCGCCAGCGATCGCCGACGAAGCTCTTGTCGAGATGGATATGGCCGTCGACGA
>DATMEZ010000137.1:0-12641 GCA_035556415.1 Povalibacter sp.
TGCACCAGCCGGCGCGTCTCCGGCGCCATGGTAGTTTCACGCAGCTGCAACGCGTTCATCTCACCGAGACCTTTGAACCGCGTGACCGTCGGCTTCGCGCGAGGGTTCTCGGCGGCAATACGGTCAAGGATGCCGGCGCGCTCGGCGTCGTCGAGCGCGTAGTAAACCTGTTTACCCACGTCGACGCGATACAACGGCGGCATGGCGACGTAGACGTGCCCTGCAAGCACCAGCGGCCGGAAATGCCGCAGGAACAGTGCGCACAGCAGTGTTGCGATGTGCAGGCCGTCAGAGTCGGCGTCCGCGAGGATGCAGACTTTGTGATAGCGCAGATTGTCGAGCTTGTCCGAGCCAGGATCGACGCCGAGCGCGATGGCGATGTGATGGACTTCCTGCGACTGCAGGACCTGACCGGCATCGACTTCCCAGGTGTTGAGGATCTTGCCGCGCAACGGCATCACCGCCTGGAACTCACGATCACGTGCCTGTTTGGCAGAGCCACCGGCCGAGTCGCCTTCGACCAGGAACAACTCGGAACGCTCCGGATCCTGCGCAGTGCAGTCGGCCAGCTTGCCAGGCAGCGCCGGGCCGCTGGCGATGCGCTTGCGCGTGACCAGCTTCGAAGCCTTGAGTCGCGCCTGCGCGCCTGCGATGGCGAGCTGCGCAATCTTCTCGCCGGATTCCGGGTGCTGGTTGAGCCAGAGTCCGAACTGATCTTTGACGACGCCGGAAACGAATGCGGCGGATTCGCGCGATGACAGACGCTCCTTGGTCTGACCTGCGAACTGCGGCTCCTTCATCTTGGTCGACAGCACGTAGCTGACGCCGTCCCAGATGTCCTCGGGCGCGAGCTTGAGACCCTTCGGCAGCAGGCTGCGGAACTCGCAGAACTCGCGGATGGCATCGGTGAGACCGAGCCGCAGACCATTGACGTGCGTGCCGCCCTGCGCGGTCGGAATCAGGTTGACGTAGCTCTCCTCGACCCGCGTGCCGTCATCGATGCGCCATGCCACTGCCCACTCGGCGGCTTCCTGTTCACCCTTGATGCTGCCGGCGAACATTTCCGGCGGCAGCCACTCGCCCTGCCCCAGCGCTTCGCGCAGGTATTCGTTGACGCCGCCGGTGTAGAGCCACTCTTCCTTCTCGCCGGTCGCTTCGACTTCGAGCGTGACCCGCAGGCCCGGACACAGCACCGCCTTGGCGCGCAACAGGTGCTTGAGCTTGGACACCGAGAACGTGACGGTCTCGAAGAATTGCGGATCGGGCCAGAAGCGCACCGTGGTGCCGGTGTTGTTCTTGCCGACCTGGTCGACCACCTGCAGTCGGCTCCGGACTTTTCCATCCTTGAAGCCGATGTTGTATTCCTTGCCGCCGCGCTTGACCCAGCACTCCAGGTTCTTCGACAGCGCGTTGACCACAGACACGCCGACGCCGTGCAGACCGCCGGAGAACTGGTAGCTCTTGTCCGAGAATTTGCCGCCGGCGTGCAGCCGCGTCAGGATCAGCTCGACGCCGCTCACCTTCTCCTTGGGATGGATGTCGACCGGCATGCCGCGGCCGTCGTCGGCCACCTGCAGCGAGCCGTCCTTGAACACCGTGACGTCGACGCGCTTGGCGTGTCCGGCCAGCGCTTCGTCGACGGAGTTGTCGACGACCTCGTGAGCGAGGTGATTGGGCCGGCTGGTATCCGTGTACATGCCGGGACGGCGGCGCACCGGATCCAGGCCGCTGAGGACTTCGATGTCGGAGGCGGTATACGACTGGGCCATCTAGTGAAGATTACCGAGAGATGATCTTGGTTGAGGAATGCGCGCCGGGAGCGGCTGTTTTCCGTCATTCCCGCGCAGGCGGGAATCCATCCGTCAGCCAGGATGGACTCCCGCTTACGCGGGAATGACAAGGAAGAAATCTCCGCAGGCCCACGCGAGGCGCGCGAATCTTAGCATCGCTCACCGTGCCTGTGCGCAGCCAACGGCTTGCAGGCGTAGTAAGTGACGCAGCGCTCGATGAGGATTTATGCGAGATCGGCGACCAGCGAATCCCGCACCGACGGCGGCAACGGCCGCACTTCGTGCCGGTACTGGTCGTGATCGATGCCGATCGCGATGGCGGCACCGGCCTTGGCCGCGGCAGCCATCGGCGGCGTCAGCTCGAAGCGCAGGAAATGCACTGCGGAGGTTTTTTCGTCGTTCTCGCGCTCGAGATCTTCGTCGGCGATGGCGAAAACCCGTTCGAAGCCCGTGACTTCGACCCAGCAACGATCTTCCACGCCCTTCAGGCCCGCCAGCCGCAGGCGCCGCTCGTCGACGTCCGGATACTCGAGCAGGAACGTGACCTTCCAGTTGCTGCCATCGGGAACCAGCGGGTTGTACGCCGCCAACTCGTCCTCGATGCCGGCGGCTTCGAAGATGCGCTCCACTCGCAGCATCTCCTGCACCTGGTACTGAATGGTCAGGCGATCCTCGAAGCCCCAGCTGGCATTCGGGCCGACCGTCACCACGCGGTTCTTCTTGTGCTCCAGCACGCGGGCGCGGAATTCCTTGCGGGCCGCCGAGTACTGCTCGAGGCTCATCAGATCGGCACGGGACAGTTGGGTCGCTTTCATGGGTCAGATTCCGTAGGCCAGGCGCAGCAGCTTCATCGGATGGGTGGGCTCCTTGGGCGTTTCCAGGCCGGACTCGATCTGGTGGCCCGCCATCGGACAGTCGCTGGCGTAATGATCGGCGCCTGAATCCGCCACGCGCCGGATCACCGGACGGCCGATCTTCATCGAGATGTCGCGAAACTCGCGTTTGACACCGTAGGTGCCGTTGTGGCCGGAACAGCGCTCGATCGCTTCGACCTGGGTCTCGGGCACCAGCATCAACACGTCGCGCGTCTTCAGGCCCAGGTTCTGCACGCGCAGATGGCACGGCACGTGGTAGCTCACCTTGCCGATCTTCGCCGCGAAATCCGTGCGCAGCAGGCCCGCCTTGTAGCGCGCCCACAGGTATTCGAATGGATCGAACATGGCCTGCTGCACTTTCTTCACCTGCGCATCGTCCGGAAACATCAGCGGCAGCTCCTGCTTGAACATCAGCGTGCAGGAAGGAATCGCCGTCACGATGTCCCAGCCCTGGTCCACCTTGGCCGCCAGAAGCGGAATGTTGCCGGCCTTCAGTTTCTCAATCGATGCCAGGTCGCCGAGTTCCAGCTTGGGCATGCCGCAGCAGTTTTCCTGGCGCAGCAGGGTCACGGCGATGCCGTTGTGCTCGAACACCGCGGCCAGATCCTCATTCACGTCCGGCTCGTTGCGGTTGCCGTAGCAGGTAGTGAACAGCACCACGCGGCCGCGGGTGTCGCCGGCGGGCTTGGCGTCGAGCGTCGGGTGCGCCCTGGCGTTGTGACGCTTGCGGTAGGTCCGGCTGTGATATTCGGGGATCGGTGCCTGCGGGTGCACGCCCAGCACCTTGTCCAGCATGGCGCGGCCGGTATCGGTCTTGTTGACGGCGTTGACGACCTGCGCCACCACCGGGATGCCGGCGAGATTGCCGACCAGATCGGTGGAGCTGAGGATCTTGTCGCGCACGCGGACCGGTCGGTCGCTGTCCTTGTCGTTGAACTTGTACGCCTTGGCCCGCAGCATCAGGTGCGGAAAGTCGACGTTCCAGGGATGCGGCGGCACATACGGACACTTCGACATGTAGCACATGTCGCAGAGATAGCAGTGGTCGACCACGTCCCAGTAGACCTTCTTGTCCACGCTGTCGAGTTCGCCGCTGGCGGACTCGTCGATGGCGTCGAACAGCGTCGGGAACGAATTGCACAGGCTGAAGCAGCGGCGACAGCCGTGACAGATGTCGAACACCCGGTCGAGCTCCTTGAACAGCGAATCGCGGTTCAGGTACTCGGGATCCTTCCAGGCGATGGGGTGGCGGGTGGGTGCTTCGAGACTGCCTTCACGCGCCGAGGCGGGCATTTTTTCTGACACGAGCGGCCCTTGCTGGCTATGCGCGGCTGCGCGCCGCGCTCTTGCTGGCAAATCCGGCCGCCGGAAATGCTTCCGACGGCCGTCTCATCGAACGCACGGCCGCAACTTCTGCGGCGCGGTCCACTTGATTAAAGCGTGTCCAGCGCCTTCTGGAAGCGATTGGCGTGCGAGCGCTCGGCCTTGGCCAGCGTCTCGAACCAGTCGGCGATCTCATCGAAGCCTTCGTCGCGCGCCTGCTTCGCCATGCCCGGATACATGTCGGTGTATTCGTGCGTCTCGCCGGCGATGGCGGCCTTCAGGTTGGCCGAAGTCTCGCCGATCGGCAGGCCCGTGGCCGGATCGCCCACGGCTTCCAGGTATTCGAGGTGGCCGTGCGCATGACCGGTCTCGCCTTCGGCGGTCGAGCGGAACACCGCGGCCACGTCGTTGAAGCCTTCCACGTCGGCCTTGGCTGCGAAATACAGGTAACGGCGGTTCGCCTGGGACTCGCCCGAAAACGCGTCCTTCAGGTTCTTTTCGGTGCTGCTGCCCTTGAGGTTCTTCATGCTACACATCCTCGCTGATGGAACATTAGACAGAGTCTAACTTCGGCCAATCTAGTCCCTTTGCTTCGCTCAAGTCAACGGGCCCGCGGGCGGCACTGGGCGTGACGAAGGTGTATCTGCGACAGGCACAAGGCCTGAAAGAAGTACGCGCTGCGCGCCGGTTCCGGGCCGCAAGCCTTGTGGCGGTCGCACGGCTTGTGCCGGCGGCCATGAGCCTTGTGCCCGCTGCAGACTCGTGCCGGCCGCAGGCCTGTGTCAGCCGCGAGCCTGTGCCGGCCGCAGGCCCGATTGACCGGCTTCGGAGCGGCGTGCAATCTTGCCGCCGCCCGCGGCACCCCTGCCCTTCATATCGCACTCTGAATCTGCAACGTGACCAGTAAAAACGCCCCCGGCGCGGCCGACTCGCCCGCGCCCGATTTCGAAACCTCCCTGGCCGAGCTCGAGGCCATCGTCGAAAAACTCGAGCAGGGCGATCTGTCGCTGGACGATTCGCTGAAGCACTTCGAGCGCGGCGTGCAGCTGACGCGCGCCTGCCAGACGGCGCTCAAGCAAGCAGAACAGAAAGTGGAGATCCTGCTGCGCCGCTCCGGCCAGCCGGCCTCCGATCCGGCCGCCGGCTACGAGCCGGGGCCGTTCGAGTCCGACGACGATGCAGGCTGAACGCCAGATCGTGAACGCGCCCAAGGAATCCGGCTTCGCCACCCTGCTGCAGGGTTGGCAGACGCGAGTGGAAGTGGAGCTTGCAGCACGGTTGCCGCCCGCCGAAGCCCATCCGGTCCGACTGCACCAGGCTTTGCGATATAGCGTATTGAATGGCGGCAAGCGTGTGCGCCCGGCGCTGGTGTACGCGACGGCTCGATCGCTGGGTCTGGACGAATCGATGGTGGATGGCGCGGCTTGCGCCGTGGAGTTCATCCACGCCTACTCGCTGGTCCACGATGACCTGCCCGCCATGGACAACGACGATCTGCGGCGCGGCCGACCAACCTGCCACAAGGCCTACGATGAGGCCACCGCCATCCTGGTCGGCGATTCGCTGCAGGTGCTGGCATTCCAGGTTCTGGCCACCGGCACGGGCCTGCCGCGCGATCCCTCAGTCCGGCTGCGCCTGGTCGAGCTGCTGGCCGCAGGCAGCGGCACCGCCGGCATGGCCGGTGGACAGGCGATCGACCTGGCGGCCCAGGGCCGCACGCTGTCCGCCGCCGAAATAGATGAGATGCACGCCCGCAAGACCGGCGCCCTGATCCGCGCCAGTGTGCTGATGGCCGCGCGTTGCCGCGAAGATCTCGATCCCCGCATCCATCAGGCGCTGGACCGCTACGCCGTCGACATCGGCCTGGCGTTCCAGATCCAGGACGATCTGCTCGACGTGGAAGGCGACGCGCAGTTGCTGGGCAAGGCGACCGGCGCCGACAAGGCGAACGACAAGCCCACCTATCCCGCCGTGATTGGCGTCGAAGCATCGAGGCGGCGCATGCAAGAGCTGCACGCCAGCGCGCTCGATGCACTGCGGACTTTGGGCGCAGCCGCGGCGCCGCTGGCATCGCTGTCAGACTGGTTGGTACTGAGACGGCACTGAAACCGATTGCGGTACACTGCAACATCATGACCACGTCCGCCTATCCGCTGCTGTCTCGGCTCGATTCGCCGGCCGATCTGCGTGCCCTGCCCGCAACGCAGCTCAACGACGTGGCCACCGAGCTGCGGCAATATCTGATCGACACGGTCAGCCAGATGGGCGGTCACTTCGCCGCGGGCCTGGGCACGGTGGAGCTGACGGTCGCCCTGCACTACGTCTTCGATACGCCCACCGACCGGCTGGTCTGGGACGTCGGCCATCAGGCCTATCCGCACAAGGTGCTGACAGGCCGGCGCGACCGCCTGCACACCATCAAGCTGAAAGACGGCCTGGCTCCGTTTCCCACGCGCAGCGAAAGCGAATACGACACTTTCGGCGTCGGCCATTCGAGCACCTCGATCAGCGCCGCGCTGGGCATGGCCATCGCCTCCGCGCGCACCGGTCACAAGCGACGCGTAGTCTCGATCATCGGCGACGGCGCACTCAGCGGCGGCATGGCATTCGAGGCGTTGAATCACGCCGGCAGCCTCGATGTGGGCATGCTGGTGGTCCTCAACGACAACGACATGTCGATCTCGGAGAACGTCGGCGCGTTCTCCAACTACTTCGCGCGCGTGCTGTCCGGAAAGCTGTACGCAACGCTGCGCGCCGGCAGCAAGAAAGTGCTGAAGCGAATGCCCACAGTGTGGGAGCTGGCGCGCCGCTCCGAAGAGCACATGAAGGGCATGGTGCTGCCCGGCACGATCTTCGAAGAGATGGGCTTCAACTACATCGGTCCGATCGACGGTCACGACGTGGGCGCGCTGGTCGCGACATTGAAGAACGTGCGCGACCTGAAAGGACCACAGTTCCTGCACGTCGTCACCCGCAAGGGCAAGGGTTATGCGCCGGCCGAGGCCGATCCGATCAAGTGGCACGGTCCCGGCCCCTTCGATGCCAAGAGCGGCGTCATCTTCAAAGAGAAGGCCAGCGGCCCGAGCTATTCGCAGATTTTCGGCGACTGGCTGTGCGACATGGCGGCACTGGACTCGCGCGTCGTCGGCATCACGCCTGCGATGCGTGAAGGCTCCGGCCTGGTGGAATTTTCCAAGCGCTTCGCCAATCGCTATTTCGACGTAGCCATCGCCGAACAGCACGCAGTCACGCTCGGCGCCGGCATGGCATGCGAAGGCCTGCATCCGGTGGTCGCGATCTATTCGACCTTCCTGCAACGCGCCTACGACCAGCTGATCCACGACGTGGCGCTGCAGAACCTGCCGGTGACCTTCGCCATCGACCGTGCCGGCCTGGTGGGCGGCGACGGTGCCACGCACCAGGGCAGTTACGATCTGTCCTATCTGCGCTGCATTCCGAATCTGATCGTGATGGCGCCGGCCGACGAGAACGAATGCCGTCAGATGTTGTTCACAGCGGTGCAGAGCGAGCGGCCAGCCGCGGTTCGTTACCCGCGCGGCCAAGGCCCTGGAGTGGCGATCGAGTCCACGATGCGCGCCCTGCCGATCGGCAAAGCGCAGTCGCGGCGCGAGGGCCGCAGCGGCCTGGCCATCATCGCAGTGGGCTCGATGGTGCCGTTCTGTGAACACATCGCCGAACAACTGGATGCCACGCTGATCAACCTGCGTTTCGTCAAACCGCTGGACGAAGACCTGCTGCTGCGGATCGCGACCACGCATCGCGCGTTGGTCACCGTCGAAGAAAACGTGATCGCCGGCGGCGCCGGCAGCGCCATCGCGGAGTGTCTGGTCGCGCACGGCCATTCACTGCCGACCCTGCACTTGGGGATTCCCGATCGGTTCATCGAGCACGGCTCACGCGGGGATTGCCTGACGGCCGCCGGCCTGGATATCCCGTCCATCGAAAGCGCCATCAACCGCTGGTGGCGCATTCCGGCGCGCGCGGCTGCCCTGTAAGGATCGTGACGGATTCGATCCGGTACTGAAGCCGGCGAATTTCAGTCATTCCCGGCACCCCGGCTGTGGCCGCGACACCTTGCTTTATACTGCCCGCAGCCCAACCTCGGACCGATTCGCCGGCTTGACGGCGTTTCTTCTCTTTTCGAGCCTATGTCCACCATGCCTTCCAGCGCCGCTCACCCGTCCCCCGCTCCCATCGAAGACGTGCAGGCGCGGGCCGATCCACGCCGGATTCCGATCAACAAGGTCGGCATCAAGGACGTGTTCCATCCGGTCCGCGTCAAGGACCGCTCGCGCGGCGAGCAGCACACCGTCGCCAACTTCAACATGTACGTGGCGCTGCCGCACAACTTCAAGGGCACGCACATGTCGCGCTTCGTCGAAGTGCTGCACGGGAACGAGCGCGAGATCTCGGTGGAATCGTTCCGCGAGATCCTGATCGGCATGACCGAGAAGCTGGACGCCGAATCCGGTCACATCGAAATGAGCTTTCCCTACTTCGTGATGAAGCGGGCGCCGGTCACCCAGGTCGAGAGCCTGATGAACTACACGGCTTCGCTGATCGGCGAGGTGCACGACGGCAAGGTCGAGCTGTGGCTCAAGGTGCTGGTGGCGGCCACCAGTCTGTGCCCGTGCTCCAAGCGCATTTCCGATTACGGCGCCCACAACCAGCGCTCGCACATCACCATCAAGGCGCGCGTCGACGGCCACATGTGGCTGGAAGAGCTGATCGACATCGCGGAAGCGGAAGCCTCGTGCGAGGTGTTCGGGATTCTCAAACGCCCGGACGAGAAGTACGTGACCGAGCATGCCTACGACAATCCCAAGTTCGTCGAGGACCTGGTGCGCGACATCGCACTACGTTGCAACCAGGACGAGCGCATCCGCGCCTACGTGGTCGAAGCGGAGAACTTCGAGTCCATCCACAATCATTCGGCGTACGCGCTGATCGAGAAGGACAAGGATCAGGAGTGACAATGCATGGTTTCCGCAACCGCGGAAAACCAAGCAACGTCAGCCCGGACTTTGCAAACGGCTGATCAGGCTGCGCAGGAACACCTTGTTGAAGCGCAGCTGGCAGGCAGCCGAGGATTGTTCCAGCAAGGTCGAGCTCACTTTCATCAAGGTCACGTTGCTCAGCGCCTTGATCGTCGCCAGCCGCTTGGCGCCACGCACGTAGCTGGTCTCGCCGAAGCAATCGCCTGCTTCCAGCTCGCCGACGCCCTTGCTGGCGCGCACCACGGCAGCATTGCCTGAGACGATGATGTAGAAACGATCATCCATCTCGCCTTCCTTGACGATCTCCTCGCCCTGCTCGTAGTCCTGCCAGGTGCTGGCGCGCAGCACTTCCAGAATCTCGGATTGCGAAAAGTCGTGGAAGAACTTCAGGGTGCGCAGGATCGAGAACTGCTCCTGCCGATCCAGTTTCGAGGAGCCTTCGCGCAGCGTCTGGTGAACGCGCGTCAGGTCGGCAGCCAGCTCCAGCCCGTTGCGATAACGCTTGGCCGGTTCTTTCTGCAACGCCTTGGCAACGGCGTCCTCCAGCAGCTCGGGAATCTGCGGCCGCAGCGAGTGGATGGGCTGCGCGGTCGCATAAACGATCTGGTGCAGGAGCTTGGACAGGTTGCCGCCGCGAAACGGCCTGAAGCCGGTGAGCAGCTCGTACATCACCGCGCCGAGCGAATAGAGATCCGAGCGGTTGGTGATGTCCAGCGACTGCACCTGCTCGGGCGACATGTACGAAGGACTGCCGGCGATGCCTTCGATGCGCGAGATGTCCGAATCCGCCACCAGCGCGATGCCGAAATCGATGATGCGCACGTCGTTGGCCTGCGTGAGCATGATGTTCGACGGTTTGATGTCGCGGTGGATGACGCCACGGCTGTGCGCGTAGTGCAGCGCCTTGGCGCACTTGTACATGATCTCCACGACATCATCGATCGGCAGCAGGTTGTCCGGCTTGCAGTAGGCCGACAGGGTGCGCGCACCGTGCACGTGTTCGGTCACGATGTAATAGTGACCGTCTTCCTCACCGGCGTCGAAGATCGGCAGGATGTTCGGATGCTGCAGCATGCCGACCATGTGCGCTTCGGAAAGGAACATCTTGCGTGTGACACGCGCCCGGTCTTCGTCCTGCGACTCGAGGTTGTACACCTTGATCGCCACGTCGCGACGGTAGTACGGGTCGTGGGAAAGGTAGACCACACCGGTGCTGCCGCGACCGACTTCCTTGACGATCACGTACTTCCCGACCTTCTCGGGCGTACGCTGCTCGCGCGTGGCAGGACGCTGTACCATCAAGCCGCTCGGTGGATTCACTTCGTATTGGCGACGCTTAGCTTAAGACGATCGACCTGATGGCGAACAGGATCGCTGCCGCGAACACGCCCGCCATTACGTCGTCCAGCATAATTCCCAGGCCGCCGGCGAGACTGTGATCGGCCTCCCGGATCGGCCAGGGTTTGACGATGTCGAAGAACCGGAACAGCACGAAACCGGCCGCAAGCCAGCGCCAGTCGAGCGGAGTGGCCAGCATGGTCACGGCGAAACCGGCGATCTCGTCCCACACGATGCCTGGATGATCGTGCACACCCAGCCGCCTCGCACTCTCTCCGCAAATATAGACGCCGATCACACACGCGGCGATTGCAAATGTCGCGTGAATGGCCAAGCCGAACTGCATGACGAAAGCGACGATCGGCACGGCGATCAGCGTGCCGCAGGTGCCAGGCGCGCGCGGCATCAATCCTGCGCCGAAACCGAACGCGAACAGATGCACGGGCTGGCGCAGCAGACGCGGCTCGGCACTCCACTTCATGGCGATCCTTCGTCCTTCGAGAAATGGTCATAGCCTTCGCGCTGCACGCTGAACGGCCGACCGCCGCGCTGGCACTCCACGTCATTGCCCGCAGTGATCACGCCGATCTGCGTGCAGCCGACCGATGAACTGGACAATGCCTCGAAATCCTTCATGCGAGCGGCAGCAACGGTGAACATGATCTCGTAGTCATCGCCGCCTGCCAGTGCGTAGTCCACGCAAGTGTCCGCATCGAACAGCTGCCGCATGGCTGTCGATTTGGGCAACGCGTCGACATCGACACGCGCACCGCAGCCGCTGGCGACGCATAGCTTGCGAAGATCGGTGAGCAGTCCATCAGAAATATCCATCGCGGCGCCGGCAATCGGTCGCAGCGCTCGCCCCAACGCCACGCGCGGCTCTGGGCGAAGGAAGCGCTGCCGCAGATGATCTGCCGCACCGCTTTTCGGCAAGCCCTTTTGAATCACCGTGAGCCCGGCGGCCGCTTCACCCGGTACGCCGGAAACGAACAGCAGATCGCCCGGCCGCGCGCCGGAGCGGGCCAGCCAACGATCGGCCTCCACCCAGCCGGCGATCTGTACGGTCACGACCAGCGGTCCTTTCACCGTGTCGCCACCGATCAGCGCTACATCATGTGCGTCCGCCAGCTCGAACAAACCTGCAGCGAATCCTTCCAGCCAAGCTTGCGTGGCGCGCGGCAAAGACAGCGACAGCGTCATCCATGAAGGCTGCGCCCCCATTGCCGCAAGATCGCTGAGATTGACCGCGAGCGCGCGGTAGCCGATGTCGGCGGCAGGAGTCGCGGCCGGAAAATGTACGCCTTCGACGACGGTATCCATCGCGACGACCAGCTTGTGCCCCGGTGGTACATCCATCACCGCCGCGTCGTCGCCGACGCCAAGCAATACGTCACGACGCGAGTCGTGCTTCGCGAAGTACCGGCCGATGATGTCGAATTCGCCGAGACTCATGACGCGCGATCAGGAGGCGGCGCGGAGCGCTACCCTCGTTCCGCCGCCCGGATCTCGCGCGCGGCGCGATCGAGGACAGCATTGACGTACTTGTGGGCGTCGGTGGCACCGAAGCGCTTGCACAAGTCCACCGCTTCGTTGATGACCACGCGATACGGAATCTCGATACGATCGCGCAGCTCGTACATGCCAATCATGAGAATCGCGGTTTCCACCGGATCGAGCTGGTCGAGCGGCCGGTCGGCAAACGGTACGATGGCCTGGCCGATGCGTTCGCTGCCAGCGACGCAGCCCTTGAGCAGCTCGGTGAAGTATTCGCGATCCGCGCCCGCCGAATCCTCGCTGCCCAGGAACTGCAGATTGATGTCAGCCGCGGACTGTCCGGTAAGCTGCCACTGATACAGCGCCTGCATGGCGAGCTTGCGGGCAACGGAGCGCGCACGGGTGCCGCGGGCCGGTTTTTTTTCGGAAAGATTGGTCATTTGATGTTCGAGAGCGCACTGTGCCCGGCGCAGCTCGCAGCGCGCCGGCGAATCGATCGAGAGAAACCCAGCTCGAGCCGCTTACTGCTCGATCTTGCGCAGCAGATTCGCCAGCTCGATCGCCGTGATCGCGGCATCCGCACCCTTGTTGCCCGCCTTGGTGCCCGCACGTTCGACGGCCTGTTCGATGGTGTCAGTCGTCAGCACGCCGAACGCCACCGGAACACCGGTGTCGTTGGCCACCCGCGCCAGCCCGCCGGCACACTCGCCCGCGACGTAGTCGAAATGGGCAGTCGCCCCCTTGATCACGGCACCGAGCGCAACGACGGCGTCGTAACGGCGGCTCAACGCAAGCTTGCGGGC
>DATMEZ010000138.1:0-6664 GCA_035556415.1 Povalibacter sp.
AATCCGATGGGTCCAGGGTGTCGCAGTCGCAGACGTTCGCCAGCATGAGGGGCGGCGGCTCGGCGGCCAGCGTGGCCGCTTGCGGCAACAGGCTCAGCCCGACTGCAATCGCTTCCCTGACCGTTGCCATCGCCTCATTCCCGCACCGACCTCGATGCGGCGAGTACAGCGGACAACGGCTGCGCTCGATGCGTGAATATCAGGGCAGTTCGCCCAGAAATTCACGCCGGCTTGTTGAAATCGATCACGTTGCTGCGGACGCGGGTGACGCCTTCGGGCGGGCGCACACGGAGCCTGAACTTCATGTCGCCGAGCATCAGCACGTCGTTCTCGCGCAGTACTTGCCGCCTCACTTCCCGACCGTTCACGTAACAGCCGTTGGTGCTGCCGGCGTCCTCGACGATGACGGCGTTCGGTCCGACCAGCAGGCGCGCGTGATGGCGGCTGATCAGCTTGGACGCGACGCAGATGTCGTTGTCGTCGGTGCGGCCGAGCGTCATGACTTTGCGGTTGAGCAAGATCGGTTCGCCCTCGTGATTGAGCGGCTCCAGCAGGTGCTCGTCACGATCGGCCGGAAGTGCATCCGGGCGCTCGCTATGCAGCTCGACGTCGCGGCGGATCGCGGCCAGCGCCTCGGTGTGCACGGCCAGATCGGCTTTCAGCGCGGCGATACGGTTGTCGGCATCGAGGACCTGCTGCGCCATCGATTTCATTCGACTGCGCGCCTTGCCTAGTTCGTTCGCCAGGAGCGTGCGTTCGTCCTGCGCCACGTGCATCTCACCACGCAGCGTTTCGAGGAGCGTATCGCGCTCCTGCAGCGATTGTTCCAGAGCTTGTGTCGCAGCAACCTGCTGGCTCAACTCGGCGCGCACGGTGTCGAGCTCGGCGTTGCGTGCGTTCAGGAGTTCGGCGTTGTCCTGCAGGGCCGCTTCGAGCTGCAATGCCTGCTGCCTTGATTCCTCCAGTGCCTGCTGAAGTTCGTCGCGAGTGCCTTGCAGTGCTGCTGCCAGCTGCTGAGCGACAGCCAACTCTCCCTGTCTCGCCTGGACCAGGTTCCATTGCGTCTCCAGTTCCGACCGAAGCGCGGCGTGGTCGTCTTGTGCGGCGGCGAGCTGCGTGGAAATACCTTCCAGCTCGGCATCTTTCGCTGCCAACCGCTCGCCGGCTGCTGCAAGCTCGTTGCGTTGGGCATCGGTCGCCTGCAACTCCTGTATCAACCGCTCCATCTCTGCATTCGCTTTCAATGTGGACTGCTGCAGCTGCAGGCCAAGATCGTCACGCTCGTGCTCCAATGCGGCGATGGTTGCGTTGCGCTGCGCCACCATCGAAGTCAGGATGTCGTGCTCCGCCAGTTTTGCTGCCAGATTGCGGCCGAGCCCGTAAGCGGCGCTCTCTTCTTCCGCGAGCGCCTGCTGCAGCTCGTCGATCCGCTCCGCACGCGTTGCTGCCAATGCGAGCGCTTCATCCAGGGCAGCTTTGAGCTGGGCGTGTTTGTCCGCGGTGCCGGAGAGATTTGCTGCGGCCTGCTCGATCTGGCGTTCCAGCGTCGCCCGATCCTGACTGGCTGCGAGCTGGTCCGCCTCGCGCGCCGCTTCGATTTCGGCCAACCGCTCGCGATGGTGCTCGGATTGCTCGCGCAGCTGCTGCTCCAGCCGCTGGGCCAGTTCCTGAGAAATGGCGCTGTGTTCGCTCAAACGTGCATTGCTGGCTTCCACCGCGGCGAGCCGTTGCTCGAACGTGTCGCGTTCCGACACCAGTGACTGGCAGCGGCTCTCCGCTTCAGCTTGGGCCGCGCGTGCAGCGATGATCCCGGCTTCGAGCTCAGCGATCCGATTCAGCACGCGATCGACGTCGAGGGAAACGTCCGGGCCTCTCGATGTCGTTTTCAGCGAACGCAGCGAGGGAGCTGGGGTGTTGCGCGCGATGGCCTCGTCATTGGGTGCCGTCTGCGACTGCGAAGCCTCGACAGCCCAGGTGTCGGTCCGCGCCAGCGGATCGGCATCGTCCTCGAGCTGGGTGGCTTCGTAAGCGGCCACGTCCAGCACCGGCAGCTCGTCCGTGCGGTCGAGATCGTTCCCGGCTTCGGGCTGCGTCGACATTCAGGCTTTCCCCATGGTCTCCCCAAGGCCCGCAGCGTACCTGAGCGCGGCATCGAAGCCAGTCGTGGAACTCCGGATTCTTCGCTCGGAAGCCAGAAACTGCAGTCGCGCGAGCGCAATGACCTGCTTATTACCGCGCTTTTGGAAACAGTGTCGTGAGCGCTCGCGCCACGCGTGCTCGGCAGAGAGCACTCAAGGTGCTGAGCGGACAAGTATTTTCAGTACATTCAATAAAGCCCGGTTTGGGGCTCATGTCCTGCGCTTATTTAGCGCACTGCGATCTGCGTGCGAGATTCCCTCTCGCAACAATCTCGAATGGATCAGTGGAGGCAGATCGTGACTACAGGTTCCAACTCGCGGCTTTCGGTGCTGGCATTGGCCGGACTGGCCGCAACCCCGCTGGTGTCGCTGACGGCGCTGGCCCAGGACGGCGACATCATTTCCGAAGTGGTGGTGACGGGCACCCGCGTGGCCGACCGCTCGCGCCTGGAGACGCTCTCCGCGGTGGATGTGTTCAGCGAAGACAAGCTCACGACCCAGGGCACGACCGAGCTGGCGCAGGCATTGTCGAAGGCGGCGCCTTCGTTGAACTTCCCGCGTCCGGCGGTCACGGACGGCACGGATTCGGTGCGGCCCGCCACGCTGCGCGGCCTGTCGCCCGATCAGGCGCTGGTGCTGGTCAACTCCAAGCGCCGGCACGCTACGTCGCTGGTGAACGTGAATGGTTCGGTGGGACGTGGTTCTGCCGCAGTCGACCTCAATGCGATTCCGCTGTCGGCCATCGAGCGCATCGAAGTGCTGCGCGACGGCGCGTCCGCTCAGTACGGCTCGGATGCCATCGCCGGCGTTCTCAATCTGCGTCTGCGCGAAGCGAGCAGCGGCGGACAGGCGAGTATCACTTACGGCGCCACGGACACGACGGTGGACACCGCGCGAGGATCGCGTCATGCGAGCGATGGTGAAGCGCTGACGGTCTCGACGTGGACCGGTCTGAGCCTCGGCTCCGATGGCTTCCTGACTTTGTCCGCGGAATATCGCGACCGCAATCCGACCAGCCGCGGCGACTACGATGTGCGTGCGCCGCTGACGCGGCCGACGATCACCTCGCGCTACGGCGATCCTGAGAGCGAAGATCTGTCGTTCTATGCCAATGCCGGGCTGCCGCTCGCCTCCGGTTGGGACATTTACGGCTGGGCCGGTTTCCAGGACCGCGATGCCGAATCGGCCGCGCTGCCGCGGCTCGCCAACAACGCGAACAATGTGCCGGCCATTTATCCGAATGGCTTCCTGCCGCTCATCACCACGGACATCAAGGATGCGACGGCCGCTGTCGGCACGCGCGGCGAGTTGCTCGGCTGGGATACGGACATCAGCTTGGTCTATGGCCGCAACAAGCTCGAGTACGGCGTGATTCACACGTTGAATGCGACCTACGGCGCTGCTTCGCCGACCCGCTTCGATGCGGGTGCGCTGACTTACGATCAGTTCGTGTTCAACCTCGGCCTGGTTCGTGGTTTCGATTGGGGGCTCGCAGCGCCGGTGAACGTTGCATGGGGCGCCGAAGTGCGGCGTGAAGGCTATGAGATCGAGGCGGGCGAACCTGCTTCATATAATCGTGGCACGGTGGCGCCGAACCTGACGCCGGGTGCGCAGGCGTTCCCGGGATTGCAGCCTTCGAACGAAGTCGACAAGCATCGCACGGCGTACAGCGCCTATCTCGACATCGAATCCCAGATCACGGACAAGTTCCTCGCGTCGGCCGCAGCGCGTGCCGAGGACTATTCCGATTTCGGTTCCGAGGTGACTGGCAAGATTTCGGCGCGCTATGACTTCACGCCTGCATTCGCGTTGCGCGGCACGGTGTCGACGGGATTCCGCGCGCCTAGCCTGCAGCAGCAGTACTTCACGTCGACGGCGACGGTCTTCGATCAGGGCGTGCCGTTCGAGACGGGAACGTTCCCTGCGACTTCCGCAGTGGCGCGCACACTGGGTTCGCAGGATCTGGATCCGGAGAAGTCCACCAACTACTCGCTCGGTGCGGTGTTCCGTGCCGGAGCGTTCGAAGCGACGGTGGATGCCTATCGCATCGACATCCGCGATCGCATCGTGCTGTCCGAGAATCTCGGCGGTGTCGAAGTCGCGGCGTTGCTGGCGCCATACAGCGTGACGCAGGCCCGCTTCTTCATCAACGGAGTGGAAACGCGCACGGACGGCGTAGATGTGGTGTTGCGCTACCTGTTGTCGACGGAAACCGCCGGCAAGTTCGACTTCACGCTGGCCGGCAACTACAACGAGACGGACATTCGCAAGGTGCAGACCGGCACCGGTGCTCTGCCGGGCGTGGTCCTGTTCGGTCGCCAGAATCAGCTGCGCTATGAGGATGGTTCGCCGGATACCAAGGTTTCGCTGGGCGCGGACTGGAGCTATCCGGTTTCATTCGGCACGCTCGGTGCCACGCTGCGGGCAACCCGCTACGGCGAAGTGCTTGCGCCTGGCACACAGGCCGATGGCAGCGGAGACCTGAATATCGATGCGGCAACGGTGGTGGACCTGGAGCTGCGCGCCGACATCAACGACCGCTTCGGCGTGGCAATCGGTGCGGACAATATTCTGGATGAGTATCCGACCGAGAATCCGATCGCGTTGAATCAGACGGGTGCGGTGGGCTTTTCGCAGTTTTCGCCGTTTGGGTTCAATGGAAGGTTCATCTATGCGAGGGCGTCGGTGAACTGGTAGGAGTAGACGGCCGCCCTTCATGCATATGGAGGGCGGCCTGGCCGTCGTGGGCTTTGTGCGGGAGGTGTCTGAGCTGCAGGTTGTCAGCTGATGTCCAATGGACTGACGACTCCGCGCCCACCGCGATTCAATACATGCGTGTAGATCATGGTGGTCTTCACGTCGCTATGACCCAGTAACTCTTGAACGGTGCGGATGTCATAGCCGGATTCCAGCAGGTGCGTTGCAAACGAGTGTCGCAACGTATGCAGGCTTGCCGGCTTGATGATGTTCGCTTTTCGGACCGCCTGCTTTACGGCTCGCTGCAATGCATCTTCATGTGCATGATGCCGTCGCTCGGCACCTGAGCGCGGATCAATCGAGCGTCGTGTGGATGGAAAGACGTACTGCCAACCCCATTCGCGATCGGCATTCGGATATTTGACAGACAGGGCATGCGGCAAGTAAACGCGGCCGTAGCCTTCGTGCAGATCGCGTTCATGAAGCACATGGACTCTCGCAAGGTGGCAGCGCAACGGCTCGAGCAGATTCTGCGGCAGGAGGGTTATGCGGTCTTTCTGGCCCTTGGCGTCACGGACGGCCAACTGCTGGTAGTGGAAATCGACATCCTTGACGCGTAGTTGCAGGCACTCGAGCAGGCGCAGACCGCCTCCGTATATGAGCGCAGCCATCAACCACGTCGTTCCCTGAAGCTGTGCAAGCAGGGCTTTGACTTCGTCGCGAGTGAGTACGACTGGCAGGCGGCGCGGCTTCTTCGCACGTTGTACTTCATCAAGCCAGGGAAGATTGATCTTCAGTACTTCGCGGTAAAGAAACAGGATCCCGTTCAGCGCCTGATTCTGCGTCGATGCCGCAACGTTGCGCCGGATAGCCAGATCGCTGAGGAACGCCGTGACTTCCGGTGCACCCATGTCACGGGGATGGCGTTTGTTATGGAACAGGATGAAACGGCGGATCCATTGCAGATACGCCTGCTCGGTGCGGATGCTGTAATGCCGGATCCGGATGAGCTCGCGTACCTGATCCAGTAGCCGCGGCTTCGCGTCTGCCATGTTTTCCATCATGACCATTCCGTGGTGCTTCGCTGCGAGCGTTCCGTCGCCCCGTTGACGCTGCCGACTATACGGGATTATGGTCGATCGACAAGAACGATGCGGCCTATCCTGCGTAGAATCTGCCGGGATAGAGGCAGCAGAGCTATGGATTCAATGAGAAAGATTGGAAAATCGGCTTTGCCCTGCGGTGTTCGGTCGCCGTACTTAGGCGGTCTATATATGAGTTGGGCTGTCTGATGCCAGAGAAAACGAAACAATGGTTGAAGCTGGCGGCCATCGTTGCCAGTACCGCAGCCGTGCTCTCTTTCCTTTGGCGCGTGCCATACATATTTACGGTTATTGGATTCTCAGCGTGGGCATTCGTGGGGCACTTGGTTACAGCAGACGATGATATGGCGGGCGGTTGGAGCAATCCCGATGGAGTGCTGCCATTTCCTTGGCAAGAACTTGTGGCAAAAGCCTTCGTTCTACTGGTTCTCGTTGTAGTCGCCGTTGCTTTTCCGGTGGTTCGTAGATTAGGTGGTGCGCAGTGACGCGACTGCCCAACAACGCGCTGCAGGCGACGCGCGAAGGCGCGCGCGCCTGAGCGCAGACGTTAGCACTATGAAGGCGTTGACCCTCGGTGCATGCGCGCTGGTCTCATTCGCAGCGAGCGCTGCTGATGTGGTGGGGTTGGCAACTCTTCAGTACGTCAACACCACTGAACATCAACCAGGCTCCTGTGCTACTCAAGAGCCGAGAACTGACGGACTTGAATGCATCGACTTTGCATAC
>DATMEZ010000139.1:0-1830 GCA_035556415.1 Povalibacter sp.
GACATCGCCGCCAACATCGCCGACTTCTTCGAAGCGCGCGGCGACAGCGTGGCGCACGCCACCGATGGCGACAACGGCCTGCAACTGGCGCTCGAATATCCCTACGACGCCATCGTGCTCGACCTGATGCTGCCCGGCATGGACGGCCTGGCGCTGTGTCGTGCGCTGCGACAGGCCGGCCATACCCGCGTGCCGGTGCTGATGCTCACCGCCAAGGACCTGCTGGCCGACAAGATCGAGGGCTTCGAGGCCGGCGCCGATGATTACCTGGTCAAGCCGTTCTCGCTCGCCGAGCTGGATATGCGACTCAGGGCACTGGTGCGGCGCGCCAGCCCGCCCGCCAGTGCGCCCACCAGTCCGCCTCCGTCGCGTACCCTCAGCGTCGGTGACCTCAAGTTCGATCTCGACACATTGGAGGCCGAGCGTGGCAGCGAACGCGTCAAGCTGAACCCCACCACCCGGCGCATACTGACGGTGCTGATGCAGAACGCCAACCGCGTCGTCACCCGGGCCGAGCTCGAGCACGAACTCTGGGGCGACAATGCTCCGGAGGGTGATTTCCTGCGCGCCCACATGCACGCGCTGCGTACCGCCATCGACAAAAACTTCCCGGTCAAACTACTGCACACCATTCATGGCACTGGCTATCGACTTTCGCCGGACCCGGCTCGTCCGTGACCTGAATGAGCGGCTGGCACGGCTTAGTCTGCGAGCGCGCATCGCCGGCACCATGCTGGCGCTGGTCGCGGTCGCCGGCATCGTGCTGGCCGCCTGGGCCGTGCTGGCGGACGAGCGCCTGAAGCGCAACATCACTTACGACCTGCTGTCCGAAGAACTCACGCACTACGAACAGCGCATGCGCATCGACCGGGGCGCCGAGCCATTGCGGTCCGCGCGCCTGAGCATCTATCGCTCCATCGACTTCGCCGAACTGCCGCGCCATATCGCCATCCTCAAGCCGGGCGACATGCATCGCGTGCGCTCGAACGGCCGGCTGCTCGACGTACTGGTGCGCGACGGCGATTTCGGACGCCTGTACATCACTTACGACGTGACCACGCATGCCCGGCAGGAGCTGATCGCGGTCCTGATCCTGGCGCTGGGCGTGATCGCCATCGTCAGCGTCGCCGGCTGGGCCGCGTTCGGCATTTCGCGCCGTCTGGTCGGCCCGGTGAATGCTCTCGCCGGCCGGCTGACCCAGATCGATCCCGGCCAGCGCCACGTGCGCATCGGCGCCGAATTCGCCGGCATCGAGCTGGAGCCCATCGCCCGCTCGGTCGACGCTTACATGGAACGCCTCGATGGCTTCGTGGAACGTGAACAATCCTTCACCTCCACCGCCAGTCACGAGTTGCGGACCCCGCTGGCGGTCATCCGCGGCGCGGTCGAATTGCTCGAAGTCCAGTTGGGCGATCGCCCGGCGACCGCCAACGCCCTGGCCCGCATTCAGCGCGCGGTGCGCGAAATGACCGAGTTCACCGATGCCTTGCTGATGCTGTCGCGGGAGGAGCATTCCACCAAACGCAGCGACGCCGGCTGCGAAGTGCAGCAACTGTTGCAACGGGTGGTGGAGGACCTGCGCAGCGTGATGCCGGGCAAGCGCATCACGCTGGACCTCACCGGGGCCCAGCCGGTGCGGGTTCCGGCACCCGAGAGCATGGTGGCCATGCTGATCGGCAACATCGTGCGCAACGCCCTGCAGCACGGCACCGCCGACGACGTCATCTGCCGGCTGCGGGGCCGCACACTGACCGTGAGCAACGCCGGCGTGCTGCTCGACACCACCCTGCCCCAGGCTCCGTCCAGCGGCTTCACCACCCATCCGGGCGG
>DATMEZ010000140.1:0-15452 GCA_035556415.1 Povalibacter sp.
AGGCTCCCGCGGGGCGGCGGAGTATACCCGAGAGAGGTGGCGGCGGCTGCCGGGAGGGGGTCAGATCACGTCCGGAGTCTGCATCCGGGCGGGGAGGCCCTTTTTGGACGTGCGTCACCCGCCAGACGTCGATGTGGCCGGTTCGCCCACATTAGGCCACCCAATGGGAGTACCCGGGCCGAGCGCCAGGCCGGCAAAACCAGCGGATTCAGCGCTGGGCTTGGCGCGGGGACCCGACGGACCGGCCGGCAAGCAGTGCGCGAATACGCCTGCTCCAGGGAGTCGGTAACCCCAGTGCAGCATCGTCCGGTCCCTTTCCAGGCTACAGGCACGGCCTGGGTCCACATCCTGGTGGCTCCGGGGCCCGGAGAACGGCCGCTTTTTTTACCTTCATCGAGCACCGGTCTTTGCCTGCCTTGCGCACCCTTCCGCGCTGGACGCCAAAGCGCGGACAGACTCAATATTGGATATGAACACTATCTTGCATACTCGCCTGCGCTGCTTGCCAATCCATATCGTCCTGGTGATTGCACTCATCGGCGCAGCACCCGTGCACGCCGCCGATGCTCGTTACCAGATCGATCCCGAGCATCTCACCATCGCCTTCCTCGTCCGCCATCTCGGCTATGCGGACACTCTGGGCTCTTTCAGGAAAGCCTCGGGTTCCTATACGTTCGACGAGGCAACGCGCAAGCTCAGCGATGTCCGGGTAGTCGTCGAGACCAGCAGCGTGTTCACCGGACACGACAAACGCGACGGCCACCTGCGCAGCGCCGATTTCCTCGATGCCTCGCGCACTGCGCGCATGACCTTCACCGCGAATTCTGCAACCTGGACCGATGACAGGACTTTCCGTGTCGATGGGGAACTCGAACTGCTCGGCAAGCGCCGCCCCCTGCAGCTCACGGGCACCGTCAACAAGAGCGGCGTCTATCCGATCGGCAACGATCCGAAACCGTATGTCATGGGCGTATCGCTGCGAGGCAAAGTGAAACGCAGCGAATGGGGAATGAACTACGGCGTCGCGAACGGCTGGGTCGGTGACGATGTCGAGCTCATCATTGAGTTCGAGGCGCGGCGAAAACCGTGAGGATGCCGGTCGGCACACATGGGACCGGCGTGGCTCGTGCACGCCCGGACGCCCGAAGCTGGCATCGGGCGCTTTGCGCTCGTCGAGGAAAGATGGTGGGCCGTGTAGGACTCGAACCTACAACCAACTGATTAAGAGTCAGCTGCTCTACCAATTGAGCTAACAGCCCACTTTCAAGAAAGTGGTGGGGTGGACGATGGGACTCGAACCCACGACGGCCGGAATCACAATCCGGGGCTCTACCAACTGAGCTACGTCCACCATCGTCCGCGGATGGCGCGCCCGGCAGGACTCGAACCTGCGACCCTCGGCTTAGAAGGCCGATGCTCTATCCAGCTGAGCTACGGGCGCAAGTCCAAAGGCGCCGCTGAAGTCAGGTGGTCGGGGCGAGAGGATTCGAACCTCCGACCCTCTGCTCCCAAAGCAGATGCGCTACCAGACTGCGCCACGCCCCGCCAAGCCAAGCCGCCCTCACGGGGCTGCGAATCATACGGAAGGAAGTTGCCACTGACTAGGGGTTCGGGGCAGATCGTGTCGGAATTTTCTTGATGTCGCGCGGCCGTATCCGCACCTCTGCTTCCGGCTTTGCCGGCACGCAGCCGTCACACCCAGAACACCCGCCCTGCTCCAATGCTGTGGCACGGCTGAAACGGGTCGGAAACTTTCGACTCAGCCACAGGTTCAGCGACTGCCGCATGCGCCGCGGCCCCAGGCGCCAGATGCTGTAGCACACGCTCACCGCGACGGCAGCCCCGACGATCAGATTGGCAAAAGCCTCGTTCATGGGCTGCCCATCAGCATCGATGCGATTCGATATGTCAGGAAGGAAGCCAGGTAAGCCAGCGCGAACAAGTAGCCGGCCATGAGCAGCGGGTAGCGCCAGGAATTCGTTTCGCGTTTCACGGTCGCGAGCGTCGAGAGGCATTGCGGCGCGAAGACGTACCAAGCCAGTAGAGACAGCGCCGTCGGCAGCGGCCAGGATGCGGCAATCAACGGCGTCAATGCGCCGCTGACCTGATCACCCGTTGCCGCGAGCGAATACACCGTTCCGAGCGCGCCGACGGCCACTTCGCGTGCAGCGAGGCCAGGCACGAGAGCGAGCGAGATCTGCCAGTTGAATCCGATGGGCCCGAACAGCACCGCGAGCGCACTGCCGATGTAGCCGGCGATGCTGTATTCGATGGCCGGTCCGGCTGCGCCGTCCGGCGGCGCCGGAAACGAGCTCAGCGCCCACATCACGATCATCAGCGACAGAATGATCGTGCCGACACGCGTCAGGAATATCTGCACGCGCTGCCACAGGCCGATGGCGAGATGACGCAGATGCGGCCAGTGATACGAAGGCAGCTCCAGCAGCAGCGGCTGGAAATGCGAGCGCTGGTTGATGCGCTTGAGCACGTACGCCACGGCCATCGCGCTGGCCACGCCGGCCACGTAGAGCACGAATAACACCAGGCCCTGCAGCTGCACGAAGCCCCAGACGACCCGCTGCGGAATGAACGCGGCGATGATCAGCGCGTAAACCGGCAGGCGCGCAGAGCATGTCATCAGTGGCGCAATCATGATCGTGGTGAGCCGCGAACGCGGATCCTGAATCGTGCGCGTGGCCATGATGCCGGGAATCGCGCAGGCAAAGCTCGACAGCAATGGAATGAACGAGCGGCCGGACAAACCGACACTCCCCATGAGCCGATCCAGCAGGAACGCCGCGCGCGGCAGGTAGCCGGAGTCCTCGAGGACCAGAATGAAAAAGAACAGGATCACGATCTGCGGCAGAAACACCAGCACACTGCCCGCCCCCGCCAGCACGCCGTCGAGCAAGAGACTGCGCAGCGCGTTATCGGGCATGGTCGAACGCAGCGCATCCGCGGTGGCGGCGACACCCGCTTCGATTGCATCCATCGGCCACTGTGCCCAGGAGAAAACAGCCTGGAACACCAGGAACAGCACCGTAGCCAGCAGCAGCGGTCCCACGATCGGATGCAGCACGACGCGATCGACACGTTCGCTGAACGTGTCATCGGAAAGCGCATCGACACCCGCGGCGGCGAGAATCCGCCTGACTTCTGCGTGATCCTGCGCGGCATTTACAGCAGTCGCGACTGAACCATCCGACGCGGCGCCCGCAGAGGATGGCGATTGCAGCCAGCCCTTCTCCAAACCAGTCAGCAACTCGGCTACACCTGCAGCGCGCACGCCAACAGTCTCGACCACCGGCACACCCAGCTCACGCGCCAGCACATCCTTGTCGATGCGGATGCCGCGCTGACGTGCGAGATCGCTCATGTTCAGAGCAATCAGCATCGGGATTTTCAAACGCTTCAATGCAAGCGCAAGACGCAGATTGCGTCGCAGGTTGGTTGCATCGGTCACGCAGACGATCGCGTCAGGCCGGCTTTCGCCGGAACGACGACCGTTCAACACGTCGGCGGTGACCTGCTCATCGGGCGTGGCGGGTTCGAGACTGTAGAGACCGGGAAGATCGAGTACGCGCACGCGTCGGCCCGACGGAGTGATCGCGACGCCTTCTTTGCGCTCGACGGTGACGCCTGCGTAGTTCGCGACCTTCTGCCGACTGCCCGTCAGCAGATTGAAGAGCGCCGTCTTGCCACAGTTCGGATTACCGACCAGCGCGACCAATTGCGGCGCGTCCGCGACGACGGCGCTCATGGCAGATCCTTACGGCGCGATTTCGATGCAGGCGGCTTCCAGCCGGCGCAGAGCGAAAGTGGAGGTTCCGACGCGTACCGCGATCGGCTCACCGCCAACCGGACCGCGCGCGAGAACGCGCACGGATTCACCGGGCAGGAAACCCAGGTCGAACAGGCGTCGGATCAGGTCGGCAGTCACATCCGGCGTGGCTGCTGCCACGGCGACGATTCGGGCGGATGCACCTGTTTCGAGGCCCGCCAGCGAGGAGTTCGGGCGGATCTGCAGCGATTCGCTCAGGGGCAGAACGGCGACCATGGCGGCAAGAGTACATGAGAATAATTCTCATCGCCATTGAGCTTCCGGCATTTCGCGAATGGCAATCGTCAGCCGCCTGCTTGCCGGTGCAACGATCGCTCCCAGGGAAGCTCTGACTTATTCGTCACTCTGCAAGCGGGAGCCCATCCCGCTGATTCAGATGGATTCTCGCTTCGCCGGAATGACAACAGCCAGCAAATCAGATTTTCCCTGACGCCGCGATCAATTCCTGCGCCAGATCGTCGTGCCATCCGGCCTGTCTTCGAGGACGATGCCGGACTGCGCCAGCTCGTCGCGGATTCGATCGGATTCCTTGAAGTTTTTGGCCTTGCGCGCAGCAGCACGCGCGGCGATCAACTGCTCGATCTGTGCGTCCGACGTTTTCGCTTCTGCAACTTGGCCCGCGGCAGCCGCGGATTTCTGCAAGAACGCACCGGGCGCGAGGTGCAGGACGCCCAACAGGTTGCCGAGCTGCTTGAGCTCCGTCGCCAGGCTCGCGGCCTGCACCGAATTCCCGGCAGCCCGCGCGCGGTTGATATCGCCGGCGAGCGATTGCAGAACCGCGAGCGCTTCGGGCGTGTTGAAGTCATCGCTCATTGCGTCTTCGAAGCGGCGTGTCGCTTCCCCCGGCTGGTAATCCTTGGCCGGCTCGACGTCGCGCAGCGCGGTGTAGAGACGGCTCAGCGCCGCATCCGCCTGCTCGATCTGCGTCAGCGAATAATTGATCGGGCCGCGATAATGGCTCGACATGAGGAAGAAGCGCAGCACCTCCGGATCGCGCACGTGGCCCGAATCGAGCACGTCACGGATCAGAAAGAAGTTGCCGACCGACTTCGCCATCTTCTCGTTGTCGACGTTCACGAAGCCGTTGTGCATCCAGTAAGTCGCGAACTGATCGTCGGTCGCCGCGCAGGACTGTGCGATCTCGTTCTCGTGATGCGGGAACTTCAGGTCCAAACCGCCGCCGTGAATGTCGAAACGCGGCCCAAGCAGATCGAAGCTCATGGCTGAGCATTCGATGTGCCAGCCCGGGCGTCCCTCGCCCCAGGGTGACGGCCACGACGGTTCGCCCGGCTTGGCGCGCTTCCAGAGCACGAAATCCAGCGGATCGCGCTTGGCTTCATCGATGGCCACTCGCGCGCCGGCGCGCAAATCGGCCAGATGCTTGCCCGACAACTTGCCGTAAGGCGCGAACGCAGAGACCGAGTACATCACATCGCCATCGGAAGCCACGTAGGCATAGTTCTTCTCGATCAGCTTGCGCGTCATCTCGATGATGCCGGGCACGTGCTCGGTCGCCTTCGGTTCATGATCGGGACGCAGGATGCCGAGCCGGTCGTAATCCTCGTGCATCGCCGCGATGAACCGTGCCGTCAGCGCCTGCACGCTTTCGCCCTTCTCGGCAGCGCGCTTGATGATCTTGTCGTCGATGTCGGTGATGTTGCGGACGAACGTGACCCGATAGCCCTTGTGCATCAGATAGCGCCGCACGACATCGAAGGCGACTTTCGAGCGCGCATGGCCGATATGGCAGTAGTCGTACACCGTATCGCCGCACACATACATGCGCACGACGCCGGGTTGCAGGGGCTGGAACTCTTCCTTGCGGCCGGTCAGCGAATTGAAGATCTGTAGCATCGGATCTCAGTAATTACTTGGCGAGCCGGCGCGCATTCTCCAGGCGCGCTCGGATCTCGTCCGGTGGAATCAAGGTCAGCAGCGGCCCAAGCTCCGGGCCGTGCGTAACGCCGGTGAGCGCAGCCCGCAGCGGCATGAAAAGAGCCGGTCCCTTGCGATTACAGCGCTGGCCGATTTCGCGCGCGACCTGCTTGAACTCCCCGCTACGCGCGCCGAACACTTCCAGCGCGACAGCGAAGAACTGCTCGCCGGCATCGCGGATCGTATCGCGCGCGGCACCTTCCAATTCGACGATCTCCCCGAACACGACCTCGGCCCAGATTTTTGCGTCCGCCGGAAACTCGACGTTGTGACGGATCGCCTGCAAAAACGCGGCGCGCTTTTCGGGCTCGACACCGGCGGGCAGCTGAGCAGAAATCCATTCCTGGAATTCATCGGCCGACAGATGCGCCACCGCTTCCTTCTGCCAATGACGCAACTGCGCCTCGTCGAACTTGGCCGCCGCGCGGCCGAGCCGATCGAGATCGAACTCGGCGCGCATGGCCGCATCGTCGAGCCAACCGTCGCTGACGCAGGTGTGACCGAGGCGCACCAGATGATTGCGCAGCGCACTGGGCAGATAACCGCGATTGCGCAGATCGCCCAGGCTCGTGTCGCCGTGACGCTTGGATAACGGTGCGCCATCCATGCCAAGCAGCAACGCAACATGCGCGTAAGCCGGAATCGGCAGGCTCAGCGCCTGCAGCAGCAGAATCTGCCGCGGCGTATTGGTCAGATGATCATCGCCGCGCAGCACCAGCGTCACGCCCATCAGCGCATCGTCGATGGCATTCGAGAAAAAGAACGCGGTGCTACCGTCGGTACGACGGATGATGAAATCGCCGATGTCGTCGCTGGCGAAGCGCTGCTCACCATGGACCACGTCGGTGAAGCTCACAACCTTTCCGCCGGGCACACGAAAGCGCAACGCCGCTTCCCGGCCACTCGCTGCACGCTCCGCCCGCTGGGCTTCAGTCAATGCCCGGCACGTGCCGGGATATCGGGGCGGCTTGCCCGCAGCCAGCTGCTGCTTGCGCGCGATGTTGAGCTCGGCCGGGGTGCAGTAGCAGGGATATGTCAGTCCAGCCGCCGCCAGTTTTGCGAGCCATTCCTCGTAGGTGGTCCGTCGCTGCTGCTGCCGATAGGGCTCGTGCGGCCCGCCCACGTCGGGGCCTTCGTCCCAGCGCAGGCCGAGCCAGTGCAAGTCCTCGAACAGCTCGTGCATGAGATCTTCGGAGCTGCGCGCTTCGTCCGTATCCTCGACACGCAAGATGAACTTGCCGCCAGCCTTGCGGGCCGCCAGGTAGTTGAGCAACGCCGTTCGGGCATTGCCGAGGTGCAGATGTCCCGTGGGGCTGGGCGCGAAGCGCGTAACGAGTGCAGTCGATGACATTTAACGGTATTTGGCGGCCGCATCGGCCACCGAAGGCCGCGTGAAGCAGGCATTCTATACACCTTGCGCAGGGATCGCCCCTTCCCCGGCCAATGCCCCGCGACCTGCTTTGCTAAGATCGCCGCTGTCGCATTCCACCCCACCAGGCTCTGCCATCTCCATGCACCGCACCGCCTCGCTGCTTCCGACCCGGATCCTGGCCGCATTGCTGCTGTTCGTTGGCGTGCAGACGTTGGCTGAGGACGCGCCCACGCCCACGACGGAGCCCGTCGCAGAGCCGGCGCTGGTCCGGGTGTACACGAACAAGGGCAGTTTCGTGATCGAGCTCGAAACGGCCCGCGCGCCGCTGACCGTGGCCAACTTCCTCGAGTACGTGCGCGCCGGCCACTACGCCGGCACGATATTTCATCGAGTGATCAACAACTTCATCGCCCAGGGCGGCGGCTTCGACGAACAGTACGTCGAGCGCCCGACACGGCCGGGGATCCCCAACGAGTCCGGCAACGGACTTTCCAACCGCCGCGGCACGGTCGGCATTGCTCGCGCTGGTGGCCCGCACAGCGCCAATGCACAGTTCTACATCAATCTCGTCGACAATCCGGCGCTCGACCCGCAATCCAGCCGCTGGGGGTACGCCGTCTTCGGCAAGATCATCGAGGGCATGAGCGTGATCGACGACATCGGGGCGGTGGCGACCGGCCCGGCGGGCCCGTTCGAGTCCGACGTGCCGCTCAAGCCCATCATCATCGAGAAAATCGACGAGATGAAATGAACCTCCCCACGCGCCTCGGATCCCGGCCGTGACGACGCTGTTCATCTCGGACCTGCACCTGGACGGCGCCTGGCCGCAGATCACCGATCAGTTCCTGGAGTTCCTGCAACGCGAAGCCCGCGACGCCCGGGCGCTGTACATCCTGGGCGATCTGTTCGAGGCCTGGATCGGCGATGACGACCCCGATCCGGACAAGCGGCGCGTAGTGCGCGGGCTGCGCGAGATCACCGCTCACGGCGTCCCCTGCTATGTCATGCATGGCAATCGGGATTTCCTGCTGGGCAAACGTTTCAGCGCCGAGACCGGCGTCGAGCTGCTGCCGGACGGCACCGTCATCGACCTGTACGGGCGGCGGGTGCTGCTGATGCACGGCGATACCCTGTGTACGGACGATGCGGCGTATCAGCGCTTGCGACGCATCGTGCGCAACCCGTTGGTGCAATTCGTACTGAGGAACCTGAGCCTGCGCCAAAGGCAGCGGCTGGCGGCGAAGATGCGGGCCGGCAGCAAGGCGCATATCGATGCCGCAGACAAGGCGACGCCGTACATCATGGACGTCAACAGCGCAGCGGTGAAACAGGCGCTACGCGAACATGAGGTGGATTGCGTGATTCACGGCCACACCCATCGGCCGGCGATTCACGATGTCGAGGTCGACGGCCTCAAAGCCACCCGGATCGTGCTCGGCGACTGGTATGACCAGGGCAGCGTGCTGCGGTGGAACGAGCAGGGATATGAGCTCGTGGAGTTGAAGCGGCCGCAGGTGCAACCATCGCACCCTTGAGCCCACGCTGCCACCCTGGAACGACCTTGGACAAACCTCAAGGTCAGGACTGATCACTCACTTCCTTGTCATTCCCGCGCAGGCGGGAATCCATCGGGATTGGACTTCCGCCTGCGCGACAGTGACGGATCAGTATCAGCAACCGGGCCTTGCGCATCGCGATCGTCAGCTCACTGAGGCTCGCCCGAGTGAAACCTGAATTGCGGATCCGGCGACGTCGCCAGCTCCGCCTCCACTTCACCGATCTCTCGCAGGCGAGAACGCCAGTCGGCATCCCTCGCCCGCTGCTCGGCAAGACGCAGATACAAACCTTGATGACGGGCTTCCGAATGCGCCAGCCCACCATAGAAACCACCCATTGGGTGCGACAACCGCGGTGCCAGCCCGATGAATCGTTCACAGGAGCGCGCCTCGATCAAAGCGCCACACAGGAGCAAATCCAATAGTCGGGCCGGCTCATTGACACGCAGCGAGCGCCGTAAGCCTTCGGCATAGCGCGACGGCGACATCCGCACGTGCGGAACCGCCAACTCGCGCATCAGCTTCTGCACTTGCTCGAAATGTCTCAGCTCCTCGCGCGCCAGGCGTGACAGGCGGTCAGTCAGCTGGAAGTCTTCCGGATACGTGAAGATCAGGCTCAATGCGGTAGAGGCTGCCTTCTTTTCGCAGTTCGCGTGATCGATGAGCAGCTCACGCCAGCGCTCGCACGCGACATCGAACCAGCGCGCCGGTGTCGCAGCAAGCAGCACGTTCTCGACAACGGGCGTCGTATCGACGGCAGCGTTCACGGCCACTTACCCCGCCGCCTGCAAACGTCTGACATCCGCTAGCAGCTCGTCGGCCGATGCGAACCGATTCGCCGGCTCCTTCGCCAGCAGGCGATCGAGCAGGGGCTGATAACCGGCCAGACCGTCTTCGAGCACCGGCAGCGGCGCATTGGCGTGCATGTAGAGCACGGCCATCGGCGTAGGCCGACATACGGTTTCTTGCGCATCAGCATTTCGTAGAAGATCACACCGAGACTGTACAGGTCGCTGCGGGCATCCAGCGGCTGGCCATGTCCCTGCTCCGGACTCATGTAGTACGGCGTGCCGAAGATCTCGCCGGTGCCCGTCATGTCCACCTGGGTCGCAGCATGCTTGGCCAGGCCGAAATCGATGATGGCGATCGAGCCATCCGCGCGCAACATGATGTTGCCGGGCTTGAGATCCCGGTGCAGCACGCCGACAGCGTGAACCACCGACAGCGCGCCGGCCATTTGTGCAAGCAACTCCAGGGCCTGGGCGGGCTCGATGACTTTGGCGATGTGACTGCGCAGGTCGCCGAGCGGAAAATACTCCATGGCGATGTACGCGTGATCGTCGGCGATGCCCAGGTCGTAAATCCGCACCACGTTGGGATGGCGGATCTGGGAGATCAGCTCGTACTCCTGCAGGAAGCGCGCGAACTGTACCTGCGTATCGCCCGCCTCTGGCGTATCACGCAGCACTTTGAGCACGACCATCTCTCCGGCGCGCTCGCTCTCAGCCAGGTACACCATCGACGTCCCACCGATGGCGAGCTCGCGCACGCAGCGATGGCCGCGAATCGTCACGGGTCCGAACTTTGAAGCGTTCTGCGCCTGCGCGCTGGTACGCAACAGCGCCAGATCCTGGCGGCGACGCTGCACCGCTTCGCGCAGCGCTGCGGCGAACCGGCGATGGTCGATGCGCTCGCGCACCAGGCAGTCCACGGCGCCGTGCTCGACGATCCGTCGCGCCAGCTCAGATTCATCCCCGGGCGCGAGATACAGCACGGGCGGAAATGCCGGGCGATGCCGGAGATTCTCGAACCACTCCTCGCCCCTCCCCCGCTCGATCCGGTCGTCCAGCAGCACGGCGTCGTAGCCGATCGCACTGAATGCCGAATGCAGTCGGCCGGAAATCATCGGCGCATGAACGCGGCATTCCGCATCCGGCCAGATGATGGATACGTGGTGCTCGAGCGCGCGACCCAGCTCGGTGTGATCGGTAACGATCATCACACGCGGTGCAACGGAGGAATTCGCCGACGCTGGCGGTCGCGTCGGCGGCGATGACGGTGAAGTTGTCATGGCGGGTGCTGCCGTGCCGCCGCCGGTCCCGTCCTAGACGGCCCGGATGGCTTTCAGCCCATGCCGATGCAGCTGGCGCCGACGCTCCTTGGCTTGATCGGAGCGCTCTTCCTGCAACCGCATCAGATACGCCGGCGTGATGTCGCCGGTCACGTATTCACCCGAGAAACACGAGGTATCGAAGCTGCGGATCTGCGAGTCGTGATGCTGGCAGGCGCTCACCAGGTCGACGAGATCCTGGTAGATCAGCTTGTCGGCGCCGATCAGCTCTGCGACTTCCTGTTCCGTACGACCGGCCGCCACCAGTTCGGAAGGGGTCGGCATGTCGATGCCGTAGACGTTCGGGAAACGCACCGCCGGTGCGGCGGACGCGAAGTAAACACGACGGGCGCCGGCTTCACGGGCTAGGTCGATGATCTGCGCCGAGGTCGTGCCACGCACGATGGAATCGTCGATCAGCAGTACGTTCTTGCCGCGGAATTCCAGGTCGATGACGTTGAGCTTGGAGCGCACCGACTTGGCGCGCTGCTCCTGTCCCGGCATGATGAAGGTACGGCCGATGTAGCGGTTCTTCACGAAACCTTCGCGGTACTTCACGTTCAGCAGCTGCGCCACCTGCACCGCGGCCGTGCGGCTGGTGTCGGGAATCGGAATGATCACGTCGATATCGTGATCCGGCCACACCCGGCGGATCTTTTCCGCCAGCAGGTCGCCCATGCGCAGGCGCGCCTTGTGGACCGAAATGTTGTCGATGATGGAGTCGGGGCGGGCGAAATAGACGTACTCGAAAATGCACGGCGTGTGGCTGGCGGCGGGTACGCATTGCTGCGAATAGAACCGGCCCTGCTCGTCGATGAACACCGCTTCGCCCGGGGCGATGTCGCGCACCAGCGTAAAGCCGAGCATGTCGAGCGCCACGCTCTCCGACGCCAGCATGTACTCGGGGCCTTCGGCCGAATCGCGGCGGCCGAGCACCAGCGGACGAATGCCGTGCGGATCGCGGAAACCCACCAGCCCGTGACC
Source organism: Povalibacter sp. (assembly GCA_035556415.1). Lineage (GTDB taxonomy): Bacteria > Pseudomonadota > Gammaproteobacteria > Steroidobacterales > Steroidobacteraceae > Steroidobacter. Next base: position 11,799 of record DATMEZ010000140.1, read on the forward strand.
GACAATCATCGCCACCACGGCGAATCCGCCGCGGCAGCGACGATAAACGGCATTCAGCGCGGAGAAGATATCGGCGGCAGATGCGCGCGGCGTGCCGGCTTGCGACAGCTCGCTGGCCAGCACGTTCAGCAGCACTTCGGAATCGGAGCTGGTGTTCAGGTGACGACGATCCTCGCGGATCAGCACTTCGGCCAGTTCGGTGGAGTTGGTCAGATTGCCGTTGTGGCCGAGGCAGATGCCGTACGGCGAGTTGACGAAGAACGGCTGCGCTTCCGAGGAGGTGTCGCAACCGGCGGTCGGGTAGCGGACGTGACCGATGCCGATGTTGCCCTTCAGCGCCAGCATGTGGCGATGCTGGAACACGTCGCGCACCAGACCGGTCTGCTTGCGCAGGAACAGCTCACCTTCGTGGCAGGTCATGATGCCGGCGGCGTCCTGCCCGCGGTGCTGCAGCACCGTCAGCGCGTCATAGATCTGCTGGTTGACGGGAGAGTGGCCGACGATACCGACGATTCCGCACATTCGATTGCAGGCCCCTCTAGGACAAGCTCGGAGACGACGACGCCGGCCCTAGATGGGGCTCGTGCGCCTGCTTTTCAAGAAGTTTCATGCCGGTTTCAGCAAAAGTCTGAATCCATCCGGCACACTCTTCCGCGTAGGGCATCAGTGTCGACTTCTTCCACCATGTCACCTGGTTCAGCTGCGCAAACTGCGCCAGCAGCACCAGCGCCGCGATCACCACGGCGCCACGCAGAACTCCGAAAAACATGCCCAGCAGGCGATCCACGGCAAGGCTCAGGCCGGAATGCCGCAGCAGATGCGCGAGCAGACTGGCAAGCAGCCAGCCGGCGATGATCACGACCACGATGATCAGCGTGCGGGCCGCCCAGGTTCGCACCGGCGGCTCGCCGAGCGCGCCGCCGAGCAGCGGCTCGACCAGAGGCGCATAGCGCCACGCCAGCCACAAGCCGCACAGCCACGCGAGCAGCGCGATCGATTCGCGTACGAAGCCTCTCGATACACCGAGCAGCGTCGAAAACACGAGAATGCCGAGAATGAGATAGTCAGCACCGTTCATGGATGCGACGCGGATAAGTTGAGGCGCGAATTCTACACTACGGATGAGGAACAATCGCCGCAGCGGGCACCTTGGCCTTCAACCTGGCCAGCACCTGTTGCGCCGATTGGCGATCCTGCATCGGTCCCACGCGCACTCTATACAGCGTCGCCGCGCCGGACTTGACGGGCATCACAAAAGCGGACTGCCCGTCGGCACGCAGATCCTTCACCATCTTTTCCGCCGTCGCACGGCTGGAGAAGCTGCCCAGCTGCACGGCCCAATGGCCATCGGCAAGCGGCTGCGCATTGCGGGCGGCGGCCGTTTCGGGCGTTCGTGGCGCAGTCGCAGGCTTCGCCTGGGATGCTGTCGCGGATTCCGCCGTCCGTGGCGTGGCATTCGACGGTTTCGTCGACGACGGCGTGGATTGCGCCACGCGTGGTGAAGAATTCGAGGGCTTTGCCGGCGGCGACGCGCCAGATTCAGCAACTCGCGCTGGTGCACCCGAGGGCTGCGCTGCGACCGATGAGGCTGCTTGCGCGGCTGATGCACCATCGGCCGGCGGTGCAGCGGCAACTTCGGCATCGCCGGATTCAGGGCCTGCCTGAGGCGCCAACGCCGGGTCTGCCGTAGTGGGCGAAGTCTCGGCTGGCGGCACGCGATCGTCGATCGCCCCCGACGCAGTCGCAGCCGCCTGTGCGGCCGGAGATTTGCTGAGATCGATGGTGTACGTCTTGAGCGGCGCCTCGCCGTTCGCCGACGCCGGCTCGGCCGCGTGCTGCGGATTGGATCCGGAGAGCATTTCCGGAATGAGGATGACCGCGGCGGCCACCAGCACCGCAGCTCCGATCAGACGTTCTTTTACGTGACGCTCCACGGGCACGAAGTATATGCGCTTATGCCGGTGCGAGTCCCTGCGATCGCAGCCATGCCAGTGCCGGCCCGACCGTCAGGAAAGAACCGAACACCACGATGCGATCGCCTGCCCTCGCCACCGAGTCCGCCAATGTGCAGGCAGCGGACACATCTGGCGCCAGCGCCGTTATGTGCGCGCCGCGAGCACCGAGTCGTTGGGCCAGCTGATTCACGTCGACGGCGCGTGCGCCGCTCAAGCCGCAGACCAGCCATTCATCGAACCGGCCGCGCAACTCGTCGACCACACCTTCGATGTCTTTGTCGCCGAGCATGCCGCAGACGGCGATGGTACGACCCGAGGTGGTCCGTTGCGCCAACTGGGACGCGAGCGTATGAGCCGCCGCTGGATTGTGCGCCACGTCCAGAATCCACTCGGCGCGACCCTGGACGATCTGGAACCGGCCGGGAAGCGACACTCGTTGCAGTCCCCGCACGACCGCATCGCGCGTCACCGGCAAACGTTCGGCAAGGCTTTCGAGCACGGTCAGAACGGCAGCCGCGTTGTCGAACTGGATTTCACCGACCAGCGCCGGGCGTGGCAGATCTTCGTAGCGGCTCTTCGTGCCGTGCCACGACCATCGATCGCCGTGGCGCCGATGGCCGAAATCCCGCCCCAGCCGCAGCAGGCGTGCCCCCATTTCTTCAGCCGATTTCTCGATGGACTGCGGCATGTCCGCAGAGCCGAACACAGCGGGGCGGCCGCGACGGAAAATTCCGGCCTTCTCGCGCCCGATGGTCTCCACGTCATGCCCCAGCCATTCGCAATGATCCAGGGCGATCGACGTCACCAGCGCGGCGTCGGCATCGATGGCGTTGGACGCATCCAGCCGCCCGCCCATGCCGACTTCCAGCACGATGGCATCGAGCCCTGCCGTCTCGAACACCAGGAAAGCGGCCAGTGCGTTGAACTCGAAAAACGTAAGCGTATCGTCGCCGCGCGCCGCATCGATCCGCTCGAACGCGGCGATCAAGGAAGCATCGCAGACCGGCCGGTCGGCGATGACGATGCGTTCGTTGTAACGCAGCAGATGCGGCGAAGTGAACGTACCGACCCGATAACCCGCTTCGCTCAGGATGCGGTTGAGCAGCGCGACGCTGGAACCCTTGCCGTTGGTGCCGCCTACCGTGATGACGGGACACACCGGCCGGCGCCAGCCGAGCCGATCCAGCGTCCGGTTCAACCGGACCAGCCCCAGGTCGATTGCGCTCGGATGCAGCGACTCCTGCCAGGAGAGCCATTCAGCTAGCGTGGAGAAGCGCACGTGAGGATGGGCTCGTTCTGACAATTTCGAGACGGGTGACACCAGGATCCGCCGACGCCCGCAAGCGTCGGCGGCAACAGGGATTGATTAGACCGCCGCCGGCAGCGCCCGATTGGTGAACATGGCCAGCAGGCCGCCGATGCGGTCGCGCATGTCGCGCCGGTCCACGATCATGTCGAGCGCGCCGTGCTCCAGCAGGAACTCGCTGCGCTGGAAACCTTCAGGCAATGTCTCGCGCACCGTCTGCTGGATGACGCGCGCGCCTGCGAACCCGATCAGAGCCTTGGGTTCACCGATGTTGACATCGCCCAGCATGGCAAGGCTGGCCGAGACACCGCCGGTGGTCGGATCCGTCATCACCGAGATGTACGGAATGTGCTCGCGCCCGAGACGGGCCAGCGCCGCGCTGGTTTTCGCCAT
>DATMEZ010000141.1:0-105512 GCA_035556415.1 Povalibacter sp.
GCGGGGCGGTGCTGCTCGCGACCGAGAATGCGCCGCCCGGCAAGCGTGCCTGGTACGGAATGTTTCCTCAGCTCGGCGCGCCGCTGGGATTCGTCTGCTCCACCGGCATTTTCCTGTTGCTCACGCATTGGCTGGACGATGCGGCTTTCCTGGCGTGGGGCTGGCGTGTTCCGTTCGTCGCCAGCGCGTTGCTGGTGTTCGTCGGCTTGTACGTGCGGCTGCGGCTGTCCGAGACACCCGCGTTCCAACAGGCCATCGACAAGGGTGAGCGCGTGCGTTTGCCGATGGCGAGCGTGCTCAGAGAGCATGGCGGTACGGTGCTGCTCGGCACTTTCGCCGCGACGGCGACGTTCGTGGTCTTCTACCTGATGACGGTGTTCTCGCTCAGCTGGGGTACCACGGCGCTCGGTTTCACGCGCGAGGAGTTCCTGATCCTGCAAATGATCGGCGTGCTGTTCTTTGCGTTGACCATTCCGATCTCGGCAGTGCTCGCCGACCGGCGCGGCCGCCGCATAGTGCTGATCGCCGCCACGCTGGGCATCATCGTGTTCGGGTCGTTCTTCGCGCCGTTGTTCGGAACCGGCAGCCGCTACGGCACGCTGGTTTTCCTTTCCATCGGCCTGGCGCTGATGGGCCTGACCTATGGCCCGCTCGGCACCGCGTTGTCGGAGCTGTTCCCCACCGCCGTGCGCTATACCGGCACCTCGCTCACCTTCAATCTGGCCGGCATCGTCGGCGCTTCGCTGGCGCCGTACCTGGCGACCTGGCTGGCGGTACGTTACGGAATCGCCTCGGTAGGCTATTATTTGTCGGCGGCAGGATTGCTGACCCTGATTTCTCTACTGCGGCTCGGAGAGCCCAAGCCGGTTTCCGGCCACGAGATCCGCCCGGGTCCTGGGCTGACGCGCAGCCACGATCAGGCAATCCCTTAATTTCACTGGCAATCGCACAGACTGCCTCCATTGCAGCGCACGGGCGCAGGCGCCCGTTCGCCTGCCAAGATCGACTGGGACATCATGCTTTCTACCTCCAACGTCACCATGCAGTTCGGCGCCAAGCCGTTGTTCGAGAACGTCACCGTCAAGTTCGTCGACGGCAACCGCTACGGCCTGATCGGCGCCAACGGCTGCGGCAAATCCACCTTCATGAAGATCCTCGGCGGCGAGCTGGAGCAGAGCTCCGGCGAAGTGATGCTGCAGACGGGGCTGCGGCTGGGCCGGCTGCGGCAGGATCAGTTCGCGTACGAGGATGAGCGCGTGCTCGATGTCGTGATGCAGGGGCACGTCGAGATGTGGCACGCCATGAAGGAACGCGACCTCATCTACGCCGACGCGAATGCCACCGACGAGGACTACATGAAGGCCGCCGAGCTCGAGGCGAAGTTCGCCGAATACGGCGGCTACGACGCCGAAGCGCGCGCCGCCAGTCTGCTGACGGATGCCGGCATCGATCCGGCGCTCCACAGCGGTCCGATGCGTGAAGTGGCACCCGGCTGGAAGCTGCGTGTGCTGCTGGCGCAGGCGCTGTTCTCGCGGCCCGACGTGCTGCTGCTGGATGAGCCCACCAACAACCTGGACATCAACTCGATCCGCTGGCTGGAAAGCGTGCTCAACGGCTACGACGCCACCATGATCATCATCAGCCACGACCGGCACTTCCTGAACCAGGTGTGCACGCACATGGCGGACCTGGACTACGGCCAGCTCAAGATCTGGCCGGGCAACTACGACGACTTCATGCTGGCGTCCACCCAGGCGCGCGCCCGCGTCGAGGCCGCCAACGCCAAGGCCAAGGACCGCATCTCCGATCTGCAGGAGTTCGTGCGACGCTTCTCGGCCAACGCCTCCAAGGCACGGCAGGCGACCTCGCGCCTGAAGCAGATCGACAAGATCAAGATCGAGGAGATCAAGCCGTCCTCGCGCCAGAACCCGTACATCCGCTTCGAGCAGGAAAAGAAGCTGTACCGCAACGCCGTCTCGGTCGAGGCGCTGGGTTTCCGCTATCCCGGCGCCGACGTCGACGTGCTCAAGAACGTGAGCTTCAACGTCGAGGCCGGCGAGCGCATCGCGGTGATCGGCGCCAACGGCATCGGCAAGACCACGCTGATGCGGCTGCTGGCCGGCGATCTCGAGCCTACGCACGGCACGATCGAGTGGGTGGAGAACGCCCGGCTCGGCTACATGCCGCAGGATCCGCAGGCCGAGTTCGCGGAGAAAATGGACCTGTTCGAATGGATGAGCCAGTGGCGCACCAAGGCGGACGACGAGCAGATCGTGCGCGCCACGCTCGGCCGGCTGCTGTTCTCGGGAGAAGAGACGCGCAAGCAGATCAAGGTGCTGTCGGGCGGCGAGAAGGGCCGCATGATCTACGGCAAGCTCATCATGAGCCGGCCCAACGTGCTGCTGATGGACGAGCCCACCAACCACATGGACATGGAGACCATCGAGTCGCTGCAGGTCGGTGTGGAGAAGTATCCGGGCACGCTGATCTTCGTCTCGCACGACCGCGAGTTCGTCAGCGGCATTGCCACGCGCATCATCGAGGTGCGTCCCGGTGGCGGCATCGTCGACTTCAGCGGCACCTACGACGAATACCTGAAGTCGCAGGGCATCGAGGGGTAGGCCCGCTTCGCCGCAGCGCTGAGGGCCGGCGCCGTTTCGTGGCATCCTTGCCGTCGGAGCCAGGCCCACGACAGCGGGTCCGCGAAGCCAATTCAACGAGGTGTGAGATGACGATCAAGCGCATTCAAGTCGGTCCCCGCATGAGCCAGGCGGTGGTCCACAACGGCATCGTGTATCTGGCCGGCCAGGTGGCGCAGGGCGAGGCGCATTCGGTCGGTGAACAGACCAAATCGATCCTGGAGCAGATCGACAAGCTGCTCAAGGAAGCGGGCACCAGCAAGGAGCACCTGCTGACGGCTTCGATCTGGCTGGCGGATATCAAGACCTTCGCGGAGATGAACGCGGAGTGGGATCATTGGGTGTCTGCGGGCAACACGCCGGCGCGTGCGACCGTCGAAGCGAAGCTGGCCAGCCCGGCTTACCTGGTCGAGATCGCCGTCACCGCGGCCATCGCATAACGCCGTTCGGCGTCGGTACGCCACCGGCCCATGCCGGTGGCGTACATCGTTCTCGCATCTCGCAGTGCGCTCGACAGCGCCATTCGTCCACGACGACCTGCTGCTCGCTCTGCCATCCGCACAGGGTACGTTCGGTTTCGCGGCCTTGAGACAGCTGGTGGCCTGGAACCGCTGCGAGTACCCTTTCTGTCGGTATGCGGTCGTTGCATGCCAACGCCGTAGGCGCTGCAGTCGAGGGATGTCATGAGCCACGAGCCCGTCATTCGCCCGTTCTTCGACGAATCGACCAGTACCGTGACCTATCTGGTCAGCGACCCGGCAACCGGCAAGGCCGCGGTGATCGATTCCGTGCTCGACTACGATCCTCGCGCCGGCAAGGTCTTGGTACACACCGCGGATGCGGTGCTGGCTGCCGCCGCTGCAGACGGGCTGGACATCGAGTGGATTCTGGAAACGCATGCGCACGCGGACCACCTGAGCGCTGCGTCCTATCTGCGCAGCCGCACCGGTGCCAAGGTGGGGACCGGCGAGCACATCCGCGAAGTGCAGGCGATGTTCGTGCCGATGTTCAATCTCGACGACGTATCGGGCGACGGCAGCGAGTTCGACGGGCTGTTTCGCGATGGCGAGTTGGTGCGCATCGGCGAACTCGATATCGAGGTGATGTATACACCGGGCCACACGCCGGCCTGCGTGTCGTATCGGGCCGGTGACGACGTCTTCGTCGGCGACACGTTGTTCATGCCTGACTACGGTACGGCGCGCACGGATTTTCCGGGTGGCAGCGCCAAGATGCTGTATCACTCGATCCAGCGGCTGCTGCAATTGCCGGACGACACCCGCCTGTACATGTGCCATGACTACAAGGCGCCCGGCCGCGAGCACTTCGCGTGGCAGACGACGGTCAAGGAAGAGCGCGATCACAACGTACATATGCATCGCGGTATGAGCGAAGCGGAGTTCATCGCGATGCGCGGCCAGCGCGACGCGACATTGGCCACGCCGGTTCTGCTGTTGCCTGCGATACAGGCGAACATTCGGGCAGGCAACCTGCCGCGCGCCGAGAGCAACGGCGTGCGCTATTTCAAGATTCCGTTGACACTCGATGCTGAATTGACGCGAAGCGGGATGCCGTAATGGATGATCTTTGAGCTTCGCAACTCCTGATTGGTGACCGGGTGTGGTGATGCGTTGATCACGCGCACCAGGCTTCGTGCATTGTGACGAAATCCGCTGGCGAAACGCCGAGCACCATCGACCCCGTCGGCGCTTTGGCAATACCGCCCGGGCCGGTCGGGCAGCAAGATAGGGCAATGAAACACATCGTCGTTGCAGGCGCCGGCAAGATCGGCGTCACCATTGCGGATCTGCTCGCGGCCACCGGCGACTATCGGGTGACGCTCGCCGACCGCATCGTCGGCCCGCGGTCCGCCTCGTCCGCCATCACCCCAGCCGAAGTCGATGTCACCGATCCCACGCGGTTGCGTGCCTTGCTCAAGGGCAGCTATGCGGTACTGAGCGCCGTGCCGTTCAATCTCACTGGCGACATTGCGAAGGCCGCGCGGGATACGGGTACGCACTATCTGGACCTGACCGAGGACGTTGCCACCACGCGCCGCGTGAAAGAGCTGGCAGCCGATGCCGACACCGCATTCATTCCCCAATGCGGGCTGGCGCCTGGCTTCATCACTCTCGCGGCCTACGATCTGATCCGCCGCTTCGACGTCCTGCACGACGTACGCATGCGGGTCGGCGCGCTGCCGAAGTTTCCGTCCAACGCCTTGAAGTACAACCTGACCTGGAGCACCGACGGGCTCATCAACGAGTACTGCGAGCCGTGTGAGGCCATCGTCGACGGCGAGCGTCGCGAAATGCCGTCGCTGGAAGAGCGTGAAGAGTTCGCGCTCGACGGCGTTACCTACGAAGCCTTCAATACGTCCGGCGGCCTCGGCTCGCTGTGCGACACGCTGGACGGCAAGGTCCGCAATCTCAACTACCGCACCATCCGTTATCCCGGACATGCGGCCATCATGAAGGTGCTGCTCAACGATCTGCGGCTGCGCGACCGTCGCGATCTGCTCAAGAACATCCTCGAGAATGCGTTGCCGGCGACCATGCAGGACGTAGTGATCGTGTTCGTGACCGTCAGCGGTCTGCGCGACGGCAAGCTGGTGCAGGAAACGTATGCCAGCAAGATTTACAGCCGGGAGATCGGCGGCGTCATGCGCAGCGCCATCCAGATCACCACGGCGGCCGGCATCACTGGCGTGCTCGATCTGCTGGCGACGGGAAAGATCCGCGACCGCGGTTTCGTTCGGCAGGAAGACATCGATCTGTCGCTGTTCCTGGCGAATCGCTTCGGCCGGCTGTACGCGGCGAGCTGATTCGGCGGATCGGGCGAACGTCGTCGCTGGTGCTCAGCAGCGTCATTCGCTCATTCACGTGATCGACCGGACGTCGATCAGCTGCCTGTAGCTTCTCCGGTCTGTGTCGCCGCGCCGCGCGGCACGCCAGGCGTTCCTGCGTCGCACTCCAGCGCGGCGCGGTCCCAATGGGCTGATTCGGCGGCGGCCTCGTAAGTGCTTTGCAGGAATGCCAGCAAGGTGGCATCCGGATCGGCGGCGGTGCGCACGACCTCGTAGGGCAGCAGGAATTCTCCGAGCGCCTCGCTGAAGAACGCACCTTGCGGCTGCGCCTTGGCCTTCTTGAAATCCTCCGGCGTCGGGTAAGCGTACGAATAGAACGCGGCGTCGTCGACGCCACCGCCACCCGGCCAGAATCCTGCGCTGCTCACTTCATGCGAGTACGCCTCGCGCATCACCTCAGTGGCGAGTCCCGGCACTTTGCCGGTGAAATCCGGCGCGCGACGACCCGAGAAGCGGGTGACGGCCAGGTCGAAACTGCCCCAGAAGAAATGCACCGGGCTGCTCTTGCCGATGAAGCCGGTGCGGAACTGCTTGAACACCCGGTCCGTATGCAACAGCACCTGCCAGAAGCGCTGCGCATATTCGGCATCGTACGTGTGGTGCTGCTGATCGCGGCTGAAAGCAATCGCGTCCGGGATCTCGCACGGATAGTCGCTGATAGTGATGGGCAGGCCGAGATCGTCGAGCGCCGTCAGCAGGGTGCGGTGGAAGTCCGCGACCGACATCGGTCGCAGTGCGATGCGTCGGCCGGTGCCGTCACTGACTTCGATGTCGAGCACGTGCTCGTTGAAGTCGAAGTGCAGCTCGAACGAGCGCTGGCCGTGCGGGATGGTGGAAGTGGTGAGCCCGGTCGCCGTCACGTACAACGGCACGTGCCAGCTGTGATTCAGCCACGGTGTCTGCGCCAGACGGATTTTCCCGACAACCTGCGTCCACAGGTGCAGCGTCGAGCAGGTGTCACGCCATGCGGCGTAGGGCAACTGCGGCCAGGGGGCTTGCGGCTCGCTCATATATAGGTGCCTCGCCGGCAGATTCGCCTGTGACGGCGCGATTCTAGGCGTCGGTCCGCTGCCGGTGTATCCGGGAAATTTCGGGGCCCGCGTCGTGAGCGCTCGTTCCGCGGAAGTGCAATATCACGCTGTTCGGTGGAGGGGGAGAAGCTGCGATACGCGGTTGAGAGGCGTGCGAGGCTTTTTACGACGCTCATCGAAAGCCGCGTAGCGAGAACGATGGAACTGCCTGCGTCGCGCCATGTTCGCCGCGTAGCGACGGCATGACGCAGGCTGGAATCTCTCAGCCGACGCGTCGGCCAGTCTGGGCGGCTTCTTCCTGCTGCCGCAACACGTAGCGCTGCACCTTGCCGGTTTGAGTCTTCGGCAGTTCGGATACGAACTCGACCATGCGCGGATACTTGTACGGCGCAATCGTCGCCTTGACGAAGTTCTGCAGCTGCGCCGCCAGCTCGGGGCTGGCGGTCAGATCTGGATTCAGCACCACGAACGCTTTGACGATCTGTCCGCGATCCGCGTCCGGCGAGGCTACGACTGCACATTCCCGGACTGCGGCATGCAGCATCAGCGCGCCTTCGACTTCGACTGCGGAGATGTTGTAACCGGAGGAGATGATCATGTCGTCGGCGCGCGCGATGAACCAGTAGTAGCCGTCCTCGTCGAGGCGGTACTGGTCGCCGGTGACGTTCCAGCCGTCGACTACATAGTTGGCCTGCCGGTCGTCGGCGAGATAGCGGCAGCCGGTGGGGCCCTTGACGGCCAGCCGGCCGACGTTGCCGGGCGCGAGCGGTCGATTGTCCGCATCGAGAATGCAGGCGGTGTAACCCGGCAGCGGCTTGCCGGTGGCGCCCGGGCGGATGTCCGCGCCCTTGCTGCCGATGAAGATGTGGATCATCTCGGTGGCGCCGATGCCGTCGATGAGGCGAATGCCGGTCTTCGCATGCCACAGGTCCGAAGTGGCTTTCGGCAGCGCTTCGCCGGCCGAAACGCACTTGCGCAGGCTGGACAGGTCGTGATCGGCAAGCCGGGCCGCCAGTGCGCGATACATGGTCGGGGCGGTGAACAGGCACGTCGCCCGGAAGTGCGCGATGGCCGCCAGCAATGCATCCGGCGTGACTTGCTCGATCAGTACCGTCGCCGCCCGGAAGCGCAGCGGAAATACCAGCAGCGCGCCGAGGCCGAACGTGAAGCCCAGTGGCGGGCTGCCGATGTGGATGTCCTCGGGCTGCGTCTCCAGCAGATGCCGGCCGACCACGTCGGCCATCGCCAGCACGTCGCGATGGAAATGCATGGTGGCCTTGGGATTGCCGGTGGTGCCGGAGGTGAAGGCGAGCAGGCAGACGTCGTCGCTGGTGGTCGGTGCTGCGGAGAAATCCGCCGACACCTGCTGCAGCCGGGATTCGAGATCGCCGCCGCCGTAGGTCACGATCCGGTTCAGGCGCCCGGTCGATTTCGCCGCGGCCTGCAGTTCCTCGACCAGTGCGGCATCGCAGAATGCGAATTCCACCTCGGCCTTGGTTGCGACCTTGGAAAGCTCGCTCGCTCGCAGCATGGGCATGGTGGTCACGGCGATGCCGCCGGCTTTCATGACGGCCAGCCACAACGCGGCCAGCATGGGAGTGTTCGCGCCACGCAGCAGCACGCGATTTCCAGGCACCAGGCCGAGCTGCTGGACCAGGACATTGGCGATCCGGTTCACGCGCTCCTGCAATGCCGCATACGTCAGCTGTTCGTGGGTGCCATACACAGCGACGCGCTGTCCGTGTCCTTCGGCGATTGCGTCATCGAGCAGCACCGTCGCGCAGTTCAACCGCTGCGGATACTGCAGTTCCGGCAGGTCGAAACGGAATTCCGGCCATTGCTCGCGCGCCGGCAGCCGGTCGCGGGCAAAGGTGTCGAGGTGAGCCGTGTATGTCATCGCAATCCCCGGTACAAGGTCGGCGGTCGTCAGGTGACTGCGCGACGGATCCGATAGTCCGCCTGCTGCCAGCAACCGCTTTGCAGAATCTCGCGCAGGGTGGCGACGGCCTGCCACACGTCGCTGTAGCGGGTGTACAGCGGCGTGAAGCCGAAGCGCATGATGTCGGGAGCACGGAAGTCCCCGATTACGCCGCGCGCGATCAATGCCTGCATGATCTCATAGCCGTTTTCATGTCGGAACGATACGTGGCTGCCGCGTTGTTCTGCGAAGCGCGGCGTGGCCAGTGTGAGTGGATGGCCGGCACACTCGCGCTCCACCAGATCGATGAACAGCTCGGTCAGCTGGATCGACTTGCGCCGCACGGCCTGCAGGTCGATGTCATCGAATACGGCGAGGCTGCCGTCGAGCGCGGCGTGGCTGAGAATGCCGGGCGTGCCGCAGCGATGCCGGCGCACTCCCGCCGCCGGCCGGTAATCGTCGCCGAACTCGAAGGGATCGGCATGGCCGAGCCAGCCGGAGATGGCGGGCTGGTAGCGATCCTGGAGATCGCGCCTCACATACAAGAAGGCGGGCGCGCCCGGGCCGCCATTCAGATACTTGTAGGTGCAGCCCACTGCGAAGTCTGCTTCGGCGTCGTCCAGCGCTATCGGCAATGCGCCGACGCTATGGCACAGATCCCACAGGACACGTGCGCCCTTGTCGTGAATGTGCCGCGTCACTGCGGCGAGATCGAACATCTCGGCGCTCTTGTAATGAACGTGCGTCAGCACGGCCAGCGCCGTATCGGAGTCGATGGCGTCCAGCACGTGTTCACGAGGCACGGCGCACAATTCCACCGCGGGGCTGAGCAGTTCGGTGAGTCCCTGCAGCACGTACAGGTCGGTCGGGAAATTGCCCAACTCGGTCACGATCTTGCGCCGTGGGCCGCCGGCACGCAGGCAGGAGGCCGCCAGCTTGAAGATGTTGATCGAGGTCGAATCGGCCACCGTGACTTCGTCGGTCCGTGCGCCGACCAGCCGTGCGATGCGCGTGCCGAGCCGGTCGGGCAGGCCCATCCAGTCGTGCACGTGCCAGCCCTCCACGGCATTGTTCGCCCACTCGTCATCGACTACTTCCCGAACGCGCCTGCTGGCGGCGTGCGTCAGCAAGCCGAGCGAGTTGCCGTCGAGATAGATCTTCTCCGGCGACAGGATGAATTCATCGCGCACCTCGCGCAGCGGGTCGGCGCGGTCGAGCGCTTCGCAGTCAGCCAATGTCAGTCGCATCATTTCAGACCAGCTCTCTCAGAATCGCGCGCACCGGCGCTGCTTCGACACCTTCGATCGGCAAGGGCAGGGCAATCAGTTCGTACTGTCCCGCCGGCACGTCCTTGAGCACCAGGCCTTCGAGGATCACCAGAGCGTGCTGGCCCACGGCATGATGCGCGTGCAATTCCTTCGAAGTCTGCGGATCCAGCGACGGCGCATCGATGCCGATCAGCTCGACTCCTTGGGCCGCGAGCGCGTGGATGGTGTCGGCGTGAATGGCGGGGAATCTCTCCGGCCAGCGCTCCCAGGTGAAATCTCCCAGCGTTCTCAGCAGCACGCGCGTCGTGCCGGTCGGCAGGTGCGGCAGCACATCGTCGGGCTGAACGAATCGATCCGCGTTCGCGACCTGGATCACGACGCAGCGGCCGACGAAGCGATCGAGCGGCAGCGCATCGATCGAGCGCCCGTCGCACTGGAAGTGCAGCGGCGCTTCGGCGTGCGTACCGGCCTGGGTGGACATGGCGAAGCGGTTGATGTTGACGACGCAGTCGCCGCCGATCCGTGCGGTCTGTTGCTTCTCGAAAGCGGTGTCGCCGGGCCACACGGGCAGGCGCGAGTGCAATCGCTGCGAGATGTCCCAGAGGCGTGGGCGTTGCGTTGCTGGTGTCGTCGTATTCTCGGGCCGAGCGTTCACGGTCGATTGCTCACAGGCTGGTGCGCACGTTCCAGAGCTCCGGGAAGAAGCGCAGCTCCAGCGCCTGGGCGAGATAGGAGACCCCGGAAGTGCCGCCGGTGCCGCGTTTGTAGCCGATGATGCGTTCGACCGTCTTCATGTGATCGAAACGCCAGCGCTGGAACTGATGTTCGACGTCGACCAGCTTCTCGGCCAGGTCGTACAGCGCCCAGTGGCGATCGGTGGCCTGGTAGACCTCGAGCCAGCTGGCCTGCACGGTCTCGTTGGCTGCGTAGGGCAGGGACCAGTCGCGCTGCACCACGTTGGCCGGAATCGCGAACCCGTGGCGGTGCATGTACTGCAGGACGACGTCGTACAGGCTGGGCTCGTGCAGCACGCGGGTAAGCAGTTCGTGCGCAGCCGGGTTGCTCTCGTGCGCGCGGATCAGCGTCGCATTCTTGTTGCCGAGCCGGAATTCGAGCTGGCGATACTGCCAGGACTGAAAGCCCGAACTCTGTCCCAGCGACGGTCGCAGCCGGCTGTAATCGGCCGGCGTCAGGGTGGCGAGAATCGACCAGGACTGGGTCAGCTGCGCCTGTATCCGCGATACGCGCGCCAGCATCTTCAGCGCCGCGGCCACGTCGTCCGCGACGATCCGCTGTATCGCCGCCTCGACCTCGAACACGCACAGCTTGAGCCACAGCTCGGAAGCCTGGTGGATCACGATGAACAGCATCTCGTCGTGCGCCGTGGAGCGTCGCCGCTGACACGACAGCAGCCGATCCAGCTCCAGATAACTGCCGTAGCTCAGATCCGGATTCCAATGGACCTCGTCGGTGCCGCCGGCGGCGTTCCCCTGATTCGTCGAAGACATGCAAGGCTTCTTTTTGTAAACGCAACTGCCAGCGAGGATATCGCTTGCCTCAGGCTGCCAGCCATTTCAAACTTTGCAGCCACAACTTGCATGGAATTCAAATCGTGCTGAAGCTCGACCTGCGCCATCTGCAGATGCTGGAAGCCATTTCCCAGTCGCGCACCCTGCTGGATGCGGCGCATCGCCTGAGCATTTCCCCGTCCGCCTTGACGCACCGCGTGCGCGAGGCCGAAAGGCGGCTGGGCGTGGCCCTGCTGGTGAAGGGCAAGCGCCAGCCGGCATTCACCGAGGCGGGCAATCGCATGTTGAGCATCGCCACGCGCTGCCTGCGCGAGCTGGAACGTGCCGAAGACGAATTGGCGAGCAGCAAGCAGCAGGTGACGCAGGTGGTGCGCGTCGCCGCCTCGACGCTGAGCGGCTACGAATGGCTGCCGGATTTGCTGCGGCGCCTCAATGCCACGCAGCCGTCCATCGAGGTCGAAGTGGTGCTGGACGTGTCGCTCAATCCGGTCGCCGCGCTCAAGGACCGGCTCATCGACGTGGCCATCATGCCGGCCCGCATCCGCCTGGCGGCGGTGCGCTCGCAGGAGCTGTTCCGCGACGAGATGGTGGTGGTGCTGCCGGCGACGCACCCCAAGAGCCGCCGCAGGTTCCTGGAAGCCGACGACCTGATCGACGAGACCTATGTCACCGACGGCATGAAGCCGGAGACCGGTCGCGAGTTCGAGCGTCTGTTCGAGCCATCCGGCGTGCGCCCGGCCCGAGTGCTGCGCGCTGGTCACATGGAGGCGGTGATTGCACTGGTCAGGGCTTCGTTCGGCGTGACGATTCTGACGCGACGCACGGTGGCGCCGTACCTGGCGATGGGGGATCTGAGCGTGGTGCGCCTGACGCGCAAGGGGCTTTATCTCACCTGGCATGCCGTGCTGCGCGCGGACGCGGCGAAGTCGTCGGCGGCCCGCATCGTGGCCGATCTGCTGGCGGAAGTTGGCCGGGAAGCCCGGCAGCGGCGCAATTGAAGTTGAATGCAGCGCGCGACGTGTGTTATTTCTACGTGCGCATGAGCCGCACCAACCGTTATCGCTACTGGTATTTTAGCCTGCCAAAACCGGCGGACGGGTTGCGCGCGATCTGAAGATCTGAATATCGAGTACCCCAAGAACCGCCAGTCCCCTGGCGGTTTTTTTTCGCCAGTGGACGCCTGATAAGGAGCCACTGTGACCCTTCGCACCGACGATCTGCGCATCCGCGAGCTGCGGGAGTTGAGCACTCCCGAAGATGTGATGCGCGAACACGCTCATACCGAGCAGGCCTCGGCCACCGTCACCGAGGCGCGCAAGGCGCTGCAGCGCATCCTGCATGGACGTGACGACCGGCTGATCGTCGTCATCGGTCCATGTTCCATCCACGACGTTCCCGCTGCACTGGACTACGCCGCGCGCCTGAAACAGCAGCGCGAGCGCTGGCAGGACAAGCTGGAGATCGTGATGCGCGTGTATTTCGAGAAGCCGCGCACCACAGTGGGATGGAAGGGCCTGATCAACGATCCGGATCTGGACGGCAGCTTTCAGATCAACAAGGGGCTGCGGCTGGCGCGCGGCCTGCTGCTCGACATCAACCGGCTGGGTGTGCCGGCGGGCTGTGAATTCCTGGACATCATCACGCCGCAGTTCATCGCCGACCTGGTTGCCTGGGGCGCCGTCGGAGCGCGCACCACCGAAAGCCAGGTGCATCGCGAGCTGGCGTCCGGTCTGTCGTGCCCGGTGGGTTTCAAGAACGGCACGGATGGCAACGTGAAGATTGCCGTCGATGCGGTGCAGGCCGCTGCGCACGGGCATCATTTCCTGGCCGTGACGAAGCAGGGACGCAGCGCCATCGCGGCAACCGCCGGCAACAACGACTGCCACGTGATTCTGCGTGGCGGCAAGGCACCCAACTACGATTCAGCCAGTGTGAACGCTGCTTGCGCCGTGCTCGCCGCGGCTGGATTGCCGCCGCGCCTGATGATCGATGCGAGCCACGCGAACAGCAGCAAGCGGCCGGAGAATCAACCGCGGGTGATCGACGACATCGCCGCCCAGATCGAGACCGGTGCGCACAGCATTGCGGGCGTCATGGTGGAAAGCCATCTGGTCGCCGGCCGCCAGGATCTCGTTCCCGGTCGCGCGCTGGTCTACGGGCAGAGCATCACCGACGGCTGCATCGACTGGGAAACTTCGGTGCAGGTACTGGAGCGGCTGGCGCGCGCCGTCGAACAGCGGCGGAAGATATCGGCAGCGGCGTGAAGCCGAGCGAAAGCGCGGGTGCGGAGCACCTCTACTCGTCACTCTCGCGTAGGCGGTAGTCCATCTGGCTGATTCGGATGGATTTCGCCGCGCCTGCGCCGGCCGGGCTTTGCGCGGGAATGAAGAGGGAGCGAATGGATCGGGCTTCTCCGAGCGGTCAGCGCGGATAGAGCCCGTGGCTTTGAGCGAAGAGACGCGTCAACCCCAGCAGGGCATCGATGTCCGGCGTCGGAACGTTCAGCAGCTTGGCGATCTCGCGCGGCGCGCCCAGCAGCTGATCCAGTTCGAGGGGCCGGCCGGCTTCCGCGTCCTGCAGCATCGAAGTCTTGAACGCTCCGAGTTTGCGCGTGACGGCCATGCGGTCATGGCCACTTTCCTCGATCGGACAGCCGATGCGCCCACCCACTTGCGCCGCCTCGGCCATCACGCGCAGCACGAACTGCGCGACCAGTGGATCGTCCAGCATCCGGTCGCAGGTCGCCGCGGTCAGCGCCGAGATCGGGTTCATGGTCATGTTGCCCCACAGCTTGTACCAGATGTCGCGCTGGACCCGCTCGCTGGCGGTGACCTTGAAGCCGGCGCGCTCCAGCTCCGTGCAGATCGACTGCAGGCGTGTCGAGCGCTCGCCGCTTGGTTCGCCGAGGATCAGTTCGTTGCCGCTCTTGAGCGTCACGACGCCGGGTGCGGATACGAATGCAGAGGCATGAACCACGCAGCCGATCACGCGGGCGAGGGGAATGGCCTGGGCAATGGTGCCGTCGGGATCGACCGAGCGCAGTTGCGTCGCCGGCAACTCGCCACCGCCACCGAGCAGGAACCACCAGGGCACGCCGTTCATGGCCGGAATGACGCTGGTGTGCGCACCGATCATCGGAGTGATCGCTGGCGCGATCGTGGCCAGCGCCGGACCTTTCACCGCGACGATCAATACGTCCTGCTGACCGAGTTGGCGGGCATCGTCGCTGGCGTGCACCCGGGCTTCCAGCGTTTGCGTGCCCATCTGCAGGCGCCAGGGCTGCTCGCGCAATGTGGCCAGCGTGGCGCCGCGCGCCAGCACGCTGACTTCATGCCCGGCTTTCGCCAGGCGCACGCCCATCCAGCCGCCGATCGCTCCCGCTCCGACAATTCCGATTCGCATCTGTGCTCAGGTTCCGGTCATCTGTTGCCGGCGCGAGCCCGCGCCGATGGCCTCCAGGTAGCGCTCGAACGAACGGTCCACCGCCGCACGCCCACCACCGAGGATGTTGCGTCCCCAAGTGTAGCCGTACACGTCGTCGAACTCGTAGCCTTCGAGCCGCCGGCGCATGTCGCGCACCGCGTCCGGATGCATGGGGATGTAGTTCGGGTAACTGTACATGAAGGTCACGTGCCTGCGGTCGGCCACGACCTGCAGTGCATCGCCTGGAAACAGCGCGCCAGCGGGACGCCGCTCGTCCTGCCAGTGCAGGGCGGTGCTGCCGGGGAAATGTCCGCCGCAGCGAAGCAGTGTCAGGCCCGGCGCGATGCGGTGCTCGTCGCCCTTCCACAGGCGGATGTTGTGCGAGCTGCGTCCGATCCATTGGCGGTCGGCCTCGTGCAGCAGGATCGGCACGCCGCCCAGCGCTTCGCTCCACTGCACCATCGAAGAATAGAAATGCGGATGCGAGATGGCGATCAGGTCGATGCCGCCGCTGCGCTCGATGGCGGTGACCGCCTCGTCGCTGACCAGGCTGACGCATTCCCACATGATCCGGTGCATGCGGGTGCACAGCAGCAAGGCGCGCTGGTCGATGGCGAAGGCCGGGGTGGTGCCGATGCCTGGCAGGCCGCCGTCCTGCTCCATGCGCACTTTGTGATGCGTCGCCAGCTGTTGCAGCGTGGTCCAGCGCTGGCCGTTCCAGCCCACGTACTGGCGCTCGTCGCAGCAGATCGGGCAGTGGTCGGGAGTGCCGGTCGCTTCGTACTGGGTGCCGCAGGTCTCGCAGATGAGGTGGGACATGGGAGCCTCCGTCGTTCGCAAGGGGTGAGGGCTTAACAGCGCGACGGCCGCAGACTACGATCCGTAGCGGACCCCTGAAAGAGCCAAGTCTGGTCAGTTTCATGGAACCAATCTTCCAGCTGCCGATCGTCGTTCCGCCGCGGCATTCGCGTAACCGCTTGCGCGCCCTGCATCGGCAGTTGCGGGCCGCAATTCTCGAAGGGCGCCTGCAACCGGGTGTGCGCTTGCCGCCGACTCGGGCGTTTGCAGCGGCGTATGGCGTGTCGCGCAACGTCGCGGTGGCCACGTACGATCTGCTGTTGAGTGAGGGATACCTGTCGACGCGGCGCGGCGCCGGCACGTATGTTGCGGACGCTCTACCCAAAGTGCCGGAGCGCAAGACGGCGGCCAGCCGCAGCGCTGCGCATGATCGACGTCTGAATGCTTTCTGGCGCCAGCCTCCAGCCGGCAGCGATGACTTGCATCGGAGCGCGCCGCGCTTCGATTTCTGTGTGGGCGTGCCTGACATCAGGCAGTTTCCTTTCGATGCCTGGCGACGCATGTCGAATCGGGCGCTGCGCGCGTTCGCGAAGAAGCCGGCGCTGTACGGTTCGCCGCTGGGCCAGCTGGCATTGCGCGAGGCCATCGCGAAGCACGTTTCGTTCACGCGTGCGGTGGCCTGTCGGGCCGAAGATGTCATCGTGACGACCGGTGCGCAGCAGGTGTTCGATCTGTTGGCACGCATCCTGGTGACGCCGGGCCGCACCGTCGTGGCAATGGAGAATCCTGGCTATCCGTCGCCGCGTGCGGCGTTCCTCGCCGCCGGCGGCAAGGTCGTGCCGACGCCGGTCGATGATGAAGGTCTGGTGGTCGCGAAGATTCCTGCCAGCGCCCGCATCGTGTGCGTCACGCCTTCGCATCAGTCGCCGCTTGGGCCGGTGATGTCGGCGCACCGGCGGGCGGCGCTGCTGGAGTTCGCCCAGGCACACGGCGCGGTGGTGATCGAGGACGACTACGACGGCGAATTCCACTTCGGTGGCCGTCCCGTGGATGCGTTGCAGACGCTCGATCGCTCGGACTCGGTGTTCTACGTCGGCACGTTCTCCAAGAGTCTGTTTCCGGCGGTTCGCATCGGCTTCGTCGTCGCGCCGCGCTGGGCGCAGCAGTCGCTGGCCACGGCCAAGCGTTACGCGGACTCGCATTGTTCGGTGCTGGCGCAGGAAACGCTGGCGGCTTTCATTGCCGAAGGGCATTTGGCCCGACATGTCCGCCGCATGCGACAGGTCTACGCATCGCGGCAACAGGCGCTGCTCGACGGGTTGCAGAAAGACTTCGAGCGCTGGCTGGAACCGGTCCCGTGCGGTGCCGGATTGCATCTGGCTGCATTCGCCCGAGGCTCGCTGGACGTGGAGTCCCTGGTCGAGAAGGCATTGCAGCGCGAGGTCGGTCTACATTCACTGCGGCGATACCAGTTCGGTCGTGCGGGTCGGCCCGGCCTGGTGTTTGGCTATGGAACCCTGGATGAAGCCGGCATCTATGAGGGACTTGCACGCCTGCGACGCGTTTGCAGCGAATGACACCGTGAGGTTCAGCCTGTAAGGTCGAGTGCATCGCGTCCATGCCGGCCCGCCGCCATCAGAACTCAGGTCGCCATCATCGGTGCAGGGCCCTCCGGCCTGCTGCTGTCGCAGTTGCTGCATCGTCACGGCATCGATTCGGTCGTGCTCGAACGCTGCACACGCGGGCATGTCGAGGGCCGCGTTCGCGCCGGCCTGCTCGAACAAGGCACCGTGAATCTTCTAGCCCAGGCGGGTGTTGCCGAGCGTCTCAGTCGCGAGAGTCTCACTCACGCGGGATTTACGCTCGCGGTGGGTGAACGTGTTCATCGCATCGACCTCAAAGCATTGACCGGACACGGCGTCACCATCTACGGCCAGACCGAGGTCACCAAGGACCTGGTCGAAGCGCGTCTGAGCAATGGTGGCCAGGTGCACTACGAAGCGCTCGACGTGGCCGTGCAGGAGCTAGGCGATCGCGGCGCGCGGCTCACTTATCGGCACGATGGCGCAAGCCATGAGATCGAATGTGATTTCATCGCCGGCTGCGATGGTTTTCACGGCGTCTCGCGCCGGAGCGTGCCGCGCCAGGCGATGCGGACCTACGAACGGCTCTATCCCTTCGGCTGGCTGGGAATGCTCGCCGAAGTGCCGCCGGTGAGCAAAGAGCTGATCTATTCGAATCACGCACGCGGCTTCGCTCTTTGCAGCATGCGCTCGGCGACGCGCAGTCGTTATTACGTGCAATGCACTCCGCAGGACAGCATCGAGGATTGGTCGGACCAGCGATTCTGGGGTGAGCTGCGGGCGCGGCTGCCGCGTGAGTATGCAGAACGTCTGGTTACCGGCCCGTCGATCGAGAAGGGCATTGCCTCCATCCGCAGCTTCGTGGTCGAGCCCATGTCCTTCGGGCGCCTGTTCCTGGTCGGAGATGCTGCGCACATCGTGCCGCCGGCCGGCGCCAAGGGACTGAATCTGGCGGCGGCCGACGTGCGGTTGCTGCATCAGGCGCTGGTGGAGTTCTATTCGAGCGGTCGTCGGACGCTGCTCGATGAATACTCGTCCCGCGCTCTGGCGCGGGTGTGGCGGGCCATGCGCTTTTCCTGGTGGCTCACGCAGCTGACCCACAAATTCTCCGACGAGCCGTTCGCGCACAAGCTGCAGCTCGCGGAGCTGGAGTACCTCGTCCAATCGCCGGCGGCGTCGCTGTCACTGGCGGAAAACTACGTCGGCGCGTGGCGCGATTAGCTGGGGCTTATCGCGCACCCAGGTCATTCCCGCGCAGGCGGAAATCCGCCCGGCTGGGGTGCCCGCCGTGACGAGGAATACGGATGCCGGATCGCATGCCGGCCCGAGCGGTATCGCGAGTCGGACCGGCGTGTTCTGGAAGGATTTCGAGCCGCCGCCGTATACTTGTCGCCCGGTGCGCGTTCGCACGCCTCGGATTACCCGATTTCCCCCTGATTTTCCCAAGGATTTGCAAGAGAGCCGCCATGTTCGAACGTTTCGATCTGCTTCCGCCCGACCCCATTCTCGGCCTGCTGGCGGCGTTTCGTGAGGATGCCTCGCCGCAGAAAGTCGATCTCGGCGTGGGCGTGTACAAGGACGAGCAGGGCAACACCCCGGTGCTCGAGGCGGTGCGGCTGGCGGAAGGCCAGCTGTTGCAGGAACAGCAGACCAAGACCTATCTGGGCCCGGCCGGCAACGATCAATTCAATGCCGCCATCGGCAAGCTGGTGCTCGGGGCGGAACACCCGGCGTTGCGCGATGCTCGTGTTCGCACCACGCAGGCTCCCGGCGGCAGCGGAGCGTTGCGTCTGGGTGCCGAGTTGCTGGCAGCCGCCAGGAGCGGCACCGTGCATGTGAGCGATCCGACCTGGGCCAATCACATCCCATTGCTCGGCAGCGCTGGGCTGAAGCTCGAGCGCTATCCGTATTACGACGCGCGCCACGGCACTGTGAATTTCGACGCCATGCTGGCAACGCTCGAGAAGCTGCCCGCCGGCGACATCGTTCTGTTGCACGGCGCCTGTCATAACCCCACCGGCGCGGATCTGAGCTTCGAGCAATGGCAGGCCGTGACCAAGGTACTGCAGGAACGCTCGCTGGTCCCGTTCATCGACCTCGCCTATCAGGGGCTCGGCGACGGGCTCGATGAGGATGCGCGCGGCGCGCGCCTCGTCGCCAGTTCGGTGCCGGATGCGCTGATTGCGGTTTCGTGCTCGAAGAATTTCGGTCTGTATCGCGAACGCGTCGGCGCGCTGATCGTGGTCGGTCAGCACAGCTCGCACGCCGATGCGGCTGCCAGCCATCTGCGTCGTATCGCCCGCGGTTTGTACTCGATGCCGCCGGATCACGGCGCAGCCGTGGTCGCGCGCATCCTGGGTGATGCCAAGCTGGACGCAATGTGGAGAAAGGAGCTGACGCAGATGCGCGAGCGCGTCGGCGAGTTGCGTGCCGCGTTGACACAGGCGCTGGCGAAAACCTGTCCGAGCCGTGATTTCTCCGCAATCGCACGTCAGCGCGGAATGTTCTCGCTCCTCGACCTGCCGCGCGGTGCCGCCGAGCGTCTGCGTGCCGAGCATCACATTTACATAGTGACCGACGGGCGCACCAACGTGGCGGGTCTGAGCAGCGGCAGCATCGACTACGTGGCCGAGAGGATCGGCGTCGTGCTCGGCTCGATGTAAAAGGGATGTTGGTGGCTGCGCCGGCTCGCCGGCGCAGCTACTGTCCTTTTGCGGGTCATCCCGCGAGCAGCGCCAGTTTGAGGCGCTACTCGCCTCTCCAAGCGTTGATGGCTGGTGTCACTCGCTTCTTTCCCGCGTGGCAGCGGGTTGAGGCAGCCATTCGCGTCCATCCCGATTGAAATCGGCGATCTCCCTACGCTGCCCGCGCAACGTCGGTGCTCGACGCACGGTGAGGAAACCTTCCTGCCGTCGCCGCGTTTATGTTGCGAACGCCACAACGGAGAGGTCCATGAACAAAGACATTGCTCAGGGCAATTTCAAGCAGCTGAAAGGCAAGATCAAGGAACAGTGGGGCAAGCTGACCGACGATGAGATCGACCAGCTGGAGGGCCACACTGAAATCCTCGCCGGCAAACTTCAGGAGCGCTATGGTCTGGCGCGCGACGAGGCCGAGCGCCAGGTGAAGGAGTTCCGTAGCCGCAATCACTGGGATTGAGCGAAAGCGACGCAGGCTTCGGCAGCAATGCCGGATGCATGCGTCGCTTCTTTTTTGAGCTCGAAACGACGCTGCCCCCGTAGGCGTCGAGACATCGAACCAGGAGATTTACGACGCAAGCCAATGGTATCTTGCCGGGTGCGAAGCGCACGAGGATGCGCTTGTCATGGCTGCTGCTGCGGCCCATTCAGACCCTCGGAACCAGATATCCATGCGGGACCTGCGGCGGCCGTTTCGTTGCGGTGTAGTGATGGCGTTGGGCGCAGCCATGCTCGGCTGCAGTGTCGGCGGCGATGTGGCAGAAACGGCCCATCCATCCGCATCTTCCTCGGTAGTGCAATGGCCGCGTGTGCGCAGTCCCGTGCCGCGCAATCCGCGGATCGAGAGGCGCATTGCTTCGATCCTGCGGACGATGACGCTGGAGCAGAAGGTCGCGCAGATGCTGCAGCCGGAGATCCGCTTCGCCACGGTCGAGGACGCCAGGACCTATCGCTTCGGCTCGGTGCTCAGCGGCGGCGGCAGCTGGCCAGGCAACGACAGGAATGCGAGCGTTGCCGACTGGGTGGCGCTGGCGGACGCTTACTACGATGCGTCGATGAGTCCCGGTGCGCCGGCCATTCCCATCATCTGGGGTACCGATGCGGTGCATGGCCACGGCAACGTCATTGGCGCGACCCTGTTTCCACACAACATCGGCCTGGGCGCGACGCACGATCCCGATCTGACCGGACGCATTGCCGAGATCACGGCTCAGGAAGTGGCCGTGACCGGCCTCGACTGGGTGTTCGCGCCGGCCGTCATCGCGGCACGCGATGAGCATTGGGGGCGCGTCTACGAAGCGTATTCGGAAGATCCCGAGATCGTCCGGCTGTATGCCGGTCCAGCGGTGCGTGGGCTGCAAGGCAGGCCGGGCACTTCATCGTTCCTCGATTCCTCGCACGTTCTCGCCACCGCGAAGCATTTCATCGGCGATGGTGGGACCGACCGCGGCGTGGATCGAGGCAACAATCTCTCGACCGAGCGGCAATTGCTGGCCATTCACGGCCAGGGCTACATCACGGCGCTGCAAGCGGGGGTGCAGACCGTCATGGCCTCGTACAGCAGCTGGCAGGGCGTGAAGCTGCACGGTCATCGTCATCTGCTGACCGACGTGCTCAAGGATCGAATGGGCTTCGACGGCCTGATCGTCAGCGACTGGAACGGCATCGAAGAAGTCCCGGGTTGTACCCGCGGTGACTGCCCGGCCGCGGTCAATGCCGGTATCGACGTGTTCATGGTGCCGCAGGACTGGAAGCAATTCCTGCAAAGCACGGTGGCGCATGTGCGCGCAGGCGAGATTCCGCAAGCACGCATCGACGACGCGGTCACTCGCATTTTGCGGGTCAAGCTGCGTGCCGGCATGTTCGAGAAGGGACGTCCTTCCAGTCGCCCGCTGGCGAACAAGGCGGCATTGCTGGGCGCGCCGGAGCATCGAGCCGTAGCCAGGCGCGCAGTGCGCGAATCTCTGGTGTTGCTGAAGAACAAGGGTGGCCTGCTGCCGTTGCAGCGCAAGCTCAACGTGCTCGTTGCCGGAGATGGCGCAGACAGCATCGGCAAGCAGAGCGGTGGCTGGTCCATCACCTGGCAGGGCACGCAGACCACCAACGCGGATTTCCCTGGCGCCACTTCGATATTCGCCGGCATTCGTGCTGCCGTGAGCGCGGCGGGTGGCAGCGCGCATCTGAGTATCGATGGCAGTTACAGCAGCAAGCCTGACGTCGCCATCGTGGTGTTCGGCGAGAGTCCCTATACCGAGTTCGAAGGCGACATTGCCTCCATCGACTATCAGGGCGAAGCGGGTGCCGACGTAGCGCTGCTGCGCCAGCTCAAGGCCGCGGGCATTCCGGTCGTGTCGATCTTCCTCAGCGGCCGGCCGCTGTACGTGAACCCGGAGCTGAACGCCTCGGATGCGTTCGTCGCGGCCTGGTTGCCGGGCTCGGAAGGCGCGGGCATCGCCGACGTCATTTTCCGCAAGGGCAACGGCGAAGT
This sequence comes from Povalibacter sp., assembly GCA_035556415.1. GTDB lineage: Bacteria > Pseudomonadota > Gammaproteobacteria > Steroidobacterales > Steroidobacteraceae > Steroidobacter. The sequence goes on from DATMEZ010000141.1 coordinate 22,243, forward strand.
GGATCACGACTTCACCGGTCGGCTCGCGTTCTCCTGGCCGCGCAGCGCCGCCCAGGTACCGGTGAATCGGCACGATGCGATCTACGATCCGCTATTTGCGTACGGTTTCGGCTTGAAGTACTCGGAGCGGGACATGTTGCCCGACGATCTGCCGTAGGCGACCGCGACGAGCCGTCAATGGGAACGATCTATCCGTGACGCCTGCTGGCCGCAGATTCCCTCGGGATGAGCGCTGGCTGGAACCCGCAATCGCGGCCATGAGTTGCTGTTCATCTGCACTGAAGACGAGGAAGGCACGATGAGTATAGAAACAACTCCGCGCCAGTCAGAGGTAAGGAGCATTGCCAGGCGCGAGGCAACCGAACGAGTAGAAGGCCAGCAGCGGCGAATCGCCGCCTACTTTGCGGCAGCGACGTTTACGCCGGGCCGCTTCATACATCGGCACGTGATGCGGCAGGACTATTCGGAGGCGGCCGCGGAACTGCGCAAACTGATGGGCAGGTAATCCGGGGGGGCATAACGGCGCAGGGGCGCGAGACGATTGTGGCTTTTGCGCAATTGGCGCCGGCGAGAAAGAGTTCGTGTTGCTGCGGCGGGAGAGCGGCGGACCGTCGGTGCGGCCCCGGGGCGCTCGGATTTCGGTACGGAACTCGTGCAGCGACAGCTGCATTATGAGTTCAACGCGACGGCGTCGATGGACTTCGAGCCGGACGGCCTGCGCGTCACGCTCGCCATCCCCGCGGAGCACGTGGTGATCTAAAGCAGATCTGACACACCGACACATGAGTCACACACCGCGCATCCAGATCGTCGAGGACCAGTACGTCGTGGCACAGGACTGCGAGCGCTGCCTGACGCAAGCCGGATTCGAGTGCACCGGCTTTGCCACCACCGCCACCAATGCCTTCGATCTGGCCGAGCGCGAGCGGCCCGACCTGATTCTCATGGACGTGCAGCTGGCGAGCCGTATCGATGGCGTGGATGCAGCTATCGCCATTTTCGAGCGCCTGGGCATCCGCAGCCTGTTCGTCAGTGCGTACGCCGACCCGCTGATGCGCGAGCAAGCCCGCCTGGCCCGACCGCTGGGCTGGTTGAACAAGCCCTACACGCAAGCCGAGCTGGTGCAGGCGGTCCGCGTCGCCGTTGCCGAGCTGGAAGTCGAAAAGAAAGCGCAGCGCGAAGCGTTCAAGGCCGACGCTGTCGAAGCGGCGAGCCGGCTCCATGACTGAGTGCTTGCAGCGGACACGACGACACGTTTCGCAACCGGATGAGGTCGATCGATTCTCTCTCGAGCGGGGGGATCACCCACCGCTGCCGTAGGGGCGCGTGATGATCTCGAGATAATGTCCGTTCGGATCGTTCCAATACAGCCCGCGCCCGCCATCGTGGTGATTGATCTCGAAGGCGCGCCGGTGCATTGGGTCGGCCCAGTATTCCAGGCCGCGGTCGCGGATGCGCTGGAAGATGGCGTCGAACTCGCTTTCGCTCACCAGGAAGGCGTAGTGCTCGACCGGCATCGCCTCGTCGCTGTGCTGGAAGTCGAGCGTTACGCCGTTATCGAGCGCCACGGTCCAGAACGGGCCGAAGCGTTCCGGCGCATCGCGCCCGAGGATCTCCGCAAGGAACACCGCTGACGCGTGTGCGTCGCGAGCGGGGACGATCGTGTGATTGAGCTGGATGGCCATGATCGTGCCTCCATGATGTGGGCGGGTCGGCCGACGATTCTCCGGCGGCCGAACGCCCGCCGGAAAGTCGTGCTCCTGCGGATAGTGCGACCGCCTATTTCGGCGCGACGTTCAGGAACGCTTCGGCCGTGCGCACGTAGTGCCAGAACTCGTCCGGGTTTCTGGAGAATGCCTTGGTCAGCAATTCCTCGCCTTTCTCGCGTTGGCCGGTGCGGATGTACCACGCACCGACTTCAGCCTGGCCGGTGTCGTCCTTCGGTTCCGCCGCCAGTGCTTTCTGGAAGAAAGACTCGGCCTTGGCGTTCTCGCCGGCTTCGGCATACAGCGAGCCGATGCGATACCAGTCGCTGGAACCGGCCTTGCCGCTCAGCACCTGGTCGAGCAGCGCCTGGCCGCGTGCCTTGTCACCCGAAAGGTAGTACACGCGCGCCACGCCGATCAGTTCCCAGCTGCCGTTACCGGCCAGCTTTTCGGCTTCCTGCAAAGCAGCGAGTCCGGCTTGCTGCGCCGGCTTGCCGGTCACCAGGGTCATTCCCGGTCCCTTGACCTTGGCGGCGTAGCCGATCCCCATTCCCAATGTCAGACAGGCGGCGGCCAGTCCCGCTGCGGCAATCGTCCTCATCGTCAGCTCCTTGTTGATCGTTGGCGGTTGCGTCGACCGGCCGAACGGTAGCACACGCAGGGCCGGCCAGAAGGGGGGCTTCGTGGAGAAGGAAGTGTTCCTCACGCATAATGTCCGTCGCATCCATTCGCGCAGGAACGACCTCTCCCATGCACTCCCTGCCGCTGACCGAAATTGCATTGCGCCTGCTCACGGCGTTCGTTTGCGGTGCCGTGATCGGCCTCAATCGCGATCTGCGACGCAAGCCTGCGGGCGTTCGGACTTTCGGCCTGGTGAGCATCGGATCGGCGGTGGTGACGATCGCGATGTCCCAGATGCCGGGGGCCGGCGCCGACGCGGTCAGTCGCGTCATCCAGGGTGTGCTCACCGGTATCGGTTTTCTCGGCGCCGGCGTGATCCTGCATCGTGAGAAACCCGGCAAGGTCGCGGGACTGACTACCGCGGCCGCCGTCTGGCTGACGGCGGGGCTGGGCGTTGCCGCGGGGGCGGGCCTGTTCGCCATCGTCTGGCTTTCGTTGGCGCTGGCGCTGATCGTGCTGTTGCTCGGCGGCCCGCTCGAACGCTTGTTCGGCAAGGTCCTGCTACGCAACGCCCGGGCCGAGCCCGGTGCACGGGACGACGACAAGCCCGGCAGGTGAGCAACGCTGCCTGCACGGGCTACCCGCTCGGCGCCGAAGTCGAGCAGGAATGAGCGCATCGATGAAGCCACCCGAAGACGATCGACCGATCGTTTCCCGGTGACATGTCGGTGTCGCAGCGGGAGTGCAGTTACAGCAGTGCCTGCGCAGCGAAGATGCCTGACCAGATGGCGGTGCTGGTTCCGTAGCCGGGGTACGTGGTCTGCCCGGCCTGGAGCAGGCCGCGAATCGGCGTTCGATGCGGGAACTGTGCTGTCGGTCCCGCCGCGGGTGACAAGCCGTACACTGCGCCGCCGAACAGATGCATGGTGTCGCGATAATCTTTCGGGCTCCGCACGCGCGAAGTCGCAATGTCCAAGTTGTGAAGACGGGACAATGTGGCAATGGCCGACTCCGCGGCCGCTTGTGTGGTCTGCTGCGTCCAGCGATCGATCGCCCAGGTCTGGTCGATGGGTGGAAACATCTCGACGATGCTGCCGCCCGGCGGTGCGAGCTGCGGCATCGTTACGGTCGGCACGGAATAGCTGGTCCAGTTCGCCGCTTCGCTGCCGGGTAGCAGTGCCTGCTGCTGCTCTTCCATGAACGGCAGTCGGCTGACCGAATGGCTGCGGGCCTCCAGGCGATTCGACAGTCCGAGCTGGATGCTCAGCGCCTTCTGCGACAGCGGCGCGTTGCGGGCCTTGCGCCGCAGCGATTCGGGGACGTTCTCGGCATCGAGCAACGAGCCGAACGTCAACATGCCGCTCACCGTGGAAATGGCGGCATCCACCGCCACCGTGCCGTGCCCGTGGACCTCCAGGCCGAAAACACGGTTGCGCGTCACCCGGATTTTTTTCACCTTGGCGCCGGTGTGAATCTTCCCGCCGTGTTGCAGCAGCGTCGTGCTCAAGGCCTGGGGAATCGCGCCCATGCCGCCCTCCGGCAAATAGAACCCCGAGTCGAGCAGCGCCACCAATCCGATCAGCTGGAACACCGGCATCTGCTGCGGCGGCAAGCCGGTGTAGAGCAGCACGCCCGACATTGCAGCACGCACGGCCGGGTCGCTGAATGCGCGCTCGAGCTCGGCCGCAACGGTTCCGCGGAACTTGGGTAGATGTCGCCAGGCCTTGAGCAGCAGGCGCGCCGTTGAAGGCGGCTGGGTGAGCAGATCGTCTGCGAACAGTCTCAACACGGGGCGCCACCGGTTCAGCAGGCTTTCGACCTCGGATGCGGCTCGTGCCGAACGTGCTTCACCATCGCGGCCGTGGACTTTCACCTCGCTGCCGATGCCCATCGCGACGACAGTGTCGTCGGGCAGGGTCGTTTCCACGGCACTGGTGATGCGTCGTAACGGAACCGCGGTGCTGCGATCGATCCCGAGCGTGTCGAACGCATGGTCCAGCAGTTCGGGTACGGCCACGTACAGTGCGCCATCGTTGAACGTGTATCCCTGCTGTTGCGTGGTGGCGCAGCAGCCGCCGAGCTTTTCTTTCGCCTCGAACAGCTCGACCCGGATGCCGCGCCTTGCAAGCGCCACGCCCGCGGCCAGCCCCGACAGGCCTGCGCCGATGATTCCGACAGTCTTGATCTGGCTCACGATGTTCTCGATCTGGTTGCACTTGCGGCCGGGCGCGCGGCGCTCGGCTCGCCGGTGAGTTTCCGACAAGTCGCCGAGGAGGCGCTTGTATCGAAACGACACGAGCAGGCCAACGGTGCCGACATGGCAGCACGACTCCGGCCATCGCGAAGGCAACCGGCCTTGCGCGGGCTCCCTATCTTTCGGTCAATGCGGGCGGCAGTCGGGCGTCCTCGCGCATGATCAGGTCGAGTTCGGTTCGCTCGTAGCGAAATGTGCTCCACCCGGGGTCGGCTCCGGCGGCCCGCGCGAGCTGTGTTGGCGGGCTGCCGGCGAGCGCCAGGAAATCGCGCGCCATATGGGCTTGATCGAAGTAACCGCAATCGTGCGCCAGCTGCGTCAGGTTGCCCGCCGGATTGCCGGAGATGACGGCGGCCAGCGCATGAACGAAACGCACCATGCGTCCCATCGAGCGCTGCGGCAGGCCATAGCTTGCAACGAAACGGCGTTCGAGCTGTCGCAGGCTCAGCCCGTGCTGCTGTGTCAGTTCGCGCGGCGCACGCATCAAGCCGCTCAAACTCAGCGGCGGTAACAGCAGCTTCGGCATTCGATTCGAATCACTGCGCGCGAGCAGCCAGGCACCGATGACCTTCGCCCAGTCGCCCGGTGCGGCGTGCCGTCGGACATCGCCGAGCAGCCGCTCGGTCTCGTGTCTTCCGATCAGTTCTTCGAGCGGCCAGCGGCTGTCCGTGAGTCGATCCTGCGGAATGCCGAAAAGGCGCGCCGCCTGACCGGGCTGCAGCAGGCTGGCGATGAAAACGGTGCCGGGCAGGGCGCGGTAACAGACCGGTCGGCTGTATGGCCCGCCGATGAATGCAGCCGGCGTATCCGTCCATTCATCGCCACTGTGCGAGAGCGCGGCACCTGACACGAATACGGTCAGCAGCGGAAACGGCGTCGCCGGCAGTCGCGTCACGCAGGGTTGCGGCGCCTCGACATGGAAATAGCGGACCAGATGAGCGACAGCGGGTGGCGGCTCGAGGATGGCGCGATTCATGGGTCGGATATTACGCGGCCTCGATGTGCAATTCTGCTCCGACCGACACGGGTCCGCGTGTGTCGGCATTCCCTTTGTATTCGCGTGCTTAGGCGTTTGCGCGTGGTGCTGCCTGCGATCCGGGTGAGCCACACCGCACAATCTGTCGCAACGTTCGGGGCGTGGCGCAGCCTGGCAGCGCACTTGCAGTCGCAAGAGGTCGCGAGTTCGAATCTCGCCGTCCCGACCAATTTCTCTCAGCTCCGCAGACACGACTCGTCCCTGAGTCGGCTCCAGTCGCATGAACTGCGTTTGGTCGATTGCGTCGCGGAGGTGAGTGCGGCGGTTCAGCTCGACATGCCAGTCGAGCTGCAGCCGTCCATTCCCCGGAGCGGCCTGAGCTCCGTGGCGGGGTCGTCGTCATCGCGGCGCTCGGACTCTTCTTCTCCCCAGCGCGGCGTGTTGATCTCGTGCTGCCGCGGCCGACCGATCGGCACCAGATTGGCGAAAGCGCCGAACGTGAACATTTCCGGCTGCTGTCGCTGGTAGCGGCTGATCGCGCGCGTCAGGCACGAGGCACTGTGACCGAGGTAGCGTGCGACTTCGTGCAGGCTGGCAATGCGCCGCTCGGTGGCATACCAGGCGAACTGCGCCCTTGCCAGGACCAGATCGCGTCGGCGCGATCTGGACGTCAGCTGCGACCGAGGCATGTCGTGCGATAGCGCTACATGTGCCGCAATCTCGTCGAGCGACAGCCGGCTACGGATGACACGTCCCCTTCGTGGCAACCGCGCGATGAACGAAGCATCGCCGAGTACTCCCGGCGTATTCGGCGAGCCGCGTTCGAGCAGCTTGGCGATCGGTGCGGGCGGCGGGTCTGCCATGAGTCTGCGATAGGCAGCCCGTTCCTCGTCGAAGCTGTCGAGGATTCGCAGCAGCGCGCCGCAGTGGACGCCGCCCAGGTGCTCCTTGCCGAGATAAGTCTGGTGGCTGGTGTATGGATAGCCATCGGGACGCGAGGCCAGACCGGCCAGTACCGGAATGTAGTGCAGGTACTGAATCATCCGCGGCAGATAAGTATCCAGATCGACCAGGGTCGACTGGTACGGGCGCCGAAACAGTTGTCCGCATTCGCCAGCGCGCCGATGCAGCTGCAATGCGTAACGGCTGGTGAGCTGACGCATGAAGTCGCCCACCGGTGCTTCACCGATCTGTAACGCAAGATGGATGGCGTCCGGCATCCAGCAGTATCCGAGCAGCCGTGCATCGGCACGCTTCAGCGCGGACGGCAGCAGGCTGGCGATGAGCGTGTAGTCGTCCGGCTGCGTGAAGATCGGACGTTGCGAGTTGGTGCGGCGGACGATGTAGTAGGTGGCTTCCGGGACATGGATCCGTTGTCGTCGCGGCATCGGGGATGACCTCCTTTTCCGTGAGTCTCGATTCGGTCGTGCTGAAGGTTGCGATGGACGTTCCGTGTCTCATGAGATTGCCTGTCGCTGCAGTGCCCGTGAATTTTCAGAGCGCTGTATCGGCTCACGACATCGGTGCGCCCATTCGCCGTCTTCAGCGTCTTCAACTGTATTCGATGAGCGTGCAGGAGATGCACGAAGAAACGGCAAAAAGTGCCGCGTTCATGAGAATGAGACGTTCGAGATGCCCGGCTCTTGCGAATCGGCGCGGCGCGCCAGCCCGATGTCATCGGTTGGCGACAAGCGGCGAGCAAACGGCTTTATGTTGATGAATCGACGCAGCGGGTCGAGGCGGTTTGTGCCGTCGGATTCAATGGACTCGGGGCGTGCCGGAGGTCGGTCCAGTCCCGCTGGTGCGCAGTGAGTGCCACAACCCATGCAGAAAAAAGATCGCGTCGCGATGAGCCTGCGAGCTTTGTAGCCATTCGGCATAGCGCTGCTGTTGCTCGGAGGTGAGTTCACCCTCGCGCAGGCGCAGGAACCAGTCAGCGGCGGCTGATGCGATGCTGAGGTCTTTCGCATCGATTTTGGCCATGAGCCTCACCCTCGATGTGTCCTGGTCACGCCTGACAGTGGGGTCGCGTGATCGATATCGTGCTTAACGAGTGCAGCATTTCGTCGGGAGGCATGAGCTCCTGCGTTCGGTAGTCGCGTGTTCCTGAGGTCCGAGAGTCTCATCGGCGTATGGCCGTACATTGACAGGGCTCGGGGGGTGTCTGGCGCTGCACGTACGGCCGGCCAATCCGGGCGCGGCGGTAAACCGGGTGAGGCGTCAGTTCGGGCTGGAGAAGAGGGGAAATGCGTCTGTCGACGCGTCGATCCGACTGTTCGGCGCGATGCTCGGTCAGTCAATAGAGCAAAAGACAGTCGATGCGCTGCGGACGGCGATGTGCTTGCGACGCAGGGTTTGCTGCGGCTGCCAGGATGGCGATGGTGCGGTGTCGGACGTTGCGTTATTGAGTATTCAGGGATCGAGGAGGACTGAAGAGCAGGGCCGCAGGCTTGCGGAATGCGGTTCAGCCAGACTTCTTGTCTTCGAGCGACACGGTATTGATCGGTGCGACGGCCGGTTCGCGATCGCGAAAGCGGATGACGACGATGTCGCCGCTGCGTGTCACCAGGAGCGCCGGATCCCGAGCAAGGAACTGGATCAGCGACTCGGGGTCGTCAGCCGCGAATACGCCGTTGAGCCGCCGTCCCTGAAGTGCCGCGCCCTCGATCTGCAGTCGCGGCGCCACGTTGTAACGAGCCACTTCCGCGGCAACGTCAATCAGAGGCGTGTTGCTGAAGACCAACTGGCGTTGACGCCAGGCAGTTGCCGCTGAGACGTTCTGCGCCGGTGGCTGGTCGAGAGTTCCGTCCACGGCAACACTGACCTGCTCGCCGGCGGCCAGCACTGCCAGCGCTCCGGCGGGTGCGGGACGCCCAGCTTCGTACGGCACATTGGCTGCAACGCCGGGCGCTTTCTGCGGGCTTACACCGGATTCGGCCCCGTCCTGTTCGGCAGGCGCGCCGATCCGGTTGCTGCCCGTTGCTTGATCCGTGGCCAATCTGCTGGACGATTCTACGTTCGCAGCGACCCTGGACGGATCGACGACCGCAACGCGCCCCTCGACCACCGAAACGACCGTGTCGTTGTTGCGGCGGCGAACGTTGAACTGGGTGCCGAGTGCTTCCACCCGGATGCCGTCGGACTGCACCCGGAAAGGCCGGTTGACGTCGCGCTTCACGGTGAACAACGCCTCTCCCTGGATCAATTGAATCTCCCGCGCGCTCTGGGTGAAGTGGATTCGCACCCGGGTATCCGTGTTCAGGTGCACGACCGAGCCGTCATCCAGTCGCACGGCCCGCTGCTCGCCGATGGCCGTGGCCAGTATTTCGCCATCGTCGAGCCGCAGACCCCAGAAGACGGTCGTGGATACGATCAGCATCAGCGCCGCGGCCAGCCCGACGAACCACCAGCGAAACCAGCCGCGGACACTCTGTGACTGCACCTGCGAGGTCCTGGGCAATTCGATGACGTTGTCCGGACCCTTCGGCAGGTTGCCGAGATCGATGCCGCCCGGGCCGAGATCGATCAATGCGCCCCACAGCGCGCTCTGCGCCAGGAACTCCTCCATGTGTTGCGGCGACAGTTTGAGCCACGCGGTAAAGCGCTTGCGGTTCCAGCGCTTCGGATCGACGTCCATCTCGATCAGCCACGCCGACGCTTCCTTGCGGATTTCCATCAGCGTTCCAGCACCCAGCGGTTCCATGTCGCTTCTCCCTTGCCGCTTCATTTCAGTCCAAGACCGATCAGCCTGCACTGGACCAGGGCCAGGTGCATGTATTTCTTGACCGTATGCACCGACAGCGTCAGCTCCTTCGCGATTTCACCGTAGCTCATGCCTTCGCGGATGCGCAGGACCAGCACTGCGCGGTAGAGGGTCGGGAGCTGGTCGACGATGTGCTCGATGTCGCGCTGGTTGTCGGCGCGGGTGACCTCGTCTTCGCCGATGCCTTCGCTTTCCGCGTCCTCGTCGAAGGTGGTGCGCTTGCGTTGCACCAGCAACATTTTGTCGTGGAGGACGTTCCTCGCGACTCTATATAAGTAGGCGCGTGGCTCGCGGACCAGCTCGGCATCGGCGAAACGCAACATTCGAAGGTAGATCTCCTGTCGGACGTCCTCCGGACTTTCCCCTTGGCCGTTCAGACGGCGCAGCAGGAAGCCGTGCAGCTCGCGGTCGTACGCACGGACGGTCTCCTCGAACCCTTGCGTCGGGCTTCTCGGCTTCTTCTTGTTTGCAGGCAGGCTCATCCGGACTCCGCGCATTCTGATTGCAGATCGGTAGACCTGGATTCGGCGGAAAAAGGGTACTCGAGATGCCCAATCACCTCGGCGCGGCCGGCATTGGTACCCCTCTTTGCCCGCGCGCCAGTCTACTAGTTCGGCCAATGCGAAATTTCGGCAAAAAGTCCTGAGCGACTGGTTCGGGTTTCCGAAGTAAACGATAGGGGCTGGTGCATCCGGGGATCGCCAGTCGGCACGCGAGAAGGGGGCATGTTCTATGCATAACAACAATTGGAACTACTGGCCTGGAATCTGTCTGTCGATGGTTGCGCTCTGCGGTGCTGCAGCAAGGTCTGAAACGCCGGCCGCTCTTGCAAAGACGGTGACCGTGGACATCAAGTCACAGCCGATCGGCGCCGCGCTCAATGAATTGGCGCGGCAGTCGGGGATGCAGGTCATCTTCTACTCGGATGTGACGCAGGGAATCGAGGCCCCGGCGATTGCCGGGACGGTGACTCCGGAAGCGGCGCTGAGAGCATTGCTGTCGAATACGGGTCTGACGTACTCCTATGTGAACCCGCGGACAGTCCTGGTGCAGCCAGCAAACGGTGGCTCGGAAGGTGCTGCGGGAACGAGCCTCATGCGGCTGGCTGCGCTGCGGGTTCCCACCCAAGTGGAAGCTCAGAAGATCGATCGATCCGGCGAAAGTCAGAGTCAGAGCGAGAACAAGCGGAGAAACATCGAAGAGGTCATCGTGACTGCGCAGAAGCGCAGCGAACGGCTGCAGGACGTTCCGATCAGCATCGGCGTCGTAACGGCTGATGACATCGTCGAACGAGGGCTGTTCAACGCCAGCGACTATCTACGCGGTATCGCCGGAGTAAGCCAGATGGACAGCGCGTACGGCCAATCCGTCGTCATTCGGGGGATCGAGACTTCTCCTTTTTTCCAGAATTTCTTTTCGAGCACGACCACGGCGACCTATTTCGGCGAGACCCCGACGACCACCTCAGCGGGCCTGCTAAGCGGTACTAACGTCGATCTCAAGCTCGTGGACATAAGCCGAGTCGAGGTTCTTCGTGGTCCGCAAGGAACGGCATTCGGAAGTTCTTCGCTCGGTGGTGCGGTGCGCACGATTCCAGTGGCGCCGAAGCTCGACTCGTTCGAGGGCAGGGTTGCAGCAAGCTACTCGAGTACCGCAGATGCCGGCGGGGATAACTACAACGTTCAGGTCATCGGCAACATCCCGTTGATCGAGGACAGGCTCGCGATTCGGGCAGTAGGCTATCAGTATCAGGATAGCGGCTTTTACCGGAATCGCGCGGGCTCCGATCCGGCCTTCGAGGCCAGTGTCGTGGTCCCGTACGGAGTGCAGGCATTCGCTGTCGACAAGGACGAAGTCGGAGACTACTACGTGCGAGGCGGTCGTATTGCTGCCTTGTGGCAGGCGAACGACGATCTGCGTTTGACGCTGAACTATCTTTCGCAGAAGAACGAAACGGACGGTATGCCGCTCGCAAACAGCGGTGTGTATGAGCAAACCGCCCTGCAGGTTGCAACACAGCACGTGGTTCGCGGCCAGACCGGTGGCCAGATCGACATGGATGTCGACATCCTCAACCCAGTGGTCGAATACCGGCTGGGTTGGGGCGACCTGATTGCAACCTACTCCTACACGAAGAGCCATTCGATCCAATCGAATCCGTGGGCGGCGCTCGCTCTGAATCAGCCGGTCTCGAATCGGGCGGTGAGTGACCATGTCGAGCATGTTGGTGAGGTTCGGGTCACGACGCGGCTCGACAGCGACTGGAATTTCCTGGCCGGCGTGTACGTCGAAGACATCGACGACGACAGCTCTTCCGACAATCGATGGTACGGCGATCCGGCGACAAACCTCTATGGAACCGATCTCTCGATAGGTATCCGTGAGGACAGGCGGAGCCTGAAGCAGAAAGCGGTCTTTGGTGAGGTGTCGTGGGAGGTCGTGGATGGCCTGACCCTGACCGGCGGCGTGCGAGCCTATGACTACGAGCGTACGTTCGATGTCGATGCGAGCGGCTTCCTGTATAGCACGATCGGCATGGTGCAGCGGCAGAGTGACGCGTCGGGGCAAACCTATCGCGCGAACGTCAGCTACAAACTCAACCCGGATCTCCTCGTGTATGCGGGCTGGGCGCAGGGATTTCGCCTTGGCCAGGCGCAGATCGGCCTGCCGTCGAACTCATGCGACGTCGACGGCGATGGCCTCGTTGACGGCACGGGCATTCCCATAGATTCGACCCGGAACGTCAACTCTGACGAGGTTGACAGCTACGAGATCGGAACCAAGTTCTCGCTTCTCGAGCGGCGCCTCAGCGTCGAGGCCGCGATCTTCCGGATGGAGTGGTCCGGTGTGCCGGTTCAAGTAAGGCCGGGGTCCGGAACGTGTGTCCTGGGTTACGTGGCCAATGCGGGTGAATCCGTCTCGGAAGGAGTGGAGCTTCAAGCAAGCTTTCAGATAACCGATGTAGTCGGCATGACTTTCGGCGGCTCCTGGATCGATTCCACGCTGAGCGAGGCCGTTCCGGCACTCAACGCTGCGAAGGGCAATCGTCTGACGGCGCCCGAGGTCAACGCGAACGTCGGACTGAAGTTCGATTTCAGCATTGGCAGATACGAGGCGTTTGCGCGTGCCGACGCGGTCTATGTAGGGTCGTTCTATGGTGACCTGGCGCAGTCGCCGTCGCTCGAAACGGACGACTACACCAAGCTGGATACGTCGGCGGGCATGGCAATCGGAAATCTCAACGTCGGTCTCTTCGTGAGGAACCTGACGAACGAGAACGCGATGACGTTTCGCGGCACGCTGTCGCGAGCAGGACAGTACTTCGGATATCGCCTGAGACCTCGAACGATCGGGCTGCAGCTCAGCTACAACTTCTGACCGGGGAAGGGTGGATCAGAGTGCCGGAATGCGGCGTATGGAGCGTATGCCGCATTCCGGCAGGACGTGCGGGGCTGCAATAGGTCATGCGGAAGATAAGCTACAAACAATATCTGTTAACCGTTCTCCTGGTCATCCTGGCGTCCAACCTGGTGGACCGGGTGGCGTTGGGCGTGCTGTTGCAGGACATCAAGATCGATCTCGATCTGAGTGATACGCAGCTGGGTTTTCTGACGGGCATCGCCTTCGCGCTCTTCTATTCGGTGATGGGGCTTCCGATCGCTCGTTGGGCCGACCGTGGCAACCGGGTCACCATCATCACGGTTACGACCGTACTGTGGAGCACGACGGTGGCGCTGTGCGGCTTTGCAGCCAACTTTGCTCAGTTGCTCCTGATCCGGGTGGGTGTCGCGGTGGGGGAGGCGGGCTGCATCCCGCCGGCACATTCGCTCATCGCCGACTACTACACGCGTGCCGACCGGCCCCGCGCCATCGGTCGCTACATGCTCGGCTACCCATTGAGTGCAGTGCTTGGATACTTCCTTGCGGGCTGGTTGAACGAGCTGTACGGATGGCGAGTCACGTTCCTGCTGCTGGCACTGCCCGGTCTGGGTCTGGCAGCACTGGCCTGGTTCACGTTTCGTGAGCCGCGCACCGGTCGGGCATCAGATGCCGATGGAATACGGGAAGCAGTTCGGCTCTCGGCGTCGTCAGCGCTCGATGGACCGACGCCGCACCCGAGCGTGAGGGACGTGTGCGTGACGCTGTGGAACAACGTCACGTTCCGCCATCTGCTGCTGAGCTGGTCGGTCATGAGTTTCTTCGGCTGGGGGGTTGCTCAGTGGAAGCCGGCATTCTTCATTCGTAGTTATGGATTGGATACTGGCGAAGTAGGCACCTGGTTCGCGGTGACGTACGGGTTGGCGGGCTTCGTCGGCACCTATTGGGGTGGAGAGCTGGCCTCGCGTTGTGCGGCCCGCAACGAACGTCTGCAGCTCAAAGCCATGGCGGTAGCTTTCGCTTTCTTCGCGGTCATCTCGGCCGGGATCTATGTCTCATCCAGCCCGTTCTGGGCCTTCGTGCTGATGGGGCTTTCTCTTCTGGGTGTCTACACGACATACGGGCCACTGTTCGCGACGATCCAGACATTGGTGCCCCCGCGCATGCGGGCCAGCGCACTGGCGACCGTCTATCTCTTCGCCAACTTGATCGGATTGGGTCTCGGACCATTGGCAGCAGGTGCGTTGAGCGATGCTTTGCGGCTGCGGTTTGGTGAGGAGTCGCTGCGTTATGCCTTGCTGGCCATGTGTCCTGGCTATCTCTGGGCGGCGTGGCATCTCTATTGGGGCAGCAGAACGATCGATGGCGACCTGCAGTCGTTGCAACAAAGTGGCGATCCGTCGGACGCAGTCGATGGCCACGGTGATTCCCATCGGGCCGACGCCCTGAATGTGCGGCGGGTCGTTTCGTTGAAAGAGGCAGAGGGCGGATGACGACAGAAGGAGCGATTGGCATCCGCGTCGTCACCGGGGTTCGGGCCGGGCGGATGACGCCGGCGAAGTACCGCTTGCGTACGACCTGCAACATGCTCGTGCCAATGCGTGATGGCGTACTTCTGGCGATGGATCTGCTCAGACCGGATGTCCCCGGGAAATTTCCAGTGATCCTGATCAGAACTCCTTACGACAAGGTGGTTCTGGCGTCGTCACCTGAGCGGACGTTTCATGAGCAGCTGGCCCGGCGCGGCTACATTGTCGCGATTCAGGATTGCCGCGGTCGCTTCAACTCCGATGGAGTATTCGATCCGTATCGACAAGAGCATACGGACGGCTTCGACACGATCGAATGGATCGCGGCGCAGGATTGGTGCGATGGCAACGTTGGAATGATGGGCCGCTCCTATGTCGGCCAGACGCAATGGTTCGCTGCTGCGCATGCGCCGAAGGCGCTCAAGGCGATCGTGCCTGTCTGTTCGCCGCCCGGACACGCATGGGTGAACGAGCCGATATGGGGAGGAGCGATTCTGCTGGGCATGGCCGAGTGGATGTATGTCATGGGGCGCCGCAGCAGGCAGGCCAGCAGCGAGCACGGTCTTCACACGCAGGAACAGCCGTATGTCGAAGCTCTTCCGCTTGAGAAAGTTACGGACGCCGCTGGCATCGAGAGCCCGTGGTGGAACGAATGGATGTCGCATCCCAGCTACGACGAATATTGGCGCTCTCAGGGCTATGAGCAGTACTGGTCACGGATGAAGGTGCCGGCTTTGAACGTCAGTGGCTGGTGGGACCTGAATTTCCTGGGCGCGCCACGCAACTTCATGGGCATGCGAGAACTCGGCGCCACACAGGAGGCCCGCGAAGGGCAGCGGCTCGTCATCGGTCCCTGGCCACACTGGGTCAACCTCTCCAGGACGCTCAGCGGGGTGGACTTCGGTCCGCATGCCGTCACCGATCTCGACGCCTACGTTTCCCGATTCTTCGACTACTGGTTGCGGGGGATGAAGGACAACGGTCTTGCCGAGGAGCCGAAGATCCATGTCTTCGTCGTTGGGGCCAACGAATGGTGGGAGGCGGACGATTGGCCGCTGCCGGGTACCCAGCGAGTCAATTTCTATCTGCACAGCGACGGACGGGCGAATACGCATCGCGGTGACGGCAGGCTTTCGCGAGAGTCTCCCGGAGCGGAACGACATGACCAGTATGACTCGGATCCGCTCGATCCCGTGCGTGTGCTTTGGAACATGCATGAAGGGCCGGTAGATGATCGAGCGGTGAGCGGCCGTGCGGACGTGCTCTGCTACACCTCCGAAGTGCTGGAGAACCCGCTCGACGTCGTTGGTCACATAAGCGCCGTCCTGTACGCGTCGTCGTCCGCAAGAGATTGCGATTGGCACGTGCGTCTGGTGGATGTGCATCCGGACGGCAGCGCACGATTTCTCTGTCATGGACTGCTGCGCGCACGATTCCGCAACGGCTTCGACCATCCTGAGTTCCTGCAGCCTGGGCTCATCGAACGCTATGAGATCGATATGACTGCGACTGGCGTGCGTTTCCTGAGCGGACATCGGATACGAATTGAAGTGTCATCAACCTGGTTTTCGCGCTTCGATCGCAATCCACAGACGGACGCGGTGAACTGGATGAGAGACGAACGATTGCCGGTCGTGGCCCAGCAAAGGATCTATCACGATGCCGGACACGCCTCTCATGTCTCTCTGCCGGTGATTGCGGTTGCTCCCAAGTGATCCGAGGGCGGGGTCGCGATCGTCGACTCCTGATAAGGGAACTACGGTGAAAAGAATCATGAGAATCGGGATACTCGGAACCGGCCATCCGCCGGCGGAGCTCGAGTGTGTCCCGTCATATCCCGCGATGATCATCGCAGCTCTGGGCTCCAGATATTCTTATGCAGTGTTCGATGCGCGAAACGGCGAACTTCCCGGAGAAGAGGCCGACATCGACGCTTACATCATCACGGGTTCGCAATCTGGGGTGCACGATACGGACGCCTGGATCGCGTCGCTGCGCAATTGGGTGAGGAAACTCGAGCGCACGACGCCGCTCGTTGGAATCTGCTTTGGGCATCAGCTCATGGCGGAAGCGTACGGCGGCGCCGTCGAAGTGTCGGACAAGGGATGGGCCCATGGTCTGCACGAGTACAGGATCTGTGCTCGCAGGCCGTGGATGGACGCAGGCGACACTTTCGTATTGCCAGTGTCCCATCGCGACCAGGTGATCAGGGTGCCGCGGGGCGCGCATGTCATCGCAACGAGTGAATTCTGCTCCAACGCGGCCATTTCGTATGACGATCGGTGCGCACTGAGCTTTCAAGGTCACCCGGAATTCTCTCCCGAGTATGCAGCGATGCTGGTGGACCTGCGGCAACGCAGAGGCACGATCGGAATCGAACAAGCCGAGCAGGCCAGGGCCAGCTTTCATGCGCAGGACGATTGCGTGCGCGTCCGCAGATGGATCCATCGGTTCTTCGAAAATTTCTGCGAGCGGCCATCATGACGTCAATGACCGTGGAACTTCCCCGACCGTACCTGCTTTTTCTCGGCGACGTTACGGAAGCGCCGAACGCGAAGACCGCTTTTGGGATGCGGGATTGGGCGCCCGATCTTTGCATCGGCGAGTGCGCGTTGCCGTCGGCTACGGTGACCCTAGGTCTGCCGCGTTTGAGCCCGGGTGAAGCCGGCGCACGAGGCGCTCGTTCATTGGTGATCGGTGTCGCCAATCGCGGCGGCCTCCTGGCGGAGGCGTGGATACCTACTCTTCTCCAGGCGCTTGACGCTGGACTGGATATCGTCAGCGGCTTGCATGGCAGCTTGCAGCAGCACGCGCAGCTGCGGCTTGCTGCCCAACGCCTGGGGCGGCGCCTGATCGACGTGCGCCAGGCGCCTTCCGGTCTCCCGGTCGCAACCGGTCGAAAGCGAACCGGTCGGCGTCTGCTCACGGTAGGGACCGACTGCTCGTTGGGGAAGAAATACACCGCCCTGACGTTGGCGCGTGCGTTCCAAGCGCGCGGTGTGAAGGCGGATTTCCGCGCGACCGGTCAGACGGGAATCCTGATCGCCGGTTCGGGCATCCCCATCGATGCCGTAGTGGCAGACTTCATTGCGGGAGCGGCGGAAGCGCTGAGTCCGGACGCAAGCGACGACCATTGGGACGTCGTGGAGGGCCAAGGCTCCTTGTTTCATCCGTCCTATGCAGGCGTATCGCTCGGCCTTCTCCATGGAACGCAGCCCGATGTGATCGTGGTCTGCCATCAGCTGGGCCGGAATCAAGTGTTGGGGCTCGAGGACTATCGAACGCCCACGCTCCAGGAAGCAATCGACCTGCATCTGCAGTTGGCGCGCCGTACCAATCCTCACGTTCGATGCGCGGGAGTCTCTCTGAACACTTTCGGGCTACAGGAGCGTGAGGCGCGTGCTGCGCTTGCTGAATGTGCCGAGCGGCTGTTCATGGCAGTTGCCGACCCGCTCCGGCCTGGCGCCGAGCTGGATCAGCTCGTTGCCGCCTGCCTGGCCTCGGGGTAAAGCGCATGGTTGCTCCTGGAGTTGTCGCGCTTACGGTCGAGCTCGAGACCTGGCCGTTGATCGAGCCCTTCCGGATCACCGGGCATACGACCCTGGAACTCCGCGTCATCGTCGTCACGCTTCGGCGCGATGGTTACGTGGGCCGCGGAGAAGCGGCGGGAGTCTTCTATCGCGGCGAGGATGTAACTGCGATCACGAGACAGGTCGAGTCGGTTCGGGCCGCGGTCGAGGCTGGCATCGGTCGCGAGGCGCTGCGTCGGCTCCTTCCGAATGGCGGAGCACGCAATGCCGTCGATTGCGCGTTGTGGGATCTCGAGGCGAAAGCAAGCAACAGACCTGCGTGGCAGGTTGCTGGGCTCGAGAAGCCGCGGGCCCTGCTTACCACGTTCACGTGCGGCGCGGATCATCCCGATCGTATGGCTGCGGCGGCACGTAGGTATACGGGCGCCCGCGCGCTCAAGCTCAAACTTACAGGGGAGTCGCTCGATGCAGAGCGGGTCCAGGCCGTGCGTGAGGCCAGGCCCGAGGTGTGGCTTGCCGTAGATGCCAATCAGGGCTTCGACCGTGCTTCTCTGGAGCGCCTCATGCCGGTGTTGGTGGCGGCTCGGGTAGCGCTCATCGAACAGCCCTTTCCGATAGGTCGGGAAATGCCGTTGGATGAGCTGCAGGCCCCCATTCCGATCGCAGCGGACGAGAGTGTCCAAGGGATGGCGGACTTGTCCCGGCTGATCGGTCGATTCAATGTGATCAACATCAAACTCGACAAATGTGGCGGCCTGACCGAAGCGCTGGAAATGGCCCGCACCGCGCGCAGGCTCGGGTTTGACGTCATGATCGGCAACATGCTGGGAACCTCTCTCGCAATGGCACCCGCATTTCTGGTGGGTCAGCTCTGCAGCGTGGTGGATCTGGACGGTCCGGTATTCCTCAGGACCGACCGCGACGTGGGAGTTGTGTATGCCGACGGTTTCATTTCGTGTCCCGACGCGTTGTGGGGTAGTCCTCCGTGAACCAGCTCAGCCACGGCTTACGCTGATGGCGCGCCTTCCCGCCGTAACTCTCGTTGGCGGGCGTCAGGCCTGACGCCCGCTATTGCGGACATCGCGAGGACGCGACCCAAACGTACGCTTGAATACTCGAGAAAACTGGCTCGCCGATGCGAAGCCGGTGGCCAATGCGACCTCTAGAATCGACAGCGAGGTTTCGCGCAACAGCTGGCGTGAGCGGGTAAGACGCAGCGCGAGATAGTGCTCGTGCACTCCGCGTCCCAGGTTCACGCGGAACGAGCGCTCGAGCTGTCTGAGGGATGCGCCCACGAGAGTCGCGATCCGCTGTCGAGACAGCGGTGCCTCGACGTGCTCCTCCATGATTTTCAACGCACTGAGGAGGTTGTCGTCGACGACACCCAGCCGCTGGCGCAGATCCATGCGCTGTGGACCATTTCCGTCGCGTACGTGCGTATGCAAGAACCAATCGCTGACTGCGGTCCCGAGCTCATACCCGTGATCGCGGGTGATCAGGGCAACCATCATGTCCAGTCCTGCGACTCCACCGGAGCAGGTGATGCAATCGTGATCGATCTCGAACAGTGCCTGTGTGAACGCAACGTCAGGAAATGCCTCCTGTAGCGCCGGAAGGTGTTCCCAGTGCACGGTGCAACGCCGACCGGCAAGCATGCCTGCCTTCGCAAGAATGAAAGGGCCGCCGGAAATTCCGCCGACAACCACGCCGCGGCTGGCCAGTTTACGCAGCCAGGTATAGGTGCGCTTGTCGTCGAAGCTGGCCGGATTGCCGCCGGCGCACACGAGCATGAGGTCGGGTCGATCGGTCTCGGAGCCGAATGGGAAGTTAGGTAGAACAGTGGTCCCGTTGGAAGCGGGCACGGGCTTGTCTCCCGGCGCCGTATGCCACCAGCGATAGAGGGTCTTGCCGGAGAGCTGATTGGCCGCTCGGAGAGGTTCCATTGCCGCGGCATAGGACAGCAACGCGAAGCCTGGAATGAGAAGGAATCCGACGGATTCGATCTTCCTCGCAGAGTGCCGCATCGTCGCTCGCTGCATGCTGCTGCCCCGGTCGTTGCTGTTGGCGCAAACGGTATATTTTGTGTCGCAAGGAAGCAATTGATGCGGCGGCAGATGCGCAGACTATGGAGCAACGAGAACGAGCCTCCACGAACCAACGCGCGCTGCATGCACTACTCGATCTTCAACCTGATACGTCAGACGCTATCCGGTCACCGGAAATGGACGCCTGCCTGGCGTGATGCCGCCCCGAAGGCTGATTACGATGTCATCGTCGTCGGCGGTGGCGGGCATGGCTTGGCAACCGCGTACTATCTGGCACGCGTGCATGGCATTCGCCGCGTCGCAGTGATCGAGAAGGGCTGGATCGGCTCAGGTAATGCGGGCAGAAACACGGCCATCATCCGGTCGAACTATCTCCTGCCTGGCAATCTGCCGTTCTACGAGTTCTCCATGACCTTGTGGGAACGGCTGGAACGAGAGCTGAACTACAACGCGATGATCAGCCAGCGAGGCGTACTGAATCTTTGTCACTCGGATGGCCAGAGTGACGCCTTCGTTCGCCGAGGCAACGCCATGCGCATGCACGGTGTGGATGCCGAGCTGCTCGACATATCGACCATACGGCGCATGCTGCCGATGCTGGACTTCGACAACGCGCGATTTCCAATCAAGGGCGGGCTTCTGCAGAAGCGCGGCGGCACCGTCCGCCACGATGCCGTGGTGTGGGGATACGCCCGCGCAGCGAGTCACTATGGCGTCGACATCATCCAGAACTGCGAAGTGACCGGATTCATGTACCAGGCCGGTCGCATTGTCGGAGTAGAGTCGACCCGTGGAGAGATTCGAGCGCCCAGGGTGGGGGTGGCGGTTGCCGGTCATTCGTCGGTGCTGGCGCGAATGGCCGGACTGCGGTTGCCGATCGAGAGCCATGTGCTGCAGGCCTGCGTCACGGAGAGTATCAAGCCGCTTCTGCCTGGCGTCGTGACGTTTGGTGCAGGCCACCTTTACATGAGCCAGTCGGACAAGGGCGGGCTCGTCCTGGGCGGCGATATCGATGGCTACAACTCCTATGCACAGCGGGGAAATCTTCCGGCCGTAGAGGAGGTCGGCGAGTGTGCAATGGCGTTGATGCCCTGTCTGGGACGTTTGCGGGTGCTGCGAACCTGGGGCGGCACGGTAGATATGTCCATGGATGGGTCGCCAATCGTCGATCGCGCGCCGGTCGCGGGTCTCTACCTGAACTGCGGATGGTGTTATGGCGGCTTCAAGGCAACACCGGCCGCCGGGTGGTGTTTCGCGCATCTCATCGCCCACGACAAGTCTCACGAACTGGCTCATGCCTATCGACTCGCTCGGTTCGAGCGAGGGTTCCTCATTGATGAGAAAGGGATGGGCGCGCAGCCGAATCTGCATTGAGTCGTCATGGTGTCGTGCTGCGCCGAGCAGTGCCAGAACGGTGGTGGGTATGAGAATTGTTTGTCCATTCTGCGGTGAGCGAGAACTGTCCGAGTTTGCCTATCACGGCGATGCGGGGGCCGGCAGGCCAAATCCGGAGGTGCCGGAGGCACAGACACGCTTCTTCGAGGCCGTGTATCTGCGTGAGAACCCGATGGGGCGGCATGCGGAGCTCTGGTATCACGCATTCGGTTGTCGCAGCATCGTGCGTGTGACTCGCGATACTCGTACGCACGTCATTCATGACGTCGAGTTGTTGAAGCAGGTCGTGCATTCATGAACTCTCCGTCAATGTCCGGGTCACAGCCCAACCGGCTTGCGGACGTCGGTTTGATCGATAGATCCCAGCCTTTGACGTTCCGCTTCGATGGGCGGCGCTATGCCGGCTATGCCGGCGATACGCTCGCGTCCGCGCTATTGGCATCGGGTGTCAAGCTCATTGGGCGCTCGTTCAAGTATCACCGGCCGCGCGGTGTCGTGTGCGCAGGCGCAGATGAGCCGAACGCACTGGTTGAGCTGAGAGCTGGCTCGAGGCTCGAACCGAACACGCGCGCGACACTTGCGGAGCTGTTCGATGGTTTGGAGGCGTGCAGTCAACATCGATGGCCCTCTCTTTCGTTCGATCTGGGCGCACTCAATTCGATGCTGGCGCCATTGCTGGTGGCCGGTTTCTACTACAAGACATTCATGTGGCCTGCGTCGATGTGGGAAAGGTTCTACGAACCGATGATCCGCCGCGCCGCCGGTCTTGGACACGCCAGCACGGAGGCTGATCCAGACCTGTATGAGAAGGAGCATGCGTTCTGCGATCTTCTCGTTATCGGCGGTGGACCGGCGGGTCTCTCGGCGGCGCTGGCCGCAGGGCGGTCAGGCGCGCGTGTCATTCTATGCGACGACGATTTCATGCCGGGCGGTCGATTGAATGGCGACCGACGGGAGATCGACGGTATGAGCGGCTCAGCCTGGGCTCGTGCGGTCGAGACGGAACTCGCGGCCTTACCGGAAGTGCGTGTGCTACGGCGCACCAGCGTCTTCGGGGTCTATGACGACTGCACGTTCGGTGCGCTCGAGCGCGTCGCGGACCACATGCGTGTGCCAGCGCCACATCAGCCGCGCCAGCGCTTGTGGAAGATCGTTGCCAGACGAATGGTGCTCGCCGCTGGCGCTACCGAGCGACCGATCGTTTTCGGAGGCAATGATCGCCCGGGCGTCATGATGTCATCTGCGGTCCGTACTTATCTGAATCGATTCGGCGTTGCGGCGGGTAGCCGTATTGTGTTGTTCACCGCTACTGATGATGCCTGGACGACCGCCATCGATCTGCTCGACCGAAATGTTGCCGTGGAGGCAATCATCGACGCTCGGTCCAATGCGCCGGCATCTTTGGTCGAGGCGGCAAAGCATCGAGGCGTGCAGGTACTTCTGGGGACGCAGGTCGTTGCGACACACGGCGCAAGGTCGCTCCGCCATGTCACTGTCCGTAGCGGTGAAGGACGTCTGATTCGGCTGCGCGCCGATGTTCTTGCGGTATCGGGCGGGTGGAACCCGAACATAGGATTGTCCAGCCATCTTGGGGCGCGCCCGCTCTGGTCCGAGCGCCTATGCGCTTTCGTGGCGGGCGCCGGGATGCATCGATTCACCGTGGTAGGAGCTGCAAACGGCTCTTTCAGGTTGTCGGATGCACTACAGGAAGGAGCGGCAGCCGGTGCTGAAGCTGCGGAGTCGACAGGTCATCGTGCTGCGGCGATGACGATTCCGAAGGTTGCAGGCGAATCATCCGGTGTAACGGCCTTCTGGCATGTTGCGGAGTCGAAGGGAAAGGCGTTCGTCGACTTCCAGAACGACGTGACCTACGACGACATTGCCATCGCCGTGCGTGAAGGATTCAGCTCGGTCGAACTGCTCAAACGTTATACGACGCTGGGGATGGGGACCGATCAGGGCAGGACTTCCAACGTCAACGGCCTCGCGATCCTTGCCAGGTTGACGGGGCGGGAGATCTCCGAGACAGGTACGACTACGGCGCGACCGCCGCTGGCGCCGGTGTCGATCGGTGCGTTCGCTGGCCATCATCGCGGCAAGATGTTCAAGCCGACGCGACGCACGGCCAGCCATGTCTGGGCGCAGGAATGCGGCGCCACGTTCGTGGAAGCCAGCCAGTGGTTGCGCGCGCGCTGGTTTGCCACTGACACCGAGCAAAGCTGGTTCGAGACGGTTGCCCGTGAGGTGACGACCGTTCGATCGAGTGTGGGAGTCTGCGACGTCTCGACGCTTGGCAAGATCGACGTTCAAGGGCCGGACGCCGGAGTATTTCTGGACAAGGTCTACGTCAATACGTTCTCGACGCTCCCGGTCGGAAAAACGCGTTATGGATTGATGCTGCGCGAGGACGGTTTCGTGCTCGACGATGGCACCAGCGCTCGTCTGGCGGCCGACCACTACGTGATGTCGACCACCACGGCGAACGCCGGGCGGGTGATGCAACACCTGGAGTACGCGCGTCAGGTTCTGTGGCCGGATCTCGACGTTCAGATCGTGTCCGTTACCGAGCAGTGGGCGCAGTATGCAGTGGCCGGGCCGAACTCGAGACGACTGCTGCAGCGACTGCTGGGCAATGTCATCGCCCTCGCCGATGTTGCCTTTCCGTATCTCGCCTGTGCCCAGTTCTGCTGGCGCGACATGATCGTGCGGCTCTTCCGGGTCTCATTCTCGGGCGAGCTTGCGTATGAGCTGGCGGTTCCTGCGCGCTACGGTGATGCGGTCATCCGGGCAATCATGACTGCCGGGGCCGATCTGGGCATCGTTCCGTACGGCACGGAAGCTATTGGGGTGATGCGGATCGAGAAAGGACATGTCGCCGGTAACGAGATCAATGGAATGACGACAGCGGCGGATCTGGGTCTGGGGCGGATGATGTCCAACAAGAAGGATTTCATCGGTCGTGTCCTGGCGGCCCGGGAGGGGCTGGCGCACCCGCGTCGCGCGACCTTGGTTGGTGTGAAGGCGATTGACAAGGAGGCGCGCTTTTTTTCCGGGGCGCACTTTCTGGCGCGAGGCGCGGACGTATCGCTGGCCAATGACCAGGGCTACCTCACCTCCGTTGCCTTCTCGCCAATGCTGGGCGTCTGGATTGGACTGGGGCTTCTCCAGGGCGGATCGCAGCGCTGGGGTGAGCGTATTCGTGCTTACGATCCGATCCACGGCAGTGACGTGGAGGTTGAGGTCGTTTCGCCAGCCTTCTTCGACCCGGAAGGTGAGCGTCTTCGTGGTTGAGGATCCCTATGGCAGATCACAGCGTCACTCTCATGCCACGCGCACCGTTTGCTGACCTACCGGATTGGCCGCCGATGCCCGTAGCGGGCTGCGGAGTCGTCGTCGAGGATCGCGATGGCCTCGGGATCGCCACCGTGCAGGCAAGAAAGGATCGCGTCTCAGATCTTGCCCGGCGACTGCGCGAGCGCTTCAGCATCGAGTTGCCGGTGGGGGCTGTCCGTACGACATCTGGCAATGTTGCGCTGGCCGGTATTGGGCCTGGAGCATGGCTTGCTACATGCGAGAGCGGTGCGAATGGATTTGCCCATGGGCTCAAGGAAGGGCTGGCAGGTCTTGCGTCCGTTTCTGATCAGAGCGGCGGTTACGCCGTGCTGCGGCTTTCCGGACCAAACGTGCGCGACACTCTGTACAAGCTGGTTCCCGTGGATCTTCATCCTCGCATTTTTCCTGTGGGAGGCGTGGCTGTAACGGTGGCAGCCCACATGGGGGTGACACTGTGGCGCTTGCGTGACGATGCAAATGACCTGCCGGTATTCGAGATGGCGGTCTATCGAAGTTTCGCTGCGGACTTCTGGCAAACGCTTCGCACGAGCGCATCGGCTTTTGGCGTGGCGGCAGTCTGTCGGATCGTGACAGGACGCGCCGAGCACGACTCTCGTCTGGATACGCTGACGGGTAAGGATGATCCGGTTTCTCCATGTTCTTTGTCTCTCCAGGAGTCGTCATGAGCGTCATGAATCACACGATGCCGATGGTTGGTGACCCACGGTCGACCGACCCGCAGATATTCGAGGCCCTTGCGGCGGAGCTGAGACGTCAGCAGGAGCAGATCGAGCTCATCGCCTCCGAGAACATCGTCTCGCGCGCCGTGCTGGCCGCGCAGGGTTCCGTCCTGACCAACAAGTATGCCGAGGGGTATCCCGGGCGTCGCTACTACGGCGGCTGCGAGCATGTCGATGTGGTGGAGCGGGTTGCGATCGAGCGGGCCAAGCACTTGTTTCATTGTGATTTCGCCAACGTGCAGCCGCACTCGGGCGCCCAGGCCAACGGTGCCGTGCTGCTGGCTCTCCTGCAACCCGGGGATACGCTGCTTGGTATGTCACTGGCAGCTGGTGGACATCTCACGCATGGCGCTGCTCCCGCCCTGTCGGGCAAATGGTTCAAGGCGATCGGTTACGGCGTGCGGCACGAGGATGCGCAGATCGACTTCGAGGAGGTTGAGCGTCTCGCCCTGCAACACAGGCCGAAACTGATCATTGCCGGCGGATCGAGCTACCCGCGTGCGATCGACTTTGCCCGCTTCCGCGTCATTGCCGATCGTGTCGGTGCATATCTGCTTGCTGATGTTGCGCACTATGCCGGGCTCATAGTGGCCGGGGCGTATCCATCGCCATTCCCACACGCCCACGTCGTAACCTCGACCACGCACAAGACGCTGCGAGGCCCTCGCGGTGGATTGATCTTGACGAACGACGGCACGCTCGCGGCGAAGATCAATTCAGCCGTATTCCCTGGCCTGCAGGGAGGACCGCTGATGCACGTAGTCGCCGCCAAGGCCGTCGCTCTGGGGGAAGCGCTGACCCCACAGTTTCAATCCTACGGGCACGCGATGATCGACAACGCCCGTGCACTTGCAGCCGGCCTTCTCAAAGGCGGTGCCGCGATCGTTTCAGGAGGCACTGACAGTCACATCGTGCTGGTGGACCTGCGGCCGCTCGGTCTCACTGGAAAAGTTGCGGAGGCCGCGTTGGAGCGGGTCGGACTGACCTGCAACAAGAATGGCATTCCCTTCGATCCGGAGAAGCCGACGGTGACCTCCGGTGTGCGCCTGGGTACCCCGGCGGGTACGACTCGCGGTTTTGGTGTGCCGCAGTTCGAGCGAGTGGCCGAAATGATTGTCCAGGTGCTTACATCCCTCGCGAACGGAGATGCCGGCAGTCCACTCGTAGAGCATGCAGTACGCGCTCAAGTCAAAGCGCTGTGCACAGACTTCCCCATATACGATGCCATCTAGCTCCATTGGACACGCCAGCAGGGACGCTGAGGGAATCTCCTGGAAATCCACTGGCGCGCTACCGTTTGGCGTGCGTGGTTTGCTGATGCCATGAGGCGTTGTGGATCACTGTCAATCGCGACCGGGCAGAATCACTCTGCAATTCTGCAACCATGGTCACCTTGACCAGCCCTGTTCAAGTTCCCGCGTATTCAGACGCTTAGCACTGGAGCAGTGCGACCTCAGCCAATGAAGTTCGCCGCCACGGGTGCGGCCGGCCATTCTTCGCAAACTTGGGCAGGTTCGCCGCTGTGGGGTGCATGGAAGTTCCCGAGCGGTCGCCCTCGTTCTCGTCTCTCGGGCGAATACTCCATCTGCCATCAATCGTTGCAGGGAACACAATGGATATGCGATCAAAGAATGCGCGTGAGATCACTAGCCGCGAATCAGTGACGCACAGGGCTGCGTCGGAGACGTTGTCCCAAACAGATGGGCCAGAGTGTGACGTGCAGTACCACCCGGCTGGATACGTTCCACTCGGATTCTCAGTGCAACTGACGGGCCGGCTGAAAGAGGTCGTGCAGCAGCATGGTGTGAGCCAACTCGTCGTTCTCATCGGCTGCTGGTCCATCTTGCTTCAGCGTTGGAGCGGACTGCAGGACGTATCGGTCAACTTCAGAACCGCGAGCCAACAGCATCCTGACACCAGGGGACTGATCGGCCCTTCGGAATGCGCGTCAACGCTCGAAGTTACGGTATCGAAGAACCTTACCGTCGAAGAGCTGCTGAGCGACATCAGTGTCGATCTGGGGCAGCCGAGCTGCCGTCCAGCGCAGTTGATGCATGAGCAGCTCGGGCGCAGCGACGGCTCTGGCGTCGACTCTCATTTGATCGCTGTGCCCCTTCGTTCATCCGAGGCGCTCGCTGCTGCGGAGATGCCGTGGTTGCCACAGATTGAAGCGAGCGAAGCGACTATCGCGGAAGCACGAACACAGGCAGAGCTGTCCCTGTTGGTGGAGGAGACGCCCAACGGTGTTGCGGCTGCCATCGAATATGCCAGTGATCTCCACGATCACCGGGCGATCTCGCGCATGGCGGCCTGCTACGAGGAATTGCTCGAACAGATGACGCTCGATACGCAGGCTCGGGTCGCTCAACTGCCGATCCTGCCAGCTGCCGAGCGAGAGCTGGTCCTGCAGGTTTTCAATGACACTGCGGCGGACTATCCGGGAAATCGTCTCATTCACCCGATCTTCGAGGAGCAGGGGCGACGGACTCCGGATGCCGTGGCACTTGCCTATGAAGGCGAGGAACTGAGCTACAGCGAGCTCAATGCGCGGGCAAATCAGCTGGCGCACCTGTTGCGAGAGCATGGGATCGGGCCCGGCGAGCGCGTTGCGATCTGCGTTGACCGTGGTCTGGCGATGGTCACGAGTGTGTTGGGCGTGCTGAAGGCGGGCGGTGCCTATGTCCCGCTGGATCCGGCGTACCCGGCTGAGCGCCTGGCGTACATGCTTGGGGATGCTTTACCGCGGGTTCTGCTCATTCAAGACAGGCTGCGGCCGATACTGCCGTACTCACAGGCGGAGTCGATAGTGCTCGACAGCGATTGGAGTGCGATCGCAGCGCAACCGTTCACCGATATCGACGCGGCGGCGCTTGGGCTGAGGCCGGATCATCTCGCGTACATAATATATACGTCGGGGTCCACCGGGCTGCCCAAGGGCGTGATGATAGAGCATCGTCACGTGGTCAATCTGTGGCAAGGGCTGGAACGCGTGTACGC
The DNA here is from genome assembly GCA_035556415.1 of Povalibacter sp. Lineage (GTDB taxonomy): Bacteria > Pseudomonadota > Gammaproteobacteria > Steroidobacterales > Steroidobacteraceae > Steroidobacter. Next base: position 50,510 of record DATMEZ010000141.1, read on the forward strand.
GCACTCTGCTCCGTGCCGGCGGGTGGGGCTGAACGCTTCCCTCAGTTTCGACGCGTCGGTTCAGCAACTGGTTCAGTTGTTATCCGGGCGTGCGGTAGTTGTCGTCCCGCAGAATGTTCGATGGGATGCGTCGCGGCTGATCGGCTTCTTGCAGGATCACCGCATAGAGGCAATCGACTGTACGCCATCGCAGCTCAGATCCTGGGTATCTGCGGGGCTGCTGGACGCTGGCCGACATGGATTGCGGGTGGTTCTGGTCGGCGGCGAAGCCATTGATGCGCAGTTGTGGGCTCAGCTGGCATCGAGTCGACAGATAGACTTCTACAACGTATACGGACCCACCGAATGCACCGTTGACGCCACGGTCGCGGCATTGAAAGACAGCTCGGAGCGACCCCATGTCGGTCGCCCAATGGTCAACAGGCGCATCTATGTGCTGGACCAGAACCGCGAGCCCGTCCCGGCGGGTTTTGTGGGAGAGCTTTATATAGGTGGAGAAGGTGTAGCACGGGGTTACTGGAATCGCTCGGAGCTCACCGAGCAACGCTTCAGTCCAGATCCGTTCAGCGTCGATCCACAGGCACGCATGTACCGGACCGGGGATCTGGGTCGATGGCGCAGTGATGGGGTCATCGAGCACCTTGGCCGCAATGACGATCAAGTGAAAGTGCGGGGATACCGCATCGAGCTCGGGGAAATCGAAGCGCAGCTTGCCAAGCACGAACTGGTGGACGATTCAGTCGTTCTGGTCCGTGAGGATCTTCCGGGTGAGAAGCAGTTGGTCGCGTATCTGGTCCCACGACATGCCTCGGATCGAGGCGCTCTCATGCCCAGCGCCGAGGTACTGCGCGCCCATCTCAGGCAAATGCTGCCAGAGTATATGGTGCCCAGTGCGTTCGTATGCCTCGACAAGTTCCCGCTCACGCCGAGCGGCAAACTGAACCGGCAAATATTGCCCGTGCCCCAGCTCGAAGCCTACACCAGCCGGCCCTATGAAGCTCCACAGGGAGAAACAGAAGAACTTCTTGCCTTCATATGGCGGACGCTGTTGCGTATGGAGCATGTCGGGCGATGGGACAATTTCTTCGAGCTCGGCGGACATTCACTCCTGATCGTGAAAATGATGGAGCGTCTGCGAGAGGCCGGGTTGGCCGTCGATGCCCGCAAGGTCTTCGAGAATCCGACGCTCTCGGATCTTGCAGGAACACTGACCAGTGCTGCGACCGCGCACTGCGAGATCCCGGCCAGCATGATTCCGCTCGACTGCGAGATGATTACGCCGCAAATGCTGTCGTTGGTCGAGCTTGAGCCAGAACACATCCAGCGCATCGTTCAGTCGGTTCCGGGCGGTGCGGCCAACATCCAAGACATATACCCATTGGCGCCGCTACAGGAAGGCATCCTGTTTCACCACAAGCTGGATGAGCACGGTGGGGACACGTACGTTCTGCCGATACTCATGTCCTTGTCGTCGCGGCGTACGCTCGAACGCTTCATTGAAGCGTTGCAATGGGTTATCGATCGGCATGAGGTTCTGCGAACAGCCGTACTGTTCGAGCAGTTGCCGAGACCCGTACAGGTTGTGCAGCGGCACGCACTGCTGGAAGTCAAGGAGCTGGCGCTGGATCCGTTGAGGGACCCAGTGGATCAACTCAAGGAGCGGATGAGGCCGGAACATCAGAAGCTGGACCTGCGACGAGCACCGATGATCCGAGTGCAGATTGCGCCCGACAGCAGCACCGAACGATGGTTCGCCATCCTGCAGCTGCATCACGTCGCTTCCGACCACGAATCCGTCGAAACAATGCTTGCGGAGGTGAGGGCGTACCTGGAGGAGCGTGCGCAAGACCTGCCGGCGGCCGTGCCTTATCGAAGTCATGTCGCTCGGGCTCTGGACCCTGAGCGGATCATCGGGGCGGAGGCGTTCTTTCGCGCCAAGCTCGGCGATGTCGACGAGCCCACAGCACCATTCGGCCTGTTGGACGTACGCGGTGAAGGGGCGCGAATCGACAGGGCGGATCAGGCGATAGAGCCGACTCTCGCCCGGCGGATTCGCAGCCAGGCCAGGCGTCTGGGCGTGAGTGCTGCGACATTGTTTCATGCGGCGTGGGCCCTGGTGGTTTCAAGGACCAGCGGTCGAGACGATGTGGTTTTCGGGACCGTGTTGCTGGGCCGGCTGCAGGGCAGCGCTGGAACGCAATGCATGCTGGGCATGCTCATCAACACCCTGCCTCTGAGATTGAGGCTCGATCGCATCAGTGCTCGGGAATTGGTCGAGCAGACGCAGCGCGAGCTGGTCGAGCTGCTTGGCCACGAACAGGCTTCTCTCGCGGCGGCGCAACGATGCAGCGGCGTGGGCGCATCCTTGCCACTGTTCGGGACGCTGATCAACTATCTGCACAGCTCGATCGACATCGAGACGGGGCAGCCGAGCGTCGCTGCGGGAATCCGCGTGTTGGCAAGCCATGAGTGGACGAGCTATCCCATCGCGTTGTCGATCTACGACCAGGGCGAAGGCTTCATGCTGATGGCGAAAACCGATCAGCGCATCGATCCTCGGAGAATCACCAGATATATATCCACCTCGATAGAGGCGTTGGTGGAAGCACTCGATCATGCACCGGAGGCGCCGGCGCTCGGGCTGAGGGTCTTTCCTCCTGAAGAGGAGCGCCAGGTGATCGAGGTCTTCAATGCCACGAGCGTTGCCTACCCGGGTGAGAAGCTCGTCCATGAGCTCTTCGAAGAACAGGCGGCGCGTACGCCGGAGCGGGCCGCGGTGGTGTACCAAGGGCGATCGCTCAGCTATATCGAGCTGAACCAGCGCGCCAACCAGCTGGCGCGGGTACTCAGAGACAAGGGCGTTGGCCCAGACCAGTTGGTAGGAATCTGCGTGGAAAGAGGGCTCGAGCTGGTCATTGGGCTACTGGCGGTGCTCAAGGCAGGTGGAGCCTACGTGCCGCTGGACCCGGACTACCCGGCCGAGAGATTGGCGTACATGCTGCAGGATGCAGCGCCCAAAGTAGTGCTGACCCAGAGACAGCTGGTGGCGGAGCTTTCCGTTTCGGCAGCCGACATCGTTACGCTGGACGGCGATTGGGGGCAGATCAATAATGAAGACTCGAGCAATCCTGACTGTAGAGCGTGCGGGTTGAAGCCACATCACCTCGCCTACGTCATCTACACCTCAGGATCCACCGGACAGCCCAAGGGAGTGATGATCGAGCACAGGAATGTTCAGAGCCTCTGGCAGGGGCTCGAACAAGTGTATCCGCGGACACAGGCATGCCAGCGAATTGCCGTGAATGCATCCTTCAATTTTGACGCCTCGGTGAAGCAGTTCATACAGCTGCTATCGGGCCGCACGTTGTTTCCGGTGCCGCCGGAGACTCGCGCCGATCCTTCGCTGATGCTGGGATTCCTGGAACAGGAGCGCATAGATGGCATCGATTGCACGCCATCGCAGCTGAAGGCATGGATCTCGGCGGGATTGCTCGAACCGGGCAGAAAGCGGCCCAGCGTCGTGCTGGTTGGAGGAGAACTCATCGATGCGGAGCTGTGGCAGGCACTGGCTCAGTGTTCCGGGACGGATTTCTACAATGTGTACGGCCCGACGGAAAGCACGGTGGATACGACGTTTGCCTGCATCAAAGACCACGCGACCAGCTTGCCTCACATCGGCCGCCCGATGCAGAACAGGCGCGTGTACATCCTGGACGCCAGGCGGCAGCCGGTTCCGGTAGGTGTCACGGGAGAGTTGTACATCGGCGGGGCGGGTATTGCGCGCGGTTACTGGAATCGTCCGGAGCTGACTGGAGAACGCTTCAGTGCCGACCTTTTCGCTGATGATCCAAATGCGCGGATGTACAGGAGTGGAGATATGGGGCGATGGCGCCCGGATGGAACCATCGATTACATGGGGCGCAACGATCAGCAGGTGAAGATTCGGGGATTCCGGATAGAGCTTGGTGAGATTGAAGCCCAGCTGCTGAAGAACGAGCAGGTGAAGCAGGCAGCTGTCGTAGCGCATGTGGACGGCACCGGGGAGCGACGGCTGGTTGCCTACGTGGCTGCGGACTTCTCGAAACTGAAGGCCGAACACGAGGACGGGTCGCGAACTGCCAGCACGGAGGTGGTCGCGCAATGGAACAGGGTTCATGATGAAACTTACTCATCGGGCGCCGTCGGGCCGAGCTTCATCGGCTGGAACAGTAGCTATACCGGTGAGCCGATCCCGGAATCGGAGATGCAGGAGTGGCTGGGATGCACGATCGAGAGAATTCAGAGCCTACGGCCCAGCCGGGTGCTGGAGATTGGCTGTGGCGTGGGTCTGCTGCTGCAGCATGTAGCGCCAGGGAGCAAGACCTACGTGGCCACGGACTTCTCGGCGGCCGCAATCGACCAGCTGCGCCAATGGATAAACGGGCGCGATGACCTCCAGCACGTCGAGGTGTTGCATCGCTCTGCGACCGATGTGGCTGGTCTGAAGCCGGGATCGTTCGATCTGGTCGTGCTGAACTCGGTAGTCCAGTATTTTCCAGACATCGAATATCTGATGACGGTGCTGCAGCAAGTGATTCCTTTACTGAGTCCGGGCGGCAAGATCTTCGTGGGGGACATAAGGCATCTGGGCGCGCTGCCGATGTTTCATGGTGCCGTACAGCTGAACAGGGCAGCGGCCACAGTTCCGGTCAAACAGCTGAAAGGAAGAATCGCACGAGCGCTCGCCCAGGAGAAAGAGCTGGTCATCGATCCGCAATTCTTCGAGGCGCTGCCAGGACACCTGCAGAGGATTACCGCTGCTGACGTGCAGCTGAAGCGAGGACGGGCCACTAACGAATTGACTCGCTATCGATACGATGCCGTGCTGCATACCGAACGAGCTGCGATCGCTCGCACCAGCTGCACGCACCTGGAATGGTTCGAAGCAGTGGGCTCGATGGCTGAGCTGGATTGCGCTCTGGAAGAGCGGCATTGGCCTGCGATATGTCTGGCTTCCATACCCAACGCGCGGCTTCTCAGGGAGCGGGAAGCGCTCGAGCTGGTTGCTACGAGTGACGAAGCTCAAAGCGCGAGCGCGATACGTCGCAAGTTGAGTGAGTTGAAAGTGGATGGCGTTGAGCCGGACGACTTGTGGGTATGTGGACAGGCGCGCGGTTACGACGTCCATGTGAGGTGGAGTCCAGGCGCTGTGCCGAGCTGCTTTGATGCGTACCTTGTCGATCGAGCCGCAGCCACCACAATTCAGAGCATTGCGCCGGCGACTGTGCTGGAGAGGAGGCCGTGGGCCGAATATGCGAACTCCCCGCTGGAAAGTGGCTTCAAACAACAGCTTGTTCCCCGGTTGCGGGAATACCTGAAGGAGAAATTGCCCGACTACATGATTCCGGCGGGTTGGGTAGTGTTGAAGAGTTTGCCGCTCACTCCGAGCGGGAAGATCGATCGCCGCGCGTTGCCTGCTCCGCAAGCGCGTGGCGAGGAACTGGGTGAGTATGTTGCGCCACAGTCCGACATCGAGCGGAGTCTCGCGGATATCTGGGCTCAAGTGCTGCAGGTCGATCAGGTGGGGGTGCAGGATGATTTTTTCGAGATCGGTGGACACTCGCTGTTGGCGATGCAGGCGATCGTACGCATCCGTTCCACGTTGTCGATCGATCTTCCGATGAGATTGCTGTTCGAGCACCCAACCATTCGGCAACTATCGATCCGGATAGAGGAGTTGCGCGAAGTACGCCTGAGAGAGGAAATCGAGAGTGGAGCAGGCGAGGTCCAGGAGCTGCTCGAGGAGATAGCTGCCATGCCCGAGAGCAAGGTCCGGGAGCTCATGCGAGAGCTGAGACAGACCTGAGCTGCGCCGCGACTTGTCAAGGAAGGAGTGACATGAGCTCATTGGATCGGCAAGACGCGAAGTTTGTGGTTGCCGATATCCTTGCAACTGCGCACCGAAATGGCGTCCGGCTATGGTTGGAGGGTGACCGCTTACGCTACAGCGGTCCGCCGGGAGCGCTTGCACCGGAGCATCTCTCGGACCTTCGTACGCACCGGAATCAGATCATTATTCTACTGCAGCAAGCAAACGGAGTAGCAGATGAACGACCTGACTTCGCCAGATGCGCCGGACTGCAGCGTGCTCCCCTGGCCTACACGCAGCAGGCAAGGTTGAATCTGTATCGATTGAACGAACGCCGTCCCATGCGGACGCTGGGAACGACCGTCCGAATCAAGGGTCGGCTGAATCTGGACGCGTTGCGCAGGAGCGTCGGGGCGGTTTTCGAGCGACACGACGCGCTGAGGACACGTATCGTTTTCAATGACGACGTCGCCACTCAGGAGGTTGGAAATGTGCTCGAGCCGGGCTTGCGCATCGATGATCTGAGTGCCCTCCCGACGGCCGCCAGGGATGCCGCAGCAAGCCACCTGATCGACGAATTCGCAAGTGAGCCGATCGACCTGCGCGCCGCGCCTCTGGTCGCCGTTCGGCTTCTGAAGCTCAGTGACAATGAGCATCTGTTCGTGGTCGCGATGGAGCACATGATCTCGGACATGGCGTCGATTGGCATCTTTGTCCGGGAACTATTTGCTTTGTACACGCAGGCCGTGAAGGGGGAGCCGTTGCGGCTACCGCCCGTTGTGGCGCAGTTCCCCCAGTATGCTGCCTGGCAAAGAGGAAGAGAGCAGGTATGGCTCGAGAAGCACGCGGCGTACTGGAATCGCCTGATCAGCTGTCAGCGGCTGCGATTCCCGGAGGACCATGACCTTGTTCGGGATGCTGCTGCGCATCCGGTGTGGGCGGTCGTGACGACGCAAATCGACAGCGCGATGCTGGCGGACCTTCGGAAATGGTGCCGCTCGAGACGCACTACGCTGGTGATGAGCGTGTTTACGGCCTATGTGGCACTGGTGCTGCGCTGGTGCGACACCCAACAGGCCGTGTTTCAGTTCCAGAGCGACGGTAGAAATCCAGACTTGGCGAACACGATTGGATTCTTCGCGTCTGCATTGTATTTGCATGGTGGCCCGCTTGCAGATGGCCGCTTTGCCGATCTGCTGAAAAGTCTCGAGCAGGCGTATTCACAGGCGACCGCGGATTCGGCATACCTGGCTGCGCTGTTGCCGGCACCGGACCTCACGCGCAGTACCATGTTCAACTGGATACCTCTGAGGTCGAGCATCGACGTGTCTGATCTGGAGGAGACCTGCGACGCCATCGTCTGTGACTCGGCCCCATTCGCTCGACTGATGAGCAGCGACGTCGAGGTCGACCAGGAACCATCGATCACCCTCTTTGCGTTCGATGATCGAATCGACGCATCCATCTACTTTCCAGCGGGTCGATTCGAGTATGCGAAGATGGAACGATTCTCCCGCAATCTGCTTCGATTCGTTCGAGCGTTGCTGGCGGAACCCGATCGACCCATGAGGACGATTCCGCTCGAGTGAGTGCGTCCGCTTCTCCACGAAGCAGCATCTGGCTGAAAGAACCCCTCCAATCCGCTCCAGGTGGGGTCGGTTCCGGCAGGTCCCACCGCGGGCCCGGCCCCTTTCATCGGCCGTCCTTTACCCCTTTTCAAGGCTCCCGCAGGTCTACCTGACGGGTAGAACAGCCATTTCGCGGCTCGCCTGTGACCCTGTGGCGTTACGGCTGCAGCTCAAGGCCGGTCATTACCATCAGACAAACAACATCATACCGATGCCTGTACCAATGCAGAGCGGAGTGAATCCCGGTCGCCGGCCTATTGCTTTCGACGAACGGAAGATCGACACAATTTTCGCCGAACTCAATCAATGTCACCTCCCCGGCGCCGCAGTCGGGATCGCAATCCACGGTCGTCCGGTCTACCGCAAAGGATTCGGGCTCGCGAATCTGGAACTGCCGGTCGTCCTGTCGCCGACGACTCGCATGCGCATTGCATCCGTCAGCAAGCATTTCGCCTCGCTGGCCTTCATGTTGCTATGTGAGGAAGGCAAGGCGCGGCCTGATGACCATGTCGGTGTCCATATCCCGGAGCTGCACACCGTTACGCGTGACGTCACGATGCGGCAACTGATGGGAAACATCGGTGGGTTGCGTGACTCCCACGATGTCAGTTGTCAGTTCGGAGGCTCGACCCGACCCGTTTCGAGCCTGGAGTTGCTGTCGTTCTATCGTACGATGGGCGACGTCAACGCAGCTCCAGGAGCGACCTGGATATATAACAATGGCGGCTTTCTCATCCTGAGCACAGCCATAGAACGAATCTGCGGCCAGACGCTCGAGGACGTGCTGCGTGAGCGCATCTTCGAGCCTGTGGGAATGTACTCAACGCAGTTGCGACGCTGGGATACCGACTTTGTGTCCGACAGCGCCGTTGCGCACATGACTACGGATTCCGGGGGCTACACCAGATCGAATTTCTGGGGCATGGCCTGGGCAGGTGAAGGCGGAATCGTGTCCACCATTGATGACATGTTGCGATGGCTGGCGCACATGGACTCTCCGGTCGTCGGCAGTGATCAGACCTGGGCGACGATGCGATCGCCGCAGATCCTTGCCAATGGAACATCGACCGGGTACGGGCTGGGGTTGGTCTGTGGCCAATATCGTGGTGCCCATGCCGTCTATCACCTGGGTGGCGGAATGGGCTGCAGCGCCTACATGGTCAAGATTCCCGCGGCTGGCCTCGATGTCGTCGTCATGGCCAATCGCGAGGACGCACAGGCGGCGTCACTGGGAGAGCAGATTCTCGATGCCTGCCTGCCGGACCTGGATCCAGTCGAGCCCACGGACGCGCACCGACTCCAGACTGGGGTCTTTAGGTCACGAGTCAGTGGGCGTGTTCTGGAGTTGCGAGTCTCGCCGTTCGAGGTTCGGCCGTGGATCAAGAAGGGTCAGCCGGTCGCTTGTATCGACGGCAGAGATATTCCAGTGGCGGCCGATAAAGATGGCGTGTTGCGGCCGACCGGTTCGTGGAGGCATTTCAAGCTGTCTATCGCGTTCTTCGCAGAGCGGGCCGACCCGCCCGGCATTCGGATCAGTGATTTCGGCAATGTGGACGATCTACAGCTCGTTCGGACAGAATGCCGACCCGACGACGAGACGATTCTGGGTAGCTATCGGTCGTCCATCACGGACATTCAGGCGACGATCACCGCCGTGCGCAGCGGACCGCAGCTATGTACATTCACTCGTTTCGGGACGGCGACGTTCGAGTTGCAGTGCCTTGCTGATCGCATCTGGCGAGCCAAGCCTACCGGGCCGATACCTTGGGGCGGAGGCGTTCTGGTGTTTGACGATGAGGGAACGGGTTTCCGGTTCTGGAGCAATCGAACCCGTGCGCTGATCTTTCAGCGCAACGCGTGATTGTCAGCCGCGCCTGAAGCCGCGCGGACTGGTGCAGCGAGTACACCGTGGTCCATTCGCGAGAGTGGAGCTATTGCCTGCAAGATGCTTTTGAACTGCCGATGCCCTCGGCCGCAGAGACCGGGTTGCCGATCTGAGTCGACCAAGATGTTCCGCGAGCTGTCAGGTCGGTCCTCACCGAGCGTCCTACACGCCAGAAGTGGTAGGCCGCCAGAAAGGCAACGAAGGACAACGTCAACATCGCGTAGCGCAGCGAGTTGGCTCCCAGGAAGGGCATCAATGCGTCACTCAGCATGCCGACCAGCTGTGGTCCGATACCCATCCCGATCAGGTTGACCAGCAACATCACGATGGCCATGACCGTCGCCCGCATCTCATCGGGCACGAGTCGCTGCAGCAGGGCATAGGCCGGCGCAAGAAAGACATTGAACACGACGATCAGCGGCATCAACGCCATCAGCGCATGCTGCTTGTGCGGCAAGGTCAGGAAGGCAACGAAGCAGGGAACGATCAACGCAGCCGTCACGGCGCTCATGCGCATTTGCCCAGGCTCATCGTCTGCAAACCACCGGGTGGACACATAGCCTCCCAACAGGACTCCGGCGATCCCGCCCAGTCCGAAGATCAGCCCCAACCATAGACCCACCTCACTCGTGACCATCCCATGGCTGCGCATGAGGAACGCCGCGTACCAGGGGGCCATCCCGAATCCCAGGGTATAGAACAGCACCAGTGCGATGCTCAGATGCCGGCATGATTGCTGGTGCCACAGGACCGACAGCACCGCACTGATTGGCGGAACGGGGAGAGTCTGGACTGCGGCCTGCGTGCGGGGCTCGACGATCGTCAATCTGACGAGCAGAGCCAGCGCCAATCCTGGAATGCCCATCAGAAAGAATGTCATTCGCCACCCAACCAGCCCGTTGAGCCAGCCGCCAAGCGTGAAAGTCAGGAGCGACGCCAGGGGTGCGCCGAGCCAATACACGGACATGGCTCGCGTGCGTTCTTCGGGCCGGGGAAAGTAGTCGCCTACCAGCGAGTAGGTCGGTGGCTTGCATCCCGACTCTCCCACGGCGGCGGCGATGCGTGCGAAAACGAGTTGGGTGTAGTTGGTCACGAGGACGCATGCCATGACCGTCATGCCCCACAGCCCGATGGCCAGCGAAGCGATCGTGACTCGATTGCCGCGATCCGCCCAACGAGCTATGGGCACTCCGACGGTGGCATAGAAAAGCCCGAACGCAATGCCGGTCACGAAGCCCAGCTGGGTATCGGTAAGCCCCAGGTCCTCCTTGATCGGTTGCAGGAGCAGCATCATCAGCATGCGATCCGCCAGGTTCAACACGTAAATCGCAGTCAGCGCAGCCAGCGCGTACCGTCTGTAGGTGGGGCTCATGGATGGTCCTGCTGGAATACTCGGTCAGCAGCCTGCCGTCACCCCAGAGGGATGACGGCAGGCTTGATGAGTGCGCACTTTCTCTTTCTGAGCGCGTAGAAGCGCGCCGCCTGTAACACACGGATCTTCTTCGTTGCACGAGCATTCACGTGCAGAGGGGCTCAGAAGCTATAACCGAGCTGAACTCCTATCGTGCGCGGTCGCAAGCGGTAGCCGTAGAATTCGCCAACGCCTGCGGACGTGGTATCGCGGGCACCGCGGAACGTGAACGCATCTTCGTTGGTCAGATTGCGGACGATCAGATCCAGGGCGAGACTGCCTATTTCCAATCGCGCAGAGGCATCCACTTTCACGTAGTCGCCGGCTTGCGTGCTCGGTGATTCCTGCAAGTTACCGAAGAATGAACCGACATAGATCGAATCGGCGCGAACCGAGGCGTTGTACCTGCCGATCTGGAAGTCATACTGGAAACCCAGGTTGGCGCTGAACTGCGGTGAACCAGGCAGCCTGCTGTTCTTCGATATGTTTTGAGCGGGTACGTCTCTCGTCAAGCGGGCGTCCAGCCACGAGGCGCCGCCAGAGATGCGCAATGCATCGGTTATCCGGTAGTCGCCCTGGAGTTCGGCGCCCTCCAGTAGAGCGGTACCTGCATTGGCGCCATAGACGAAAACGCGGCAGGTGCTGCTTCCGACTCGCTGGGTAATGGGAATATCGGACCAGTCAGTGCGAAAGACAGCGGCGGAAATCGTGGCGCGGCGATCGAACAGCGACAGCCTGCTGCCGAGTTCGTAGCTGTCCACGGAGTCGGAGTGAGTGGCTCCGGTGGAGTCCAGGGTGATGCTGGTGCCATCGATGAGGCCGTCTCGATCGGGATCGCAAGCGTCGGCAGGCAGGCCGCCTTGCGGTCGGCCGAGGCGGAAGCCCTGCGACCAGCCCGCATACAGCAGCATGTCATCGTTGGGCTTGTAGCTCAGATTGGCACGTAGATTGGAATCGGAGGCATCGGTATCCGCCAGCCTATGAATGCCATTCGCGCCGAACAGGGCGCCGACAGCGTCGACTCTGTAGTTGCGATCGTATCCATACGCGCGCACGCCCGTAGTGAGAGTCAAAGTCGACAAGAGCTTCCACGAGACCTCACCGAACGCCGCAATCTGCTGCAGATCCCGGGTATCGGGCCACACTCCCATGTAGTGTGCGCCCGGCGCGGTTGGATTCGTTGCCGGATCGCCGTGCCAGTAGTAGTTCCAGACGACGTCGTCTTTCAGATTCTCCGAGTAGAGGCCGACGAGAAAATTCCAGGCGCCGTCCAGCTTCGTCACCAGGCGTACTTCACCCACATGCTCCAGATGATTGCTGGATCCGCCGTAGGACATCGGAATATTGCTGCCGATGAAACCAAACGGCAGAGAGTTGGTCGAGCCGCCGCTGATGTAGGAATACGTGGCAAGCAGGTCTGCCCAGCCGAAGTCATACGCCAGCGTAGCGTTTGCGATCTCGATCTGGGTATCGAAGAGCCCGTCCTTGCGGCCACGAGCGACGTTCTCCGGTGCAACCTGCAGCAATGTTTGCTCGTAGACGCCGCTATTCGACAATGCGAAGCCGTCCGTTTCCGTGTTCTGCGAGGTGTAAGTCAGTGTCAGTCTGAGGTCGTCGCTGACCTGATACAGGGCGGCAATGCGCCCACCCAATGCACGGTAGGAGCCGACTTCATCGGCATCGGCCGCAAACGCCTGTGCTGCGTATCGCGCCACCACGTTCGTCTGGAATGCGGCATCGGATTTGGCGCGATTCCGGTAGAAACCACTGTCCTGATACTGATAGGCCACGGCGCGAATCGCGAGCCTGTCGTCAACGATCGGGAAATTGGCTACCGCCTGGATGTTGTAATTGTCGCCGCCGGTATCCGCGGTGACGGAATAGCCGCCGGCTACCTTGCCTTCGAGGCGATTCAGTTTCGGTGCAACGGGAATCGTCCGCACCGCACCGCCGAGCGATGAGTTGCCGAAAGCGGTGCCTTGTGGTCCACGCAAGATTTCAACCCGTTCGATATCGACGAGCTTGAGATCGACGCTCGTGCCGCCACCCAGCCCGGCTGTGTTGGTCGTCGGAGTCTCTCCGAAGTAGGTGGCGACGGTCGCTCCGGAGTTGTAGGTTTGGCTCTCCGTGCTCGTCTCGGTGCCGCGGATCACGATGGACTGCCCCCAGCCGCTGTCGGTCTGGTTCACGCCGGGCAGGCCGCGCAGATAATCCTCGGAGTTCACCAGCCCACGCCGATCGATGTCTCTTGCGGACACCACGGCGATGCTGAGCGGAACGTCCTGGAGACGTTCGGTACGCTTCTGCGCGGTGACGACCACTTCTTCGAGATTTCGCCGCCTTGTACCCGAATCTGGCGGGTCGGCACGTCGGGAGTCGGTTTGCGCTTGCGTGCCGCTGACCACTTCGGAGACCCGAAGGTTGCCAGTCAGCGGCGTCGAACGTACCGACTGCATGAGGCTCGTTTCGCCTGACGTTGGATTCGCGTCGGCCTGACGATGAACCTCCACTGTTCGCGCATTGACATAGGAGTAGGTGAGCCCAGTGTTCGCAAGAACCCGTTCAAGGGCTGCTACAGGCGTGAATGCACCGGCCAGGGCGGGAGTATCAAGCGCATTGACCGCGTCGGAGTAGAACAGAATCTGCATCCCGGAAGCCTGTGCGAGCTCGTTGAGAGCGGCACCGATCGGCTGGGCCTTCATATCCAGGTTCACGGTCGGCAGACCCAGAGGGACGTTGTCTGCTGCAGCGCAGATACTCAATGTGGACAGGCTGATGCCAAACCAGGTGCCGACGTGGGATCTTGTTCTCGTCATTTGTGCGCCCTCATGTTTGTTAGCGCAGGGGCAAGTTCGCCACTGCATTTTCCTAGGGGCTCAGGAGCTGCCATGCGGCAGAACCGGCCACGTTTCACGAGCAATTCGCGCACGTAGACTTCCAGGCGGACAAGAAGGGGGTAGTTCGATTGGAGGCGCGTTGCACTCGTCACGCGCGAGCAGACGGGAGATTGGTCGAATGCGGCTGCGAGCGCCGCTGCAAAATCGGAGGAATGCCAGATCTCCGGCTTTGCAGTGCAGACGATCTGCTCATCGGGAGCAGCCGGCCCGCTCGGGCACGAGTGAGCTATTGCTGCATCCTTCTGCAATTCTGCAATGCCCGGCGCTCATCCGCCGTGCGCTTCACTCCCTTGCCGTTCAGGTGGTTAGCCTTCCCTGGTGTCGCTTTGCCGGCACGGTGATTGAGGCGCAACTGGCCGTAGACGCAGAGTGTCCGCGGTCAACCAGCGCTAGCGATGGATGTGAAATCATGAATGGACGTTCCGTTTCTGCTGCAACCCGGCTCGAGAATCTTTCGAAAGAGAGGCAAGAGCTGGTCAAGCTGTTGTGCGAGAGAAGAATCAGGGATGCCGCTGTCATCGCTCCTCGCCCTCGTGTCAGCGGCAGCCCAATGCCAACCTCCTGGGGGCAGCAACGGCTGTGGTTCATCGATCAACTGGCAGGCGGAAGTGCCGGCTACACCGTCCTGCTTGCGATGCGATTGCAGGGGGAGCTGGATCAAGGCGCTCTGCAGGATGCGTTCGCTGCAATCGTGAGGCGACACGAGGTGCTGCGAACCGTTTTCGAGAGTGTGGATGGCGAGCCCACGCAAAGAATCCTGCCGCAGGGCAGCTTGCCATTGTGGTTCGTCGACCTCAGCGGCCAGGACCGCGACAGTCGTGAGGCGCAGATCAGGTGCCATCAGATGGAAGAAGCGCATACGGATTTTGATCTGCGCCTGGGGCCGCTAGTGAGAGGACGGCTGCTTCGGCTCGGCAGTGAAGAGCATGTTCTGCTCGTGACGATGCACCACATCATCGCCGATGGCTGGTCGAAGGGAGTATTCGTGCGGGAGCTTGCCGAGTTCTATCGAGCTCACAAGGAGCGAGGGGAAGTCTCGCTGGGCTCCTTGCCGATCCAGTATGCGGATTATGCTGAATGGCAAAGGCAGCAGATGCGTCCGGGGGTGGCGGACAAGCAATTGACGTACTGGCGGGAGCAACTGGAAGGTGCTCCGCCGCAGCTCGAGTTGCCGACGGATCGTCCGCGTCCTGCATCCCGAACTAACCGCGGCGAGACGGTGCCAGTTGTTATCGATGCGGCATTGGCAACGAAATTGAGAGGGTTGGCTCAAAGATACGACATGACGCTCTTCATGGTGCTGCTGGCGGGATGGGCGGCGTTGCTGTCGCGGTTGAGCGGCCAGGATGATGTGTCGATCGGTACACCCGTTGCAAACCGGCAGCGCCCTGAGGTCGAGGGGCTGATCGGGCTGTTCGTGAATACACTGGTTCTTCGCATCGGCGTACGGCCGGACCTGTCATTGAAGGATCTGCTCTACTGCGTAAAGGAGGTGACGCTTGGTGCATACGATCACCAGGATGTTCCGTTCGAGAAGGTTGTCGAGGCCCTTCAGCCCAATCGCAGCCTCAGTCGCAGCCCATTGTTTCAGGTGATGTTCGTACTTCACAACTGGCCGAATGCGCAGCTGCGGTTGCCTGGCCTGACGGCAACCATGGAAGGCGTGGTCGATGAACCTGCCATTCTCGACTTGTGGGTGGCACTCGAGGAAAGAGGAGACGAGATCGTCGGTGGCATCAATTACGCTCTCGATCTCTTTGATCGAGAGACGATCATGCATTGGTCTGAGTGCTTCATCGAGCTGCTGGATGGCATGGCACAAGAGAAGTACGGAACAATCGGCGAACTGCCGGTACTGTCAGAAGAGCAGCAACGATTGCTGGTCGAGTCGTTCAATGCCACCGATGCCGTCTATCCACGCGAGAAGCTGATTCACGAACTCGTGGAAGAGCAAGCGGTGCGCACACCACAGGCTGCTGCCATACGGTGCAAGGAGCGGCTCCTCACTTACGCTGACATGAATGGACGTGCCAACAAGCTGGCACGTTGCCTGCGTGACCTCGGTGTCGGCCCGGGTGATCTGGTTGCGCTCTGTGTCGGTCGGGGCGTCGATATGGTGGTGGGCTTGCTGGCGATTCTGAAGACGGGTGCGGCCTACGTCCCTCTCGATCCCGATTTCCCGAAGGAGCGTATCGGCTACATGCTGGAAGACGCCGCGCCAAAGGTAGTGCTCACGCAATCGAGATTGCAGGATAGCTTTCCCAACAGCAAAACTCACCTGATCTCGCTGGACAGTGAGTGGGACAGGGATGTCCAGTCGACGGACAACATTCTTGATTCACATCTGCGCTTCTCGCGGCTCGCGTACGTTATCTATACCTCGGGATCCACGGGTCGGCCGAAAGGGGTCATGGTGGAGCATGTCGGCGTCGTGAACCTGCTTACATCGATGCGCCGGGCGACCGGCATCGAGGCTGGCGATCGACTGCTTGCCGTGACAACCCCGGCGTTCGACATCGCCGCATTGGAACTGTTCATGCCCCTGATCTGCGGTGCATGCGTGGTCATTGCCACGCGCGACGAGACAATGGATCCGGCAGGACTTGCGAAAGTCATCGAGGAGTCCGATATCACGCTCATGCAGGCGACGCCGGCAACATGGCGAATGCTGATCGAAAGTGGCTGGGGCGGATCGGGGTCTCTGCGAGCGCTCTGCGGCGGAGAAGCGCTTGCGTCGGTGCTTGCGCGTCAGCTTGTCGAGAAAGTTCGCGAGCTCTGGAATGTCTACGGTCCGACTGAGACCACCATCTGGTCGACGTTCTACAAGGTAGACCGGCTGGAGGACATTGAGAGTGTCTCCAGCCTGCCCATCGGCCGGCCGATTGCGAATACCCGGATTCATGTTCTGGACGAGCATCATCAGCTCGTTCCTGTCGGTGTCCGGGGCGAGATCTATATCGGCGGTTCGGGAGTGGCGCGTGGCTACTTGAACCGGCCAGAGCTGACGGCAGAACGGTTCATTCCGGATCCATTCAGTACGGACGATTCCGCTCGACTCTACAGGACGGGAGATATCGGGAAATGGCGATCTGACGGCACCATCGAGTATCTGGGGCGAAACGATCAACAGATAAAGCTTCGGGGCTTTCGTGTCGAGCTGGGCGAGATAGAGACCCTGTTGCAGCGTCATCCGCGTGTGCGGCAGGCGGTGGTCGTCGTACATACTGACCCGGCAGGGGATCAGAAGCTCGTAGCCTACGTGAGTCAGCGCGACGAGAACACGGCATCTGCCGATGAGCTCAGGACATATTTGTCTGCGATCCTGCCTGGCTACATGGTGCCCGGTGCGTTCGTAGTGGTTGAGCGGCTGCCCCTGACGCCGAATGGCAAAGTGGATCGTCGTGCTTTGCCGCTTCCTGATCCCGGAGCATACGCAGTTGCGAAGTACGATCCGCCACAAGGGGAGGTGGAACAGACCCTGGCAATTATCTGGCAGGAGCTGCTTGGCGTGCAGCGCGTCGGCCGACAGGACAATTTCTTCGAGCTTGGCGGCCATTCCTTGATTGGAATGAAGCTGATTGCCCGGATTGCAGAGCAACTGGCGGTGCGGCTGGTTGCGACTTCGGTGTTCCAGTACCCAACCGTGTCTCAGCTGGCGGGTGTCGTGGAGGGTTTGCGTTTGCTGGGCGATGGGCCAACGTGCTCGAGGGAGACCGCAGTGGAAGAAGGGATCATATAGCTCGACCAGCTATTTGCAGGCTGTGTAGCTGCGAGCGTAGATGGACGAAGTGGAGCGAGCACGGCAGATCGCGTGAGCACGCATTCGCACCTCGATGATGAACTCGAAGATCGCCGTCGCTGGTGCACGGTAGCCGTCCTATGCTTGGCCGTATTGATGATTGGGATCAACGCGACGATCATCAACATCGCGCTGCCGCCCATTCGGGCCGAGCTTCACTTCACCGATGCGTCGCTGGTCTGGGTGGTGAATGCGTACCTGATATTCTTCGGCGGTTTCTTGCTGCTCGGCGGCCGGCTGGGCGACGTTCTCGGGCGCCGCCGGTTGCTGCTGCTCGGAATTCTGGTATTCGCAATTGCCTCCCTCGGCTGTGGTCTGGCTACATCGGCCGTAACCCTGATTGCCGCGAGAGCGGTGCAGGGGATCGGTGGCGCCATTACATCAGCGGTTGCGCTCGCTGAGATTGCGAATGTGTTCGAAGATGCCCCAAGGCGATCCAGAGCGCTGGGTGTCTACGTTTTTGTGAACGCAGCGGGTGGCAGTTTGGGGCATTTGCTTTCCGGCGTGCTGATTGGAGAGCTAGGATGGCGCTGGATTTTTCTGATCAATGGGCCGCTGGCAGCGGCAGCTTACGCCCTGTGCGTTGCCTATCTGCCGAGCCGAAACGGTGCAGCGTCGAATGAGACACTGGACGTCGCTGGCGCCATCGTCGTGACGGCATTGCTGATTCTTGGCGTTTATGGGGTCGTCAACTGGAACGAGGGAGTCTCTGCTCAGCATTCGGTTCTGGTCGTGGGGATAGGCCTTCTTCTTGTTCTGTTCGTATTCATCGAGGCCAGAGTGCAGAAGCCGCTTGTTCCGCTGCACCTGTTTCGGACACGCAACCTCGTTGCTGCAAGTATTGCAGGCATACTGTTTCTGGCGGCTCTGCTTGGATGGAGTTTTTTTTCAGCGCTGTATCTGCAACGCGTCCTGCGGTTCGATGCTCTGCAGGTCGCAGTGTTGCTGTTACCTGCGAATGTGATCATCGCAACGATGTCGCTGACAGTGACTCCGAGGCTCATATTGCGCCTCGGCAACAGATGCTCGGTCGTCCTCGGTATGCTTGCGGCTTCCGCCGCCTTGGCATTTCTCGGACGGATTCCGGCGGACGCGAGCGTCATTCTCGATCTGCTTCCTGCGACACTTGTATTGGGTGCAGGCGCGGGTATGGCATACAACCCGCTCTATGTGGCCGCTCTTTATAGTGTGGCGTCCAGTGATTCAGGGGCAGCATCAGGAGTCGTGACTACAGCGTTCACTCTGGGAGGTGCGCTCGGGCTCTCCGCCCTGGTGGGCGTCTCGGCGGCGCGAACTCACGCCTTGGCTGCGTCTGGAATGGAACTGCAGGATGCCCTCGCTGGTGGTTATCAGATAGCGTTCTATAGCGCGGCTGCGTTCGCGGCGGTGGGGGCCTTGGTCAGCGGCTTGTGTTTGCAGGATGAGCCTCAATCATGCCGAGGAACCATCAACGCCAGTAGCAAGCCGGCGATCTCGAAGGACTAGCGCCGTGGCCAATGTCGATTCTGGATGTGACAAGCCGACCATAGATCGAATCCATCGAGCCACTGCCGTGGAACAGCTCCTCCCCGAGGGTGTCGTTGCCTTTGAGCTGCGTGGCTCGGCTTCACCCGAGGACTTGTTCCCGTCTGAACGCGAATGCGTGGCAGCGGCGGTGGAGCGGCGTGTGCGTGAGTTCGCAGCAGGCAGACTATGCGCGCGGGCCGGGCTCGTCGCACTTGGTCTCGGCCCCGCGCCGCTCCTGACGGGATGCGACCGCGCGCCCCTGTGGCCAATGAATATCTCGGGCAGCATCTCTCATACTGAAAACTACTGTGTTGCAGTTGTCGGTCGGGAAGCTCAGTTCGCAGCCATCGGTGTGGATGTGGAGCGCATTGCGGAGGTGAGCCCGGCGTTGTGGCCGCTTACGATGCGTGGCGAAGAGCTGAGCAGATTGCTGAACCGGGAAGAGAGTACGCGCCAGCAGACAGCGGCGTTGATCTACAGCGCCAAGGAAGCGTTCTACAAATGTCAGTACTCGTTGACCAGCAAGTGGCTGGGCTTCGAGGATGTTCTCGTGAGCGTCGCGGGCGACGCCTTCGAAGTATCGGTGATCGCACCGAGCCATCCGCTGCACTACATGCTCAGTCCCTGGGTCGGCCGTTTCAGGGTGCAGGGCGATTTCATAGTCACAGGAATTGCGGCCGAGCACTGCAACACACGCGGCATCCATCGAGCGCCGTCAGCCGGAGGCGAGGACTTGCCAGCCGCACCGTTTGAGCCTCTGCATCGACTGAGGGGATGACTGAGGCCCCGCCAGGCTGGCGGTGCACTACATATATATGAGTGGTCTCGGCAGCCCGGGCTGCGGCGCTACCTGCAGCCGCTAGATGACCTGTGCAAAGCCAGCGGCTTCCGAGGATGCATCTGCGGACGCCGGGCGGCGACACCGCTCGATACAGCAATTCAGCTAAAGTGCTTTGTCGGCATTCTAAAGGCCCCGCCACCGATCGCCGGTCCCTGCCCGACCCAGGACGAGCCCCGCCCGGCACCCGTCGAAAACCGGCATCAAGATGGTGCGTGCGGTCGCGTACACGCATGATCTAGTCTTCTTTGCCGGGTGTCGCGCTTGTAGCATCCCTTGCCGGGATTCCAACCACTTACATTGCGGAGACCTAGCGATGCGAATTCTTTCCGCGCCGGCCCTGGCGCTGGTACTTGCTACGGGCATGGTGTTCTCACAGGTTTCGACGCCGGCGTTCGCAGCCAGCTCGAAACGGGCGCAGGTCGAGTTCGAGCGGATGACCTGGCCGGAAGTGAAGGAAGCGCTCGCGGCCGGCAAGACCACGGCGCTCATCTACACCGGTGGCGTCGAGCAGCGCGGTCCGCAGAACGCCAACGGCGGCCACAACATGATGGCCTATGCCACTGTGAAGGCGATCGCCGAGAAGCTCGGCAACGCCATCTTCATGCCGGTGCTGCCGTTCACGCCCAACAATGCCAATGCCGAGCTGCCGGGCACCATCGGGCTCACCAATGATCTGCTGGGCGCGGTCCTGGAGCGCATCACCGAGCAGACCATCGTCAACGGCTTCAAGAACGTCATCCTGATGGGCGATCATGGCGGCGGCCAGGGCCAGCCGAACGTGTATGAGGAGGTGGCGAAGAAGCTCGACGCCAAGTACGCCGCGCAGGGCGTTCACGTGTACTACTGCGACCAGGTCTACAAGGCCGCCAATGCCGCCTTCGATGAATACCTGGCGAAGAACGGCTATCCGGCCAGCTTCCACGGCGGCATTCCGGACACGGCGCTGATGATGTACCTGGACAAGGACAACACCTGGGTTCGCAAGAACCTGCTGTCGACGGCGGTCGGCGTTCCGGTGGTCGACGGCAAGCCGCAGCCGAGCGCGGACAGCCCGCGCAACGGCATCACCGGCGATGCCCGTCGTTCCTCGGCGAAGCTCGGCAAGATCGCTCTGGACATCAAGGTCGATTACGCGGTGAAGCAGATCCAGGGCTTCCTGGCGAAGCAGTAAGCGGAAGCTGCGGGGCGCGATGCGCAGTAACCACTGCGCATCGCGTTCACGAGATTCGTGTGAGATATGTGCAAAGTGCTCGCATGATCGTGCGAGGCACTGGGGCCTGACGGCCCCGTTGTCGAATCATCGGCGTGGCGATCGCGGGCTGCGATCGCCACGCCGGATGCAGTTACCCGCCCTTGCGGTGCTTGCCCAGAAACCGCAGCAGCTCAGCGTTGAACGCCTCAGGCTGCTCCCAGTACGTGGAGTGCCCGGCTTCGTTGAAGATCGCCACTTCGCTGCCGGGAATGTGCTTGGCGAGCTCGCGTACCCGCGAAGGCGGCATGTAGAGATCCGCACCGCCCGTCACCAGGAGCGTGGGTACACGCAGCGTCTCGACGGCCGACCAGGTGAGCTTGTTGAGGGTCCGCTGCATTCCGCCTTTGCCCGCGGTTTCGTGCAGAGCCATCCAGCGCTCGACGCCCGGGCGATAGCCTGCCCGGTACGACGGGCCGATCTCGCGAAGATCCGCCGGCGTCTGATTGAAGACCTTGGGCAGCAGGGCCTGGGTGACCGCGCCGAACGCCGGTTCGGAAATGCCGCTCAGGCTGTTGGCTACCACCAGCGACAACAGCCGGTCCTGGTACGAGACGGCGTAGTCCATCGCAATGAAGCCGCCGGCCGCCGTGGAGACCAGGTGGAAGCGATCGAGGCCCAGATGCTGGACCAGCTCGTGCAGGTCGCCGGCGCCGCTTCCCGGATTGTCCGGGTTGGACGGATCGGACTTGTAGTGGCCGCGCCGTGAATAGGCGATGACGCGATAGCCGGCCTTCGCGAGCACCGGCTGCTGATATTCCCAGAACGCGGCGCTGCCCGAGTACGCATGCATCAGGACGACGGGTTCGCCGGAGCCGCCAGTGTCCCAGTACCACAGGCGGGCGCCGCCGGGTAACGTCGCGATGCCCTCGGTGACCGGGACCTGGGCAGGTGCAGGACCCCACGTGGTCTGGGCCGGCAGGATCCGGATTGCGGAGGATGGAGCACTGCCAGGTGCAGTGGACGGAGAGTTGGCGCACCCGGCGCCGACGGCAGTTCCCAGTGCCAGCGCAGTGCTCAGCAACGTTCTGCGATTCAATGCCTTCATTCGTTCACCCCTGCAATGCGGCGTTGCTGCCGCTCAAATTCTAGGAATCATGGCTGTCGAAAGAAGAAGGGCCCAATCCACGCCGATTGGGCCCCCTTCACCTTGCGGGTTCGAACCCTCGAGGATCAGTTGCCGAAGTTATACCGGAACGTGGCACCGTAGGTGCGCGGCTGGCCGTAGAACTGAACCCGCGGATTCACGTTGTACGGACCGGCACCGGCGAACGACGTCGCGCCGTAACCGGAGATCCCGTAGTTGCCGAAGGTGTATTCCTTGTCGGCCAGGTTTCTGCCGTAGAGCGACAGCGACCAGCGGCGCGAGTCGGGCTCGAACGTGATGTTCGCGTTCACCAGCCCGTAGCCCTCGTTGAAGCTCGGATCGTCGCGGTCCGGCTCGGAGGTGCTGAACGAGAAGGTGTCGGCGCGATAGCTGTAGTTCACCGACGTCTCCAGGTTGCCGCCGAACACGTTCTTGTTCACCGTCACGCCGGCCGTGTAGTTGTACTTCGGCACGCTGTCGAGCACGAACCGCGGATCCTCGCTCGACTTGGCGTCGGTCAGGCCGTACGAAGCGGTGAGGGTCAGCCAGTCGGTCACGGCATAGGCCGCATCGGCCTCGACACCGGTCATGTTGATGATGCCGTCGTCGTTGGTGGTGGTGAACACCAGGATGGTGCCGATCGGCGGGCCCAGGTCCACGTTGAACGTGTCGCTGGTCTGGCGGTTCTTCCAGTCCTGGTCGAAGTAGGTCAGGTTGAAGCGCAGGCTGCGCTCGAACCACTCCGAACGCATGCCGATTTCGAGCGCCGTGACTTCCTCGGGCTTGATCCACAGGATGGGCATGTTCTGGTTGACGTTGGGCCCGGCCAGCTCGGCCGAGGCGTCGTTGGCGATGCCGGCCTTGAATGCTTCGGACTGGGATACGAAGAACATCAGGTCGTCGGTCGGGCGCAACTGCACCGAGGCCTTGTAGTCGAGCGAGCTCCACTTGTTGTCGCCCTGGGCGATGCGATCGCGCGCGTCCCACGGCGGCGTCGGCGTGTAGACGATCTTGCCGTCCTTCCTGTCTTCGGAGTAGCGCAGGCCGCCGGTCACCTCCAGCCAGCGGGTGAAGCTGTAGGAAGCCTGGCCGTAGGCTGCCCAGGACTTGGTGCTGTAGTCGTAGGCCTCCTGGCGGCGCTTGCGCAGCACGTCGGAGTTGTCGTCGTAGCTGGTCATCAGCCGCTCGGTGGTCAGCTCGTGCTCCTTGGCGTCTTCGCTGAAGTACACCAGGCCGCCGACGGCGTGCCAGTTGTCATAGTTCAGGTTGATCTGCAGCTCCTGCTGGAACGAGTTCGATTGCTGGTCGAAATCGCGCGCATAGCCACCCGTGTAGTAGCTGTCGGTACGGGTGTCGACGTCGGTGCGGATGATGCCGGTCAGCGAGCCCAGCTGGACATGGTCGTTGAGGTCGTAGGTGAGATGCAGGTTGGCGACGTGCATCTTGCTCTTGTTGAACGTGTCGCAGAGCTCGCCCATGGTGAACGGATCGTCGTCGTCCAGGATGCAGTAGTTCGGAACGTGGCCGCGGCCCATGATCATGCGCGGATCGTCCTGGCCCAGACGCGGCTCTCCCGCTGCCACCAGGTATTTGCTCAGCGCACCGAGATGGCCGCGCAATCCGGCGGCGACGTCGCCGGCAGGCGCCGCGGCTTCGTCCCAGCTCAACTGGACGAAGTTGCTGGGCGTGCCGTTGGTCTGGAAGTCGGTATAGCTGTAGCCGAAATCGACGGTGAGCTGGTCGGTCGGCTCGCCGTGCAGCTGCAGGTTGCCGGCGATGGTGTCGCTGTTGTTCAGCGGTTCGTTGCCGCGCTCGACATAGCCGTCGTAGTTCAGGCTGGCGCCCTGCAGCATCACCGCCCACTGGTCGTTCAGCGGCAGGTTGACGTTGCCCTTGTAGTTCAGCCGGCCGTTGTTGCCGGCTTCGACTTCCACGAAGCCGCCGAGCGTGCCGAGACTGGCCTTCTTGGAGTGATAGCTGATGGCGCCGCCGGTGGTGTTGCGGCCGAACAGGGTGCCCTGCGGGCCCTTCAGCACTTCCACCGAATCGATTTCGGTCACGCCGGTGATCGAACCGAAGGTACGCGGATAGTAGAGACCGTCGATGTAGACGGCGACGTTGCGCTCAGCGGCTGCACCGAAGGACTGCAGCGCCTGGCCGCCGCCGACGCCGCGAATGGAGATGCTGGGAGCCGCATCGCCATACTGGCTGGGCATGATCGACAGGTTCGGCACGAACTCGGCCAGCTCGCGCACGTTCGACACGCCCAGCTTGGCAATGTTGTCCTGGCTGATGGCAGTGATCGAAACCGGCGTCTCCTGCAGGCTGGCCTCGCGGCGCTCCGCGGTGACCACCACTTCTTCCAGGCTCGCGCCGGAAGACTGCGTCTGCGCCATCGTCTGTGCAGCCGAGAGCGTTCCCGCCACGAGCAGGCAGGTGGTGCCTGCAGCTCGTGGCCATCGGTATTGTGAAAATTTCTTCGTCATGTCCCCACTCCGTTTGTGTGATTAATGAATGCTCTGATTCGCCCAACGAATTAGGTAGGGTGGTCGACAGGCCGCGCGCTGATTCGGTGCCAGCGGCGCGTATCCCCCTGCGATCAACGTGCTCGTCCTTGAGCCGTACACCTCAAGGCAGCGTCAGCTGCGGCGAAAATGAGGTCGCACGCAAGATCTTCGTTTCCTGTGCAGTAAAGGTTCCGGCGTTCTTCTCCAGGAAGGCACGCCACTCCGGGTCTTGCTCCAGCCGCGCGCGGCGAGCTTCACGGTCCGCCATGCTGGCGAACCCCCACAGATGGATCACCTGGTTGAGCGGTCCGATCTCGCTGACGAAACAGCCGATGTACAGGCCCAGGTGGCGACGCTGTACCGGCAGGATGGTTTCGTAGCGCTGCAAATACTCTTTCATGCGTCCATGCGGGATGGTGTAGGTGCGGTGATCGACAATCATGACGGTGAGTCTTCCTTTATTGGCTCGGGGCCCTTCAACGGCTTCAAGTGCGCCTTGCGATCAAGGCGGGTAGCGGCGTTCCCGCGGCGATCAGTTTCTGGCGGCGATCCTCGTCCTGCGCGATGGCCTGCGCAGTGACGAGTACGTCGGCAACCGCAGCATGTGGAACGAAGCACACGCCGGTGGCGTCCGCGGCCACCAGGTCGCCCGGGCGGACCGTGACGCCGCAGATCGTCACCTCGACGTTGATGCCGACGGTTTCCACGCGCCACTTGCCGGTCTTCGGCGTGATGTTCTTCGCCCAGATCGGCAGGCCCAGCGCGCGGCTGGATTCGAGATCGCGCACCGCGCCGTCGATGACGAGACCGGCTTCGCCCTGGCGTGAGGCAATGGCAGCGGCGATGCCGCCCATGCTGGAGGCGTCCTCCACGCCTTGCACCACCAGCACGTCGCCGGGACGTGCGAGGTTGTGGGCCTCGATGTCGCCGAGGC
Source organism: Povalibacter sp. (assembly GCA_035556415.1). Classification (GTDB taxonomy): domain Bacteria; phylum Pseudomonadota; class Gammaproteobacteria; order Steroidobacterales; family Steroidobacteraceae; genus Steroidobacter. Next base: position 76,102 of record DATMEZ010000141.1, read on the forward strand.
GGTTGTCGCGGCTCCTGGCGGCAGCGCTCACTTCGACGAAGCGCGGGCGGTTCAGAACGGTCAGCGCCGGGCCGACGACCCGACGGGTGGGAAGACTGGGAACGAGGTGCGAGGCGCTGATGGCGCCGCCGACGCCGTGCAGATCCAGTGCGTCGGAGATCATTCCGGTCAGGTCGGGCAGGGCGTAGTAGGCCTGGATCAGGCTCGCGTCGAGCGTCGGCAGGTCCAGGCAACCGAAGGCGCTGTCCGGCAATCTGCCCAGCGTCCGGCGCTCGGCGGACGTCATAAGTCGCCCGTTCCGGGAATCATCTGGCTGCCGTCGAGACGATTCATTGGCTGTCGTTCCCCTGCGGTTCGTGTGCCGCCGGCAGGCCGTATGCGCAGTGCGCGCAGCCTGCCCGGACTTAATGTGTTAAGGGATTCTAGGAACGGGCATCGTCAGGCTTCCAATACAATCGCTGAATGCGCGCGATGCCTGATTGGCATGGTGAGTCTCCCGTGACCCGGTCGGTGACGCCCTGCGCAGCGGGCGCCAGCACCGGCCGCGACCGAATGGGTTTGTCGTGGGATCTTTATTTAAAGGCAGAATCTTGCGCGTGACGGTAGTGCCAGGGGCGATCTCTGCTGCGCTGCGAGCCATGCCAAACCGGCATGATCTCTATAGAAATATTGTCATTGAACTATAGTCACGGATCGTCCCAAGATCGCAGCTGAGCCCAACGCTCGCAGATCCGGCAGTAGCCGCGCTGCGCGGCTTGCGATGCAAAGGCCGGCTCAACGAAGTATTAGTCCAAGGCCTTACAGGGGAGCGCTCGATGCATGACAAGGCGACTTGTCCTTGGCTTCCGGAGCGGTGGTGAGCTTCCCGTACGGTGCGGCGTCCACTGACGCCAGCCAGGAATCAACGACAGGGGAGTTGCTGCAAACAGGCGCAGACACGTGAAATCCTATTCTCATTTCGACATCACCGGGCTGCACTATTTCACCGTGGTGGCGGAGGAACGGAGTTTTTCGCGCGCGTCCAACCGGCTGCACATCGCGCAGCCGGCCATCAGCCGCAAGATCAAGGCGCTCGAGGACGACCTGGGCGTGCGGCTGTTCATGCGTCACGCCAAGGGCGTGGATCTCACCGAAGCGGGCGAGAGCCTGCTGCGCGGCGCGCATTCGCTGTTCCGGCAGATCGAAACGCTGCACGAAAGCGCCGTCATCTCCAGCGAAGTGCCGCGCGGCACCGTGACCATCGGCGTGCTGCCCACGCCGGGCGAATACATCGTGCCGCGGCTCATCAAGCAGTCGCGCAAGCTCTTCCCCGAGCTGCAGTACCGGATCGTCGAGGGCTACAGCTCGGATCTGCAGCGCATGCTGATCAACCGCGAGATCCATCTCGCCATCATGCACGGGCCGACACCGCACCCGGACATCGTGGTGCAGGATCTGCTGTTCGATCATCTGTGTCTGGTGGGGCCGGCGGGGTCGCTGGAGAAGTCTTCTTACACCCTGGCCGAGGTCTCGGCCTTTCCGCTGATCCTGCCCGAGACCAGCAACCTGCTGCGCTCGCACATCGAACGCATCGCCGACGAGCAGAACGTGAAGCTCAACGTGACCATGAACTGCAGCGGCTTCTGGCTGATCAAGTCGATGGTGTGCAACGGCCTGGGCCACACCATCGTCACCCTGGACTCCATCTTCAACGAGCTGGAGCAGCGCAAGGTCGCGGTCGCCTCGATCTCCAGCCCGAGCATTCCCTGGGCGCTGGCGGTGGCCATGCAGGCGGACCAGTGCCACAAGCTGTCGCTGGTGGTGGTGAAGGGCCTGATCGAGGCCATCGCCACCGAGCGCTCCAAGTACATCTGGAGCCAGATGCCCAAGATCGACGACGCCGCCTGAGACGGCGCCGGGCGTGCGCCCACCCCGACGGATTCATGACGACCTGGATGGAACTTTGCCGATGAAGATCGATGTCGTTTGCTCTCCTGGAAATCTGCTGGGCGAATCCCCTGTCTGGTGCGAGCGTACGCGGCGCCTATACTGGGTCGACGGCCGTGCCCCGGCACTGCATGCGTATGACACCGCGACGCGCGCCAACACCTCGCATCGTTTGCCGGAAATCATCGGCAGCATCTGCCTGTGCGAGGATGGCTCGCTGCTGGCGGCGATGACTACCGCGATATTCCGCCTGTCCAGCGACGGGGTGGTCGGTGCCCGTCTCGCCGTGCCCGAGCCGAATCATCCCGACAACCGTTTCAACGACGGCCGCTGTGATCGTGCCGGGCGTTTCATCACCGGCACGCTCAACGACAAGCAGCGTATTCCGACCGGCGCGCTGTGGCGGCTCGATCCGCAGGGCGATTTCACCCAGTTGCTCGATGACCTCATCGTGCCCAACAGCCTGGCCTTCAGTCCCGACAACCGGCGCATGTACCTGTCGGATACCTACCGGCACGTGATCCACACGTTCGATTACGACATCGACTCGGGTGCGATCAGCAACCGGCGCCTGTTCGCCGATCTCAACGGCAGCACCGGCCGCCCCGACGGCTCGGCGATCGATGCCGACGGCTGCCTGTGGAACGCCGAGTACGCCGGTGGCCGCGTGGTGCGTTACACGCCGGACGGCCGGGTCGATCGCATCATCAACCTGCCGGTGTCGCAGCCGACCTGCTGCGCGTTCGGTGGTGAGCACTTCGATGAGCTCTACATCACCTCGGCGTGCCAGCGCCTGACGCCCGAGCAGTTGGCCGAGCAGCCGCTGGCGGGCAGCCTGTTCGTGGTGCGCCCCGGTGTCCAGGGCCTGCCGGAAGGACGCTTCGGCGGCTGACCGGAATTCAGCCCTGCCGTATCGCTGAAATCAGCTCTGTCCCCATGTCGCGCTCACGGTTCGGTTCGACTGAAGGCGCCATGTACCAGGGCGAGATCCTCATCACCGCGCCGGTCGAGCAGCGGCTCGACGCCGCATTGGCGCAGTCGTACGTCGTGCACCGGCTCTGGCTGGCGCACGACAAGGCGGCATTCCTGGCCAGCATCGCCGATAGAGTGCGCGTGGTGGTGACGCGCAGCGTGATCGGCGCCGATCGGGCGCTCATGACGGCGTTGCCGAAGCTCGAGCTGATCGCCATTTTTGGTGTCGGCCTGGATGCGATCGACTTCGTCGCGGCGCGTGAGAGAGGCATTCGCGTCACCAACACGCCGGATGTGCTCACGGCGGATACAGCCGACTACGGCATTGCGCTGCTGCTGGCACTCGCCCGCAAGATCGTGGCCGGCGATCGGTTCGTCCGGCAAGGAAAATGGCAGCAGGGATTGCTGCCCAATTCCACGCGCGTCCACGGCAAGCGGCTGGGCATCGTTGGCTTGGGCCGAATCGGCGAGGGCGTGGCGCGGCGCGCTGCCGCCTTTTCACTCGATGTTTCTTACACCGGTCCGCGCGCGAAGCCCGGCAAGCCCTGGACCTACGTGCCGAGCCTGGTCGCGTTGGCGCGGCAGGTGGATTTCCTGGTGTTGACCTGTCCCGGCGGTCCGGAAACCTCGAAGATCGTCAATGCGGAAGTGCTGCGGGCGCTGGGACCCGAAGCCTTTCTGATCAATATCGCGCGTGCATCGGTGGTCGACCATGCGGCGTTGATCGCTGCGCTTGCCAACGGCACGATCAAAGGCGCCGCGCTCGACGTCTTCGAGAACGAGCCGGAGGTGCCGGCCGCGCTGCTCGGCATGGACAACGTGATCCTGGAGCCGCACATCGCCAGCACCACGGTCGAGACCCGTGCTGCCATCGGCGATCTGGTGCTGGCGAACGTTGCCGCCCATCTTGCAGGTGAGCCGCTGCCCAGTCCGGTCGAGGACCGCTGATCGTCGGGTTCGCGCGGCCAATGGCGGCTGCCAGCTTGATCGGGGGCCGTCCCGGGTGCCAGCCGTCAAAAATTCCGCCTGGACCGGCGCTTTCATGGAATCGGCCGGTAGCCGCGGATATCCCGCAACTCTCCCATACAGTGCGTCGTCTTAACCCCTACAGCGATGGGGAATCCGCAGCGTACGGACGACCCCGCCCTGCGAGGTTGGCTGCCATTGGATGGGGAGACGGCGATGACGCAGTTCCATGTCGGACGCGGATTCACGTTGCTGGTCGGACTCGCCGCGCTGCTCGGTGCAGCCGCGGTTCCTGCCGGATCGACCGAGCCCTTGGTCGATGCACCGCTCGATGCGGTCTGGAAGCCACAACGGATCGTCTTCAAGTATCGCGGCGACAGTTCTTTCTACTCCTGCCGCGCGCTCGCCACGAAAGTCACGAGTATCCTGCTGAGCATCGGCGCCCGCGATGATGTGCGCATCAGCCATTACTCGTGCAACGAGATGCTCGGTAGCGCACGTTTCGAGATCTTGTTCCACTCACCCGTCGCGGCGACGCCGGAGAACATTCAGGCATTGACGACGCACACCGCGCGTGACGAGTTGATCGCACGCGGCCGAGGCGAACAACTTGCCGGCGCTACCGATCTGCCGCGCTTCACGGCGCGATGGCAGAAAGTGTCGTTTGCCAGCGATCGGCGCATGCGCCTGGAGCCGGCGGACTGCGAGCTGGTGCGAGCCGTACGCAAGCAGATCCTCGCGCACATGTCCGTCAGCATCCTCAACGATGGGGTTCGCTGCTCGCCGGGCTACGGCAACATCGGTCCGCCCAGTCTCACCGTGGCGGCGTTGGTGCTGGTGAAAGCGGACACGCTCGATTAGCGCTGCTGCTTTGCGTCGCGGTGTTGTTCTGCGCGGTTCTGGCAGAAGACCGTGTTGTCATGCCCATAAAAAAGCCCCGGCCTTGCGACCGGGGCTTGAAAGTGGAAGGGGCAGTCTTCCCTTCGCACGGGGAGGCGATTACAGGTTGTAGCGGAACGTCGCCGTGAAAGTGCGCGGCCGGGCGCGGATCTCCTGTTGCGGGTCGGTGCCGTTGCCGCCGTAGAAGGCACCGATGCTCCAGCGGCCATAGCTGATGTCTTCGTCCAGCAGGTTCTGGCACGCTACGCCCACGCTCCACTTGCCGCTCGCCGCCGTATAGGTGACACGGGCACTGGTGAAGTCGTACCCCGGCGTGGTGTTCGGATCGTCTTCGGCGCCTTCCTCGTTGTCGAAGGTGTAGACCGGACCGGTGTGCGAGTAGTTGAGCGAGGAGGTCAGGGTGCCGCCGCTGCGGAAGTCCAGCGTGTGCACCAGGCCCATGTTCCAGTTGTCCTCGGCGTTACCCGCCAGCACGAAGGTCGGATCGTCCTTCTGCCGCGTCTTGTTGTGCGACAGCGAGCCGTTCCACAGCAGCGATTGCGTGATCGCGAACGAGGCTTCGATCTCGTAGCCCTTGGAGGTCACGTCCGCCTCGTTGATCGAGAAGAAGTGCGGATTGCCGTTCTCGTCGTTGAACGAATCGGTGCCCGAGCGGTTGCCCCAGACCATGTCGAAGTAGGTGGCGTTGAAGCGCAGCCGCTTGTCGAACCATTCCGAGCGGATGCCGATCTCGTTCGACACCAGGTCTTCCGGGTCGGTCCACACCAGCTCGACCGCGTGATCGGCGTTGCTGATGGTGCGTTCCACCGAGGCATCGTCCATCAGGCCGGCCTTGTAGGCCTTGGAGCGCGAGACGTACACCATGAAATCGTCGGTGAGCTGATACTGGGTCGCGATGCGATAGTCGGTTGCGTTCCAGTTGCGCTCGCCATCGATGTACGAGTACCAGTAGTCGGGCTCATACTCGGCGTTCGGCAGGTACTCGATGCCGCCGCGCTTCTTGTCCTTGGTGTAGCGCAGGCCGCCGGTCACGTCCCACTTGTTGGTGAGGTGATAGGTGGCTTGCGCGAATGCCGCGATGGAGTTGGTCTTCTGCCAGTAGTTCTCGCGCCGCCGATGGATCAGGTCGCCGCTGAGAATGCGCGCCGTCTCCATCGCCGGCCAGTCCAGGAAGCGCTGGGTCGGATTGCCGTCGGCATCGAAACAATTGCCGTTCGGAATCGAGCGATAGCTCTGGCAGGGCCGGAAATCCGCCTCGTAGGTGTCCTCGCCCTCGGTGGCGTCTTCGTAGAAATAGTTCAGACCCGCAACCGCGTTCCACCTGTCGTAGTTGAAATTGACCTGGAACTCCTGCTGCGCGCTCTTGAAGTTCTGCCACAGCTGGCGGGCCCAGGTGCCGATGTTGACGGCGTCGTTGGCCGAGTTGGAGCCGCCTTTGAGGAAGCCGGTGAGCGAGCTGGCCTTGATGTTGTCGTTCAGCTGGTAGTTGAACTTGGCGGTCGCCACCGTCAGGTCGAAGCGGCGATGGGTGTCGCACAAGGGGCCGCTGATGGTGTACGGGTTGATGTCGTCCATGATGCAGTAGGGCGGCAGCTTGCCGATGCCGCGGACGATGCGTGGATCGTTGTCGCCGATCGGCGCCTCGCCCTGCGCCTGCAGCGCCAGGCTCAACGCCAGCATCTGCCGCCCGACCGTGGCGCCCGGCGGGACGTTGAACGCCACGAATTCCTGCGCCTCGCCGTTGGTGTCGCTCTTGGTGTAGAACACGCCGAGGTCGGTAGTGAGCTTGTCGGTGATGTCGCCGTGCAGCGCGATGCGCCCCACCTGGGAGTTCACGCCGCCGTAGTCGAAGGGACCGCGCTCGATCTGGCCGTCACGATTGAGATCGGCCGCCGCGACGCGGACCGCCCAGGCATCGCCCAGCGGCACGTTGATGCCGGCTTTGATGTTGCGCTCGTTGTAGCTGCCGAGCTCCGCTTCGGCGTAGCCGCTGAGTCGGTCGGGCGAGGCAGCGTAGGTGCGGTACGAGATCGCACCGCCGGTCGTGTTGCGACCAAACAGTGTGCCTTGCGGGCCGCGCAGCACTTCGACGTTCTCCACTTCCGACAGGTTCAGGATCGAGCCCGGGTTGCGCGAGTAGTACATGCCGTCGATGTAAGTGGCGACTGCGCTGTCCTGCGCGATGCCCCAGCTGGGCAGGCCGCCTGCGCCGATGCCGCGAATCGTGATCTTCGGCACGCCGCTGCCGTAGGCGAACGTCGGAATCACGGTCAGGTTCGGAACGAACGTCGCCAGTTCCTTGATGTCGGCGACGTTCAGCTGTTCGATGCGCTGTTCGCTGACCGCGCTCACCGCCAGTGGCGTGGTCTGCAGATCCGTCTCGGCGCGCTGCGCCGTTACCGTCACTTCATCGAGCACCTGAGCGCTGACGGTAGTGCTGGCTGCCAGGGCCGCGAAGGCCGTCAGCAGTTCTGCACGCTTGGCTCTTGATCTTGTATTCACTTAATTCCCCCTGCACATGGATCTCTTGGGACCGATGCATGGGCGCAGCCGAAGCAGTTGCCTTGAACTCCGTGGCGAGCCACCAGGCGCTCACGCCCCGTGCAACCGGTTTGTCGATTGACGGGTCAATTCACTGCAGATGCGACATGCGGTCGCGTCTGTTGCTTATCCCCACGGCGACTCTAGGAGCGGCCCGAGTGCGAATTCAAAGACCGAATTTCGATGACCCTGATACCGGTGCGGCATGGGTCGTTCACGAGTTAATTAAATGTAATGTTGCGCCGGCGCATCGACGGTGCGCCGGGTCATACGGCTTTTCTGAAGGGGCGAGCGCCTGATCTGCAGGATGACAAATCGACGCCGGTTGCGCGTACGCAGATGACAAGGAGCGTGAGCTTCGTCGTTGGCGGCGCTGCGCCACGTCATCTGAGTTGAGAATTTCTGTCGAGCAATTCGCGCGCCATGCCGTAGCGATATCACCGTCATCGAAAAATGGTCTTTGTGTTCGCGTTCGCGCATTTCCTAAAGTCCCCGCCGATTCGAAGATCCGGCGGCGCAAACGCAAACGGACGAGAACGCCTTGCGTGGTGCCGCCATCGAGCTCGCGGTGCAGTCGCTTGGACGAGCTCGTAAACGGCGCGCCCGCCCGCTGGGACCTGTTCAGGACACATGGGGGCTGATGATGAGTGATCGAGAGATTTCGCGCCGGCTTGCCGGCTCGGGCCGAGTGCACGTCGGGATTGTCGTGGCGGCGGCTGCACTGCTTGATACGACCGGCGCAGCATCTGCACAGAATGGGCCGCAGGCGACCGCCGGGCTCGAAGAAGTCGTGGTGACGGCGACGCGGCGCGAGGAAAGCATCCGGGACGTGCCGATCAGCATCAGCGCCTTCAGCCAGACGCAGATGGACGTGCAGGGCATCCGCGGCGTGGACGACATCGCACGCCTTGCTCCCGGCATCCAGTTCTCGCGTGGCGGCGGCGGCTTCGGCAACGACCTGAGCAACAGCATCTCGATCCGCGGCGTCAGCTCGGGTGCCGGCCAGGCGACCACCGGCGTCTACATCGACGACACGCCGATCCAGGTCGGCTCGGTGCTGGCCAGCGGCAATTTCGCCGACAACGCCTACCCGAAGCTGTTCGACGTACAGCGCGTCGAGGTGCTGCGTGGCCCGCAGGGCACGCTGTTCGGCTCGGGCTCCGAGGGCGGCACGGTGCGTTTCATCACGCCGGCGCCGAGCCTGACCGATTCCTCGGCCTACGTGCGCAGCGAGGTTGCAACGACGCAGTACGGCGCACCCAGCTACGAGATCGGCGTCGCCGGCGGCGCGCCCATCATCGAAGGCAAGCTCGGCTTTCGCGCCAGTGTCTGGAATCGGCGCGATGGTGGCTACGTCGACTGGGTCGACTACTACACCGGCCAGGTGAAACAGAAGAACAACAACTGGACCGACAGCACTTCGGCGCGCCTGGCACTGGCCTGGGCGGCCACCGACAACCTGACGATCACGCCGTCGTTCTACTTCCAGGACATCGAAGCGAACGGCGCCAGCGCGTTTTACCTGCCCTCCGACGGGCTGACCGGCACGCCGCCGGGCGCGACGCAGCCGCTGCCGGTCTTCGAGCAGCCGTACGGCAACGTCGGCGAGGGCGACTACGTGGACATCCACCAGTCGCAGCAGTGGGGCAAGCAGCGCATCACGCTGCCGGCGCTGAAGATCGACTACGCCTTCGAGAACATGGAGCTGCTGTCGAACACCTCGTACTACGAGCGCAAGCAGTCGGGCCAGACCGACTTCGGCTTCTTCCAGGGCGGCATCTTCGCCGGCGTACTGTTCGCCGATCCGGTCTGGGCGACCACGCCCAGCATCGACCACCAGAGCAACCGCTTCTTCACCCAGGAGGTGCGCCTGCAGTCGACCAACACCGACTCGCGCTGGAAGTGGGTGATCGGTGCGTTCTATTCACGCACCAAGACAGCGCTGGACCGCCGCGTCGTGGCGCCGCACATCGGCGAATTGATCTCGGTCGGTCCGTTCGGCAATGGCTGTCAGGGCGATGCCTGTGTGCTGCAGCTGTGGGGTCAGCCGCTGGTGGACGGCCTGTATCCGTTCATTCAGTTCGCCGAGGTCAATGACACGCAGAAGGCCGGCTTCGGCCAGGTGGACTACGCGATCACCGATCACCTCACCGCCACCGTCGGCGTGCGTTACGCCGAGATGACCAACGAGTTCGACAACAAGTACGGCGGTCCGACCAGCGGTCTGCCGTTCCCGCAATTCCAGCACTCCGAGTCGGACAGCTCGGCGACCACGCCGAAGTTCATGGTGTCCTACAAGACCGACAACAGCTCGCTGTTCTATGCGAGCGCGTCCAAGGGCTTCCGTCCGGGCGGTGCGAATGCGCCGTTGGCGGCGCGCCAGGCCTGTACGGACAGCCTGCAGAAGATCGGCCTGAGCAATGCACCGGAGACCTACGATCCGGACAGCGTCTGGAGCTACGAGCTGGGCACCAAGTTCACGCTCGACCAGGGCAACCTGCAGGTCGATGCCAGCGTCTTCCAGATCGACTGGGACGACCAGATCCGCAACGTGCGCCTGACCAACTGCACGCAGTCGTTCACGGCCAACGTCGGCTCGGTGCGCAGCCGCGGCTTCGACTTCGCCGTGCAGTGGCGCGCGCTCGACTCGCTGCTGCTGTCCTTGAACGGCAGCTGGCAGGAGGTGAAGGCGCAGGAGACGATCTCCACCGGCGGCACGCTCAACATCGTCACGGAAGGCGACTACCTGAATGGCTCGCAGCCGAGCGTCAATGCGGCCGTGCAGTACACCTTCGATGCATGGAACCTGCCGTCGTACCTGCGCGCGGATTACAGCTACAGCGGTCGCAACAAGCTGGGCCAGCTCTTCAACCCGAAGAACTCCGGCTACAACGAGTACACGCTGTTCCGTGATCCGGACATCACCCAGACCAACATCCGGCTCGGCACCGAGCTGGGCGGCTGGGATGTCTCGCTGTTCGTGAACAACCTGTTCAACGAGCAGCCGATCCTCGGCAAGAACCGCGCGACGGTGACGTTCTTCGGCATTCCCTCGGGATTGCTGAGCGCCACGACGCTGCGGCCGCGCACGGCTGGTGTGACGGCGGTGATGCGCTTCTGACGATCGACAAGAATCCGCTCGAGAGAGCGGGTGCGGAGTGTCCTGCCGCCGCCGTTCCCCCCGTTCGGGCGGCGGCAGGACCGATTTGCCTCGCGCCAAGGCCATAACAGACCCGCACGAATTCCATGCTGCACCGGCATTGGACGCCCGCGGCCTCATGGCGTTTATCTTCCCTCTACGAACCGCGGCCGCACGACGCCACGGACATACGAAATCAAGATAGGGAGCGGCCGCGCACAGGCCGCGCTGAAGACCAAGCATGAGCATGCGACTTCTTGCGGCATTGACGCTGACGATCGGTTTGGGCGGCATGCACACGTGGGCAGCACCGCGCGGCGTTGATGCGCCGCGGCCGGCAAACAGCGTCGGACAGCCGGTGCAGCACTACGACGAGGCGCTGCTGTCGAAGCCGACCTACAAGGTCAAGGTCGAGATGGACGTGCAGGTGCCGATGCGCGACGGCGTCACCGTCTCGGTCGACATCTACCGTCCCGACGCGCCCGGCCGGTTTCCGGCGATCCTTTACCGAACTCCCTACAGCAACAACACCGAGCAGGCCATCGCCGTCTCGAAATGGTTCGCCGAGCGCGGCTACGTCTACATGTATCAGGACGTGCGCGGCCGCTATGACTCCAGGGGCGATTGGTATCCCTTCCGCCACGAGCCGGACGATGGCTACGACATGGACGCCTGGATCGGCAAGCAGCCCTGGTTCGGCGGCAAGCTCGGCATGATGGGCGGCTCGTACTCGGGCTACACGCAGTGGGGGCCGGCGATTCGTGGTGCCAGGCATCTCACTGCACTGGCGCCGCAATTCACCACGCCCGACATCCACGGCAACTGGATGTATGTCGACGGTGCGCTGAACTATGCGTTCGCACTGTCGTGGGGGGCAATGATGATGGACGGCCAGGTGAGCCAGTCGACTGGCAGCGCCGTCGACATGATGGCCGCATATCGCACTCTGCCGATCGCCGACGCGCCTGCTGTCGCGGGTCACCGCGCTCCGCACTATCACGACTGGCTTGCGCACCCGACGCGCGATGCGTACTGGGATGGCATCAGCTTCGAGTCGGCGCACGACAAGATCGAAGTGCCGATGCTCAGTGTGGGCGGCTGGTACGACATCTTCCTGCGCGGCACGCTTCAGGACGATATTGCGGTGCGTGCGAAGGGCCAGCCGCTGGCGCGCGCTGGCAAGCGGCTGATGATAGGGCCGTGGATTCACGGTGCTAGCAGCCGCAACAACTCGTACATGGGACCGGCCCGTCCCGATGCGGTCGATTTCGGTGTGGCGGCCGAGGTCGACATGCAGAAGGTGTATTTGCGCTGGTTCGATTACTGGCTCAAGGGCATCGACAACGGTGTCAAGGACGAGCCGCCGGTCAAGATTTTCGTGATGGGCGACAACTTGTGGCGCTACGAGCAGGAGTGGCCGCTGCAGCGTGCGCGTCCGACGAAGTACTATCTGACAAGCGACGGGCGCGCCAACACGCTCGATGGCGACGGACGGCTGTCGACGCAACGGCCCGGCTCGCGCTCCGCGCCGACCGACAAGTTCGTATACGACCCCAACGATCCCGTGCCCACCACCGGCGGCAACTCGTGCTGTGCGGCGCTCACCTCGGTCGGGCCACTGGATCAGCGTTCGGTCGAGAAGCGCCAGGACGTTCTGGTGTTCACGACCGAGCCGCTGCAGGAAGCGGTCGAGGTGACCGGGCCCGTGACGCTCACGCTCTACGCTGCGACCACCGAAAAGGACACGGACTGGACGGCGAAGCTGGTAGACGTCGCGCCGGACGGCTATGCGCGCAACGTGCAGGAAGGCATCTTGCGTGCGCGCTATCGGCAGACGCGTGGCAAAACGCCAGGCTCGTTGCTCGAGCCTGGGAAGGTGTACGAGTACACCATCGATCTCTGGTCGACCAGCAATGCCTTCCTGCCGGGGCATCGCATTCGCCTGGAGGTCTCCAGCAGCAACTTCCCGCACTTCGATCGCAATCTGAACACCGGCGAGGATCCCGCGACCGGCAGCCGCATCGAAGTGGCCACGCAGACGATACATCACAGCGCGCGCTATCCGTCGCATCTGCTCCTGCCGATCGTGCCGCGGGCAACGCAGGTCGTGGCCGAGACGGATCGCTGACGAACACTGTGGCCGGCAATGGAGTCGTGAATGCGCTCGAATTTACGGCGTGCCTGCCGAGTGCCGTCCCGCAGGACCGTGCTGTTCGCGGGACCGTGCTGTTCGCAGGACCGTGCTGTTCGCAGGACTGTGCTGTTCGCAGGACTGTGCTGTCCGCAGGACTGTGCTGTCCGCAGGACCGCTTGCTGAATCGATGAGAGGTGGACGATGAAAGGTTTGCGAACTGCACTGTTGCTGGCAACCGGTTGTGTCTGCGGTCTCGCGTTTGCCGCGTCGCCGGATGCGACGGCGCCGATTCCGAATCTCGCCGGACAAGTGATGACGGTCAATGGACCGATGGCGCCGGACCAGCTTGGTCGGACACTGATGCACGAGCACATCTTCATCGACTTCTCGGTGCCGGAAGACCGGCCGGATCTGTGGCGCATGACCGGCCGCACCAAGCCGACCGAGGGCGAGGCGCTGCGCATCTACGAGGCGCCGCTCACGATGGATATTCTCTCGGCGGTGCTGTACGGCGCGCCGAATCGCGACAACTGGCACCTGGACGATGAGAAGACCGCCATCAAGGAAGTGGCGGATTTCAAGAGTCACGGCGGTGGCACCATCGTCGACGTTTCCAGCATCGGGCTGAAGCGCAATCCGCAGGGGTTGCGCCGCGTCGCGCAGGCCGCCGGCGTCAATGTCGTGATGGGAGCCAGCTGGTATACGCAGGCCTGGTACACCAAGGACCTGGAGCAACGCTCGGTCGATGACCTCACCCGCGAGATCGTGCGCGACGTGACCGTAGGGGTCGACGGAACCGGCATTCGCGCCGGCATCATCGGTGAGGTCGGAACGTCCGGCAAACCCGAAGGACCGATCGAGAGCAAGATCATTCGCGCTTCCGGCCGCGCCAGCCGGCTGACCGGCGCTGCGGTCACGGTACACTCGCTCGGTTTCTTCAAGAAACACGACGTCATCCTCGACATGCTCGAGGCCGAGGGTGCGGATCTGTCGCGTGTCGTTCTCGGTCACTCGGATTTTCTGGCGGGCGACACCGCCTATCTGATTGCGCTGTTGCAGCGGGGCGCCACGGTGCAGTTCGACCTGATCGGCAAGTCGGCGCTGCTCACCCGCGCCCGCGCGGCGGATCCGGAAGTGGCCAAGACCATCATCGAGCTGATCAAGGCCGGCTATGCCAGCCAGATCCTGCTGTCGCACGACATCTGCACCAAGACCAGTCTCAAGACCTACGGCGGCACTGGCTACGCCTTCATCCTGGAGCGGTTCGTGCCGTACCTGAAACGCCAGGGCGTCACCGACGCGCAGATCGCGACGATGCTGGTGGAGAATCCCCGCCGGCTGCTGACGTTCGTCGCGCCGCGGCCAAGCGGCACATCCAAGGTGAGCGCGTTGGCGGAACCGCTGAAGCCGAGCAATGCGGCGGCCCCTGCGCTCGCCGTCCGGTTCTGACTAAGCAAATGCCTGAGGCATGGTGACTTCATGGCGGCCTGCGAGCCGCGGGTCATGCCGTACGGGGCCGATGACGGCAGCTACCATGCCGCACGGGTATGACAGCTATTCAATAATTGTCTTTGAGTTCCGGCGGCTCCCGCTCCTAAAGTGCCCGCAGCGTTTTCTGCACTTGGCTTCGATTGCATAACGATTAGAAGGACGACGCACCCTCATGTTTGTCGACCATCGCACCTACACCATTCCTCACGGGCGGATGAAAGAGTACCTGCAGCGCTACGAATCCGTCGGACTGGCGTTGCAGCGCCGGTACCTGGGGCATCACATCGGCTGCTACGTGAGTGAGATCGGCGCGCTGGAGCAGGTCATCCACATGTGGGGCTTCGCCAGCATGGCGGATCGCGAGGCGCGTCGCGAGCGCATGGACCAGGATCCCGAATGGCAGGCCTTCCGGCAGATGATCGCCGGCACCTTCAGCGCCCAGGAGACGAAGATCCTGCGCGCGACGTCCTTCTCGCCGCAAATGAACGTGGCGACGAATACGCCGCTGCGATGAGCGCCTGACAGCAGATTTTCCGGGGGGATGCAGATGAAGCTCAGCGGTCACTTCGTGGCTCGCGGCAAGCTCGCGAACGTCGCACGCAGTGCAGTTTCCCGGCAGCCGTCTGTCGATGATCCGACGAGGTACAGCACGACCATGACAACGTTCCAACGCACACTCGTGGCCTGCGTCGGCATCGGCCTGTGCCTTGTTGCCGGCAGCGACCGTTCGCGGGCCGCCGAGCCGGCCGGATCCACCTCCAAGGCGGCAGTATCGGTACTGCCGATGAAGGAGCTCATGGGCCACGTGATCCAGCATTCGGCGCAGGAGATGTGGAAATGGCAGGGATGGGTCACCGATTCCGCCGGCCACCGCTCGCTGTTCCCCAAGAATGACGAAGAGTGGGAAGAGGCGGAGAGCGCCGCGCTCACCTTGAGCGAAGTCATCACGGTGCTGCTGCACCCCGAGCACCGCCTGCCGTTCCCGGGATGGGATGCGAACGTGCAGCTGGTTCGCAAGGTGGCGCGCCAGGCGGCCGAAGCCGCCGAGCAGCACGACGAGACCGCTTTCTTCAGCATCGGCGAGCAGCTCGACGAAGCATGCGAGAGCTGTCACCGGGCCGCGGGCCTGGTGAAGTGAGGCCATCGTGAGTTATCAGCAATTCATCTCCTGGCTCGACGCCACGGCGCTCAGCACGCAGTTCAAGATGACGGCGTGGGTGGTGCCTGCGTTCCAGAGCATCCACATTCTGGCCATCGGCGTGGTGGTGGCGGTGGCAGCGGTGCTGTCGCTGCGGCTATTGGGACTGAGCGCCCGTCACGTGAGCATCGCCTCGCTCACCGAGCGGCTCTTGCCGCCGACCTGGTGGGCGCTGGCGGTGCTGCTGCTCAGCGGCGCCGTGCTCATCATTGCCGAGCCCACGCGGGCGCTGACCAACCGCTTCTTCTTCATCAAGATGATCTGCCTGGTGTTGCTGGTGCCGCTGGCGCGCCGCTTCCATCGGGCAGTGCAGTCGCAGCCGCAGCGTTGGAACGAAGTCAGCATCGTTTCGCCGGCCATGCGCCCGGTGGTCGTGGTGGCCATGCTGCTGGTGACGGCAATCATTTTCTGTGGCCGCTGGATCGCATATGCGTGAGCTCATTCAACAAGTGGCCGAGTGGATCGGCAGCACCTCGCTCGCCGAAGGGATCGCCGGTTCGAGCTACCTGTTCCCGAACCTGGAGACCATCCATGTGCTGGGACTGGCGCTGGTGATCGGCACCATCGGCATGGTGGACCTGCGGTTGCTGGGGTTCGCCTCGACCCACCGTACGGTGCGCGATGTCTCGGCGCAGATGCTGCCGTTCGCGTGGACCGGCTTTGCCGTCGCGCTGCTGTCGGGGTTGGCGATGTTCATCTCGAACGCCACCTTCTACGTCGACAACCCGGCGTTCCAGCTGAAGATGCTGCTGCTGGTGCTGGCCGGCATCAACATGCTGGTGTTCCACGGCCGCACCTGGCGTTCCATCGACGAATGGGACAGCGCGCCCAAGCCGCCCACTGCCGTGCGGCTGGCGGGTGCCGTGTCGCTGACCTGCTGGGTGGTGATCGTGTTCCTGGGCCGCTGGATCGGCTTCATCCTGTAGTCGGTCGCTTGGATGAGTCTGCGATGCGTCCGATCGAGATCGGTAACGCAGCGAACACGGAAGGCGCCGTCGCGGCATCCGGGAAATAACGGCGTCATGAGCGGGCGCGGTGGATCGAGAAGCGTATGAGTTGGGTCCTGCCGCGCTGCTGCGTCAGGAAGTGAACTGGAGCGGATAAGTGGGCAGTTGCAAGCAGATGGTTGATGCATTCACGCGCGCGGCGATGGTCGCCGGCGTTCTGGCGTTGGGCCAGCTGACGGCGCTGCCCGCCATCGCGGCTGCACCCATCACGCTGCAGGTGAGCGAGGGCACCAGCATCGCCATCGCGCTCTCGCCCGATCACGAACAGATCGTGTTCGACTTGCAGGGCATCCTCTACAAGATGCCGGTCGCGGGCGGCAAGGCCGTGCCGATCACCGATGCGCTGTTCGATGCGCGTCAACCTACCTGGTCACCCGACGGAAGCGTCATCGCTTTTCAATCCAATCGTGATGGTCACTGGAAGATCTGGGTGATTGGGGCGAACGGTGAGAATCCCCGACCGCTTTCGTCGGACCCTTTCGATGAGCGCGAGCCCAGCTGGTCGCCGGACGGCAAGTCGATTGCCTTCACCTCCACGCGCACCGGCAAGTTCGACATCTGGGCGCGCTCGTTGGTTGATGGAAGCTTGAAGCAGCTGAGCTTTGGCCCTGGCGGCAACAGCCGCGCCACCTGGTCGCCCGACGGCTCGCAGATCGCCTATCTCTCCGATCGTCGCCAGGCCTCGGGCATCTACGTGTCCGACCTGCGCGGTCATGAGCGGCAGACGGCCTCGATCGAGCTGCCATTTGGCGGCCCCAGCATTGCGCCGGCCGGCGTTCCCGCCTGGACGCCCGATGGCAAGGATCTGCTGTTCGTCAAGTTCGACGGCGCGCAGGCGAAGTACATGCGCGGCGACGAAGTGTTTCTCGAAGGCGAGGACTTCCATCCGTTCCGCCTGCAATGGCTGAACGATCGCGAATACCTGTACACCGCGGACGGCAAGATCAAGCGCCGCAGCGTCGATGGCGGCGCGGCGCAGATCGTGCCGTTCACTGCGGAGCTGCAGGTGCGGCGGGCGGACGACTATCGCAAGAAGGTGCAGGAGTTGCTGTCGTCCTCGGCCAAGCCGGTGCATGGTGTGCAGCGTGCCGTGCTCTCACCCGATGGCAAGCGGATTGCGTTCACGGCGCTGGGCGGACTGTGGACGATGAACATCGGTGCCACTCCGCGGCGTCTCACGGATGATGGCCCCTATGCAGTCGTGGATCCGGCGTGGTCGCCGGATGGCAAGCGCATTGCCTATGCCACCGATCGAGGTGGCAGCCTCGACATCTGGACGATGGAGTTGTCCTCGGGACGCAAGACGCGCGTAACGCATGCGCCGGGCGCGGAAATGCGCCCAGTGTGGTCGCCTGACGGCAAGCAGCTCGCCTATGTCGACGCCTATGGCGCGTACACGGAAAAGTTGCACGTACTGGATCTGGCGAGCGGCGCCGATCGCCTCATCGAGGCCGCCGGTTCCAGTCCCGGCTATCCCGTGTGGATGCCGGACGGCAAGTCGTTGCTGGTCTCCACCTATCTGTCGCAGTCGCAGACGCAGTCGTATCTGATCGGCGGCTTCAACCAGGCGGCCATCGTGCCCATCGACGGCGGCAAGGCGCGTGAGCTGACGCTGGTCAAGGACCGCTCGATCGGCAACCGTTCCGGCGACGGTCCGGTCATTTCTCCGGACGGCAAGCATTTCGTCTATCAGCTGGATTCGGCACTGTGGCTGCAGTCCGCAGAAGAACACGACGGCGCCTTCTCCCCGCCGCGCAAGCTCGCTGACCTGATCACCACCGGTCAGAGCTGGTCGGCCGATTCGCGGCTGCTGCTGGTCAATGCCGGCAGCATCATGCACCTCTTCGACATGAAGACCGGCCGCTCGCGCGAAGTGCCGTTGCCGCTCACCTGGCACTCCAAGCGAGCCGAAGGTGTCGTGACCATCCGCGCCGGCCTGCTGGTCGATGGCGTTGCCAAGGCGGCGCGGACCGATGTCGATATCGTGGTGGCGGACGGACGCATCCGCTCGATCGCGCCGCACGGCGACAAGCGGCCCGAAGGCCGCTACATCGATGCCTCGAACCTCACCGTCATGCCCGGCCTGATCGACACGCACTCGCACCTGATCAAGGAGTTCGGCGCCACCTACGGGCGGCTGAATCTCGCCTACGGCATCACCACCGTGCGCAGCCCTGGCAACGTTCCGGGCGACGTGCTGGAAGAGAAGGAAGCACTGGCCTCCGGCCAGCGGCCCGGCCCGAACATGTTCGTCACCGGCTACATCCTCGACGGCGATCAGACCATCTGGGAAATGGGCACGGCCATCGGCCTCGACGACGTCGATCGCCAGATCCAGCTGGCCAGCGACCTGGGCTACGACGTGATCAAGTCGTACATGCACACCAGCGAGCCGTTGCGCCAGAAGATCGTGACGGCCGCGCATCGCGCCGGCATTCCGGTCACGTCGCACGACATCTACCCGGCGGCGTTCATGGGCCTGGACAGCTCCGAGCACTTCTTCGTCGCCGGCTCCAGCCGCGGTTACTCCTCCAAGGTGAGCAATCTGCAGCGGGTGTACGACGACGTGGTGCAGATCCTCAGCAAGTCCGGCATCACCAACGCACCGACGCTGTCGCTGTTCACGCCGTCGGCCGACATGGTCGATCACGATCCCACGATCGCCAAGGCGCGCTGGGCGCTGCAGCCTTCCTGGGTGCGCAACGGTCCGCAGTACAGCTCCGGCGACATTCCCGGCGGCGCCGAGATGCTGGCCAACGTGCGCAAGTCGATTGCGAAGCTCCACGCTGCCGGCGTGCGCTTCGTCATCGGCACCGACACGCCGTTCAAGCCGACCGGCATGTGCACCCACAACGAGCTGGTGCAGATGGTGAAGGCCGGCATCTCGCCCTACGACACGCTGCGCGCCGCGACCATCGTTCCGGCCGAAGCGCTCGGTGTCGCGCAAGACATCGGCACCGTCGAGGCCGGCAAGATCGCCGATCTGGTCTTCGTCGAAGGCAACCCGCTGGTCGACATCCGCGATGCCTCGAAGGTGCGCAAGGTGATGAAGGCCGGGCAGCTCTACGGCATCGAGGAGCTCACGCGCTTCCCGGTGGCAGCGGACGCGGCGACTCATGAATGAGCGAACGAACTCGAGGAATTCCGTGCACGAGAGCAAGAAGAGGGTCGCGGTGCGACGCCAGGTGACGACATTGGCCCTGGCCTTGGCCGGTGTGTTGGCAATGACGGCCAACACCACCCAAGCGGCCGACACCACCACGATCGCGGGCCAGGAAGTCGCACTGATCGGCAATGCCGGCAGCCTGATCCTGCCTTCGGCGATCTATGGCACGCACGGCACGGTGCTGGAGCAGGTCGATGAGGTCACGGCCAAGATCGAGGCCATGCTCAAAGCCGGCAAGCTTCAGGTCGGCGACCTGATGCGGCACACCATCTTCCTCAAGGTGGGCGCGCAGGAACCATCGCGCATCTTCACCAAGCTGATCGGCAACCTGCGGCGCATGGGGCCGGAGCTCACCAACAATCCCACCGCCGGCACCATCGTGCTGGTGCCGTCGTTTCCCGATCCGGCCACCCAGATCATGGTCGAGTTCGTCGGCGGCCGTGCGCCCAACGGCATGACGCGCGTGCCCATCATGTTCGGCCCACGCATGAGCGTCGAATCCATCGGCAACGAGCAGTTCGTGGCCTCGTTCGGTCTGGAGGGGCTGGACTTCTACGGTGCGGCGACCCAGGGTGAACTCGACACGCTGCAGACGCTCGACGGCGAGATCGACAAGATGGTGGCCATCCTCGCGGCCAACATGTCGCACGCGGGCCTGGGCATCGCCAACGTGGTTTCGTACAACCTGTACGTCACCAAGGGCACCGATCCGGTGCAGGCGGCGGCCAAGCTGCAGCATTACCTGCGCAAGCGGGTGCCGAACCTGGACCAGACACCGAGCTCCGGCACGGTCATCGTCCTGGATGGCGCCACGATCCCGAGTCTGAAAGTGCAGCTGAACGTCATCGCCTCGCGCAACAAGCCGGCGACGTTGTCGCGCGTGCCGCAGGGTGATCTTGCGCAATCGGTTACCGCAGACGGTGTGGTCTTCATCAGCGGCATCGGCGGAAATGAAAAGAGCGGCGCCAAGGCGGACGCTGCACGCCAGGCGGAAGATGTCGCGCGCGGTATCGATGCTGCGCTCGATAAGGCGGGTGGACTCAAGCTGTCGGACGTTGCGAGGTTCGACATCTACGTGAAGCAGGGCGATGACACCGCAGCCGCGCTGGCCCGCTTCTACAAAGCCGCGCGCAAGCTCGATCCTGCTTTCGACAGCAGCAAAGCCGCGGCTGTGGTCGCCGTGGTCGAAGGCTTCCCCGACGCCGCAACCAGATTCCTGGCCAGTGCCGTGGCCGCGCGCAAGTGACAGGCGCTGCGAACGCACTGCAACCGAACCATCCATGAAAGCAATCCACCACGGAGATTCCACAATGACAATGACGCGCTGGAGCGCCCTTGCAGCGGCGGTCGGCCTGGCGATCGCCGGCAGTTCCATGGCGGCTGCGCCCCAGAAGCACGCGCCGCGAGGCGAGGCGACCGTCGTTACGGCCTCCGAGGTGGCGGCCGTCGTGTCGACCCTCGGCAATCAGCGCAACATCGACAAGGTGGTGCGCACCGTGGACACCAAGGGTCCGGCCGGCAACATCAGCATCGGCGCCGTGGCCTACAACGACGGTCCGCAGCACTGGGATGGCGTCGCCAACGAGCACAGCTCGATCACCGAGGTGTTCCACGTCACCCAGGGCAGCGCCACCTTCGTGTTCGGCGGCGACCTGCAGAATCCCAAGGAGTTCGACCACGCTGCCGAAGGCGTGAGGAAGGTGTTCGGACCGGGCCAGGGCGGCAAGGCGCTGCGCTACCAGGTGGTCACGGCCAAGGTCGGCGACAACGTCGTGCTGCCGCCGAACACTCCGCACAACATCGTCGAGGTCAGCGATGACTTCCGGATGGTGGTCATCCGCATCGATCCGGACAAGGTGTTGCAGGTCGAGCAGCAGCAAGCCGCCGCCAGCAAGGCCGCATCGCCGGTCGGTCCGTGGCTGGGCACCTGGAAGCGCAATTCGGCGAAGTCTTCGTCGCCCGGCAATGGCACCGCCATCTTCAAGATGTGGCAGGAGGGCGACGGCTTCCGCTACACGCTGGACATGACGCCGCCTTCGGGCAAGGCGACGCAGATGGAGGCGTTCGGCCGGTTCGACGGTCAGCGCTACCCCGAGCGTGGCAATCCGTCCGCGGACTTCAACGTGTTCGAGCGCGTCGACGACCATACCTACGCGCTGGTCGACATCAAGGACGGCGAGGAGAAGATCCGCTTCAACATCACCATTTCACCGGACGGCAAGACGCGGACTTCGGTCGCCAAGAGCCGCAACGCCAAGGGTGAGGAAGTGACCAGCATCGGCGTGTGGGATCGCGTCGAGTAAGAGTTCGAGCGAGAAGGTCGGGCCGGCGCACTTCGCGCCGGCCGACCTCAGAAGCAGCGAGTGATCGGGCAGGATGTCGGCGCGCGCATCGTGTAGTCGGGGAGAGTGGAGGTTGTCATGAAAGTTCGTAATTTACTGAGGCTCGCAGCGGCGCTGCTGTGTCTGAGCGCACCGGCGTTCGCGCACCATTCGCAGGCGATGTTCGACGAGACCCGGATGGTCACGCTGAGCGGTGTCGTCACCAAGTTTTCCTGGATCAATCCGCACGTGCAGATCTATTTCAACGTCACCGAGAAGGGCAAGAGCCAGGTGTGGCAGATCGAGGCCAACTCGGCGCTGACCATGGCGCGCTCCGGCTGGAAGCGCGATCAGTTCAAGGTCGGCGACAAGGTGACCGTGTCGTTCCACCCGATGCGCAACGGCACCCCCTTCGGCTACCTGCGCAAGATCGTCGGTCCGGACGGCAAGGCGCTGGAAATGGCCGGAGGCACGGGCGGACCGCCGCCGAGCGCCGCCAAGAAGCCTTCGCCGTGAGGAAGCAGTCATGAAAACGACCGTGCGCAGCATTGCCATTGCGTTGATAGCCGCCACTGCCGCGGCGTGTGGACAGAGCTCGCCGACCTCGCAGGCAGCACCCGACGCCACGCCAGCGGATTCACCGCCGGACATTTCGGGCACCTGGGGTGCGCGTTTCGTGCAGTCGCTATCCGACAATCCGCCGATGCTTCCGGAGACGGAGAAGCTGTTCAACGAGCTCAAGCCCGAGGAAGACCCGCTGGCCATCTGCAAGCCGCCGGGCATTCCGCGCCTGATGAACCTGGCGTTCCCGTTCGAGATCGTGCAGACGCCCAAGGTGGTGTACCTGCTGATGGAGTACGGCCAGCACGTGCGCCGCGTGTACATCGACGGCCAGCATCCGGAGAACCCGGATCCGACCTGGCTGGGTCACTCCATCGGCCATTGGGAGGGCCGCTCGCTGGTGATCGATACGGTGGGCTTCAACGACCAGTCGTGGCTGGACATGCGCGGCCATCCGCACAGCGAGGCGTTGCACCTGATCGAGCGCTACACGCTGTCCGAGGATGGCCAGAGCCTGCAGTACGACGTCACCATCGACGACCCGGAGATGTACGCCAAGCCGTGGCAGTCGGTGAGCAAGACCCACCGGCGCAGCAATCAGCCGATCCTGGAATACATCTGCGAGACGGGTTGAGGAAAACGGCGCACCCGGCGCGCTTCACCGCGGCCGGGTACGCCAGGAATCAGTTGTTGAACGATTGCGAGCAAGGCGGCGTGCCGCGATCCGGCACCCGGCCCCAGGCTCGCCTTGAGACTTTTAAGAGAACGAAGTGACCACGAATACCGCCCCGATTGGAAACTGGATTGCCGGCCGCCTGTTGGTGAACGATGGGGCGCGCCGCAAACCCGTCTATGAACCGAGCACCGGCACGACGACCAGGTCGGTGCACCTGAGTAGCGTCGATGAGGTGACTGCCGCGGTCGATGCGGCACAGGCCGCTTTCGCTTCCTGGTCCCGCATGTCCGCGCTGCGGCGTTCGCGGATTCTCAATCGCGCCGGCGTGCTGCTCGATCAGCGCAAACTGGAGCTGGCGCGGATCATCTCCAGCGAGCACGGCAAGACCGTTCCCGACGCCGCCGGCGAAGTGCAGCGCGGCCTGGAAGTGATCGAGTTCGCCTGCGGCGCGCCGCACCTGCTGAAAGGCGAGTTCAGCGAGAACGTCGGTGGCGGCGTCGATTGCTACAGCGTGCGTCAGCCACTGGGCGTGGTCGCCGGCATCACGCCGTTCAATTTCCCGGCGATGGTGCCGCTGTGGATGTTTCCGATCTCGCTGGCCTGCGGCAACACGTTCGTGCTCAAGCCGTCCGAGCGCGATCCTTCCGCTTCGCTGTGGATGGCGCAGCTGCTGAAGGAAGCAGGCTTGCCCGACGGCGTGTTCAACGTAGTGCAGGGCGACAAGGTCGCGGTCGATGCGTTGCTGAACGATTCGCGCGTCGCTGCGGTCAGCTTCGTCGGCTCGACGCCGATCGCGCGCTATGTGCAGGAGCAGGCCGTTCGCAACGGCAAGCGCGTGCAGGCGCTCGGCGGTGCGAAGAATCACAT
The DNA here is from genome assembly GCA_035556415.1 of Povalibacter sp. Lineage (GTDB taxonomy): Bacteria > Pseudomonadota > Gammaproteobacteria > Steroidobacterales > Steroidobacteraceae > Steroidobacter. Next base: position 99,967 of record DATMEZ010000141.1, read on the forward strand.
GGTCATCATGCCCGATGCCGATCTGGATGGCGCGTGTGAGGCGCTGGTCGGTGCGGCGTACGGATCGGCCGGCGAGCGCTGCATGGCGATCTCGGTCGCCGTTGCGGTCGGCGATGCGACGGCCGATGCACTGATCGAACGGCTGGTGCGCCGGCTCGGCAAACTGAAAGTCGGCGCGTCCGATGCGGACGGTGTGGAGATGGGGCCGCTGGTCACCAGCGAGCACCTGAACAATGTCTGCGGCTACATCGATCACGGCGAGTCCGAAGGCGCCAGGCTGGTGCTCGACGGCCGCGGCCTGGTCGTGCCGGGCTTCGAGAAGGGCTTCTTCCTCGGTCCGACGCTGTTCGACCACGTGAAGCCGTCGATGCGCATCTACCAGAACGAAATCTTCGGACCGGTGCTGTGCGTGCTGCGTGTGCCGAACTTCGCGGCCGCGGTCGAGCTGATCAACAGCCATCCGTTTGCGAACGGGACCACGGTCTTCACCCGCAGCGGTGAGGCTGCGCGCGAGTTCGCGCACGAGATCCAGGTCGGCATGGTGGGCGTGAACATACCGATTCCGGTGCCGATGGCGTTCTACAGCTTCGGCGGCTGGCGCCAGTCGCTGTTCGGCGATCACAACGCGTACGGCATGGAAGGCATCCGCTTCAATACGCGGGTGAAGACGGTGACGCAGCGCTGGCCGAAGTCAGACGCAGTCCACGCCGGCTTCGTCATGCCGACGTCCGGTTGAGAAAGACTGGTTACCCGTCACTTCCGCGCAAGGGGAGTCCATCTGGCTGATCTGGATGGATTGCCGCCTGCGCGGGAATGACGAAGCCAAGGAGCAAGTCAGCCTGCCTGCATGGACGAGGCAGGCTCCGCAGATGAGCGGTGAGTAAACCGTGCCCGCGGCTACTCGCCCAGCTCGATCCACGTCGGCGCGTGATCGCTGGCCTTCTCCCAACCACGCACGTCCCGATCCACGCCGGCTCGCTGCAGGCGTTTGGCTGCAGGCGCATTGAGCAGGAGATGATCGATGCGCAGGCCGGCATCGCGCACGTAGGCATTCCGGAAATAATCCCAGTACGTGTAGATCTGCAGATCCGGATGCAGGTGCCGTAGCGCGTCGGTCCATCCCTGGCTGACCAGATTGCCGAAGGCCTCGCGCGTTTCGATTCGAAACAGCGCGTCATCGACCCAGCGTTCGGGCTTGTACACGTCCTTCTCGGTGGGGATGACGTTGTAGTCGCCCGCCAGCACGACCGGCGTATCGCTCGTGGCCAGCTCTGCAGCATGAGTCCTCAGACGCTCCAGCCAGCGCAGCTTGTAATCGAACTTCGGGCCCGGGGCCGGATTGCCGTTGGGCAGGTAGAGGCAGCCGATCAGGACACCGCGCACGGTCGCCTCGATGTAGCGGCTGTGGGTGTCCTCGGAATCGCCGGGCAGCGCGCGACGGATTTCCGCCGGCTGGCCGTCGCGAGCCAGGATCGCCACGCCGTTGTAGCTCTTCTGCCCCTGCCAGATCGCGCTGTAACCTGCGTCCCGCAGGGCGCTTTCGGGAAATTTCTCCTGCGGCGCCTTCAATTCCTGCAGGCAGACCACGTCCGGTGTCGTTTCCTGCAACCAGCGCAGCACGTTGGGGAGCCGGGCGTTGATGCTGTTGACGTTGTAAGTGACGATGCGCATGGGGACGCATTGTAACGGCTGTCGCCGACGGCAGCCGCAATCACTGTACGGCGCGGCTAGAATGGCGGCTTCGTCCGTTGCAATCGTGATTGAGCACCCATGATGGAAAGCCTGTCTCTATGGATGCGTGAATGGCTGAACGTGCTGCTGCCGGTCGGCGAACTGCTGCTGATCATCGTCGGCGCGTGGCTGCTGCGCCGGCTGGTGCGATCGCTGATCGAGCGCCTGGGCGCTCGGGCGGTGTTGCCGATGGAGCTGGTGGTCGGGATGCGCCGGGTCGCGTCCTTCCTGATCACGGTGGCGGCGCTGCTGCTGGTGTTGCAACAGCTGGGGGTGTCGCCCACGGTGCTGTGGACGGCGCTCACCGGCTTCGTGGCGGTGGCGGCCGTGGCCTTCTTCGCCGCCTGGAGCGTGCTGTCGAACATTTTCTGCGCGTTCCTGATCTTCGCCACTCGACCGTTCCGCCTGTACGACCAGATCGAACTGCTGGAGAACGGCGAGAAACCCGGCTTGCGCGGCCAGGTCGTCGACATCAACCTGATCTACACCACGTTGAAGGAGATCGTGCCCGAAGGCGAGACTCCGCCGGTGCTGCAGATCCCGAACAGCCTGTTCTTCCAGCGCACGGTGCGTCGCTGGCGGGTGTGACCGGGGCCGCTTGGGACGTCCGAATTACCCCGCGCAAGTGGGGCTGACCCTAAGTCGAGCGCTCGCGTTTCAGCTTCCGCCACAGCGTGGTGCGGCTGATTCCCAAACGTTTGCTGGCTTCGACCTGTGAGCCGTTGCATTCCGCCAGCACGCGGCGGATGAGCTGGGCTTCCGTCTCTTCGCGCTGTGCCGAGATGGAAGCGTCCCGCCGCGCAGCCCGGCCTTCCTGGAAGATTTCCGGAACCAGATCGCGCAGTTGTGCCTCGGCGGATGCGGCATCCGTTGCAGGCTCCAGCATGGCGATGCGTTCGATGAGATTCTCCAACTCGCGCACGTTGCCGGGCCAGTCGTAATTCCACGCCGCCTGCAGCAGCTTGCGGATACGAGGATCGTCGGTCATGTCGATGCCGGCGCGGGTCGCGATCTTGTGCGTCAGGTGTGCCGCAAGCTCCGGCAGATCCTGCCGCCGCTGGTGCAAACCGGGCAGCTCGACCCGCAGGATGTTCAGTCGATAGTACAGATCGCGGCGGAAATCGCCGCTGGCAATGCGTTCGGTGAGGTCGCGATGCGTCGCTGCAATCACGCGAACGTCGACACGTGTGGGTTCGATGGCGCCGACGCGCAGGATCTCCCGTTCCTGCAGCACACGCAGCAGGCGTGTTTGCAGGGACACCGGCATTTCGCCGATTTCGTCGAGAAAGATCGTTCCCGTATGTGCGGCTTCGAATAAGCCCAGCTTGCCGCCGCGGCGGGCGCCGGTGAATGCGCCTTCTTCGTAGCCGAACAGCTCGCTCTCGAGCAGCGATTCCGGAAACGCCGCGCAGTTGACCGCTATGAAAGGCTGATTCGAGCGCCGGCTGGCTGCGTGAATTCCCTGCGCCAGCATTTCCTTGCCCGTGCCGCTCTCGCCGAAGACCAGTACGGTGGCGTCGCTGCGAGCGTACTGTGCCGCGAGCAGCCGGGCTTGCGCGATGCCGGGGCTGGTGCCGACGATGTCCGACAAGCGATAGCGCACGCCCATCGTTGGTTTGTGCCGGCGCGCGCGCAGATCACGATCGACGCGTTGAATGGACTCCGGGTCCTGGCAGGTAAGTACGGCACCGGTCTGCGCGCCCTGTTCGGTGATCGGCAGTCGGCTGGTCAGCACCGCTCGCGCGCCCAGCTTCTGTAGCTCGTCGATTTCAGCGCGCGGTTCGTGCAAGGTGCGCACGAGCGACAGCTCAGGCGCCACCTCGCTCAGCTTGCGGCCGATCAGGTCGCTCGCCCGTCGTTCCAGCAACCGCTCCATCGCGGGATTCAGCGTTTCGATGCGCTCGCTCATGTCGACAGCCACCACGCCGTCACGCAGCTGGCCCAGGATCGTGTTCAGACGCTCGCGTTTCGCCGCTTCCATGCGTGAGAGTCGCGCGATCTCGACTGCATCGTCGAGTGCTTCGCGCACGGCTTCTTCGGAGTAGAGAAACACGCCGGACATGCCGGCTTCTTCGGCCAGGTCGGTCACCAGGCCGGGAGCGACCACGACTTCGATGCCCTTGGCTCGCAGGCTCCGTACGCAATTCTTCGCGTCGTCGGTTGTCCGATAGCTGTGCTGCTCGATGCCGAGGCCGAACAGCGCGTTGAACTGCTGGACTTCGAGCGGAACGGCGCCGTGTGTCACGAGTGCGATGCGAGATGAGATGGCGCGAGCCCGACCGAGCGCACTCATGACATCGAAGCCGCCGACGCGCACGAGTACCACCGGCACATCGAGGTGTTGCCGCAGATAGGCACCGTTCGAGCCGGCCGCCACCAGCACATCGACGGGCTGCGAGCGGCTCAGCTCGCGAACGCTGGCCACTGCCGGCTCGAAGCCGCTGTCGAGCACTTCGACCCGGGCGGTCAGGGCGTAGCTCGGCGCCAGGCTATGCAGAAGGTCCTTGATCCGGTGCAGGCCCACCGCAACGATGCGCGGCGGTGTGGCGATGCGGGTCATCGGGGTGCTCATGGCGGGCTCGCTGTTTCAATGTGTTCCATGGTGGAACTATATTGTTCCGCGCTTGAAACGGCTATCGGTTCAAGGATGAAACAGGTCCTGCGGGCATCGTGAGATCAAGGGCTTACGTTCGCCTCCGGCGCCGGCGGCATGGCACGGGACTTGCTCTCCGCTGGGCACACTCATCTATGTAAGAGGCGGCGATGGCGACAGCTGGAACCAATTTTCGCTCGGCCCTGGCGGCCGAGAAGCCGCTGCAGATCGTGGGCGCGATCAATGCGAACCACGCGCTGCTGGCGAAACGGGCCGGGTACCGGGCGATCTACCTGTCGGGCGGCGGCGTGGCAGCCGGCTCGCTGGGCATGCCTGACCTGGGCATCAACACGCTCGATGACGTTCTGACCGACATCCGGCGCATCACCGACGTGTGCGACGTGCCGCTGCTGGTGGACATCGACACCGGCTTCGGTCCGAGCGCCTTCAATATCGCACGCACCATCAAGAGCCTGATCAAGTTCGGCGCGGCCGGTTGCCACATCGAAGACCAGGTCGGCGCGAAGCGCTGCGGCCATCGCCCGGGCAAGGAGCTGGTGTCCACCGACGAGATGGTGGATCGCGTCAAGGCCGCGGCCGATGCCAAAACCGATCCGGATTTCTACCTGATCGCGCGCACCGACGCGATCGCCGTGCACGGCATCGATGCCGCGATCGAACGTTCGATCGCCTGCGTCGAGGCGGGTGCCGATGCGATTTTCGCCGAGGCGGCGCTCGACCTGCCGACCTATCGGCGCTTCATCGAGGCCGTGAAGGTGCCGGTGCTGGCCAACATGACCGAGTTCGGCAAGACTCCGCTGTTCGCTTTGTCCGAGCTCAAGGACGTCGGCGTCGCCATGGCGCTGTATCCTCTGAGCGCGTTCCGCGCCATGAACAAGGCGGCGGAAAACGTGTACCAGGCGATTCGTCGCGACGGCCACCAGCGCAACGTGGTCGATACGATGCAGACGCGCGAAGAACTTTACGAGCGCATCGGCTATCACGCGTACGAACAACACCTCGACGCGCTGTTCGCGTCCCGCAAGTAAGGGCGCGATCCGCGTTCCGCAACTACAGGAAGACTTCCATGACCGACGCTCCCGTCTCCGGATTCAAACCCAAGAAGTCAGTGGCACTCTCCGGCACCGTTGCGGGCAACACCGCGCTGTGCACGGTGGGCCGCAGCGGCAACGATCTGCACTATCGCGGCTACGACATTCTC
>DATMEZ010000142.1:0-2979 GCA_035556415.1 Povalibacter sp.
GGGCGAGGCCCACGACACCCGAGAACAGGAACGTGGCGTACGCGATGCAGGTGCTGGCGACACCGGTGGCCAGCGTCGGCCACAGGCTGCGGGCCGACTGCAGCGGCGAGCTGCCCGGGCGCTCATGACTGAGCAGGTGCAGCGGATAGTCCTGCGCAACGCCGATCAGCGTGAAGCCGAATGCCAGCGTGATGCCGTGAACCGCATCGAACAGCAAACTCACCGCCAGCAATCCAGCGACGCCTGCGCTCGCCAGCGGCAGCGAGCTCAGGATCACGCTGCCGATGCTTCGATATGCGATCAGCAGCAGGATGATCATGCCGACGGTCGCGGCCGTTCCCAGTGCCTGCGCTTCGCCGCGCGTGCGTTTCTCCATCAGCACCGAGAACGAGCCGGGGCCGCTGACCGTCAGATGCAGCTGACCGGAGGTGTCGACCGACCGGAACGTCTGCTGCAACTCATCGATGGCGGCGCGCTGACGGTCCGGATCGAAGGCCGGCGCGACCGTTTCCGCGATCAGCAGGGCCCGTTTGCCATCGGCATCGAACCAGACGTCGTAGAGCCGATGCGGCTCCTGCATCGGCTGCCAGTTCTGCAGGACTTTCAGCAGCTCCAGCGTGGGATCCCGCGGCAGGAATGATTCGAGCATGGCGCCGGCCGGCGAGGCGAGATCGCGCGCACGCGTCTGCAATTGATCGTGCAGGAACTTGCTGTCGAGCGCCTGCGAATCCAGCGTGGGAGAGAGCAGAAATCGATAGCCGAGCAGTTCGTCCGGCACCGCATCCAGCGACATCTCGCCGTTGGTCACCAGGCGGAAGCTCTTGCTTTCGCTCAAGGCCGAGGCGAAGGCGCGAGAGCTGTCGGCCAGCGTTTCCGCCGCGGCGCCGTCGATCGCCATCACCAGCACGCGCGATGCCGGCCCTTCGCCTATTTCATCCAGCAGCAGACGCTGTTCGGGCGTGGTCGGGCTGGGCAGGAACAACCGCAGATCGGTGCCGACAACCAGATCCTTCTGCACATACCAGCCCAGGGCCAGCAGGGCCAGGGCCCAGCCGAGCAGCAGCGCAATGGCCGGCGCGGTGCGCTTCATTCGTTTGGCTGGCTACAGAAGCGTTCGAGCCATTCGCGGGTCACCGGTTTGGGCAACTCGGCGTGTGCCGTTGCTCCCAGGAGCATTACGCTCGCGCCGTTGTTGTCGCCGATGATGGAGAAGCAGCGCGGCGCGTCGTTGCGCCCTTCGATCCGGATCAGCTTCACGCGCCGGCTCAATCGCGCATCGCGAGGCGCCAGCAGTATCCGCCAGGCGCTGGAGTCTCCTGCGGCGTCGATCGTGAACTCACGCTCCACCGCTGCGTGATCTCCGGCCAGCAGCGAGGTGAAGGCGCTCAGCAGTCCTTGCAGTTCCGGCGCCCGCTTCAGGCCGAAACTGCGTTCCGGCTCGCCTTCGCGGCGCACCAGCACCGAATCACCACGGATTTCGGTGGTCTCGCGATAGGGCCGGGTCACGTGGCGGTCCAGCGATGTCGATCCCTGGTAGCCCAGGGTGCCGGACACGATCAGCGGCTGCTTCAGCAGCGGCGAGAAGCGGATCTCGCTGAAGTCGATGGTTGCCGGCGTCGGTTTCGCCAGCTGTGAGATCAGCGTTTTTGCGTCAGCCGCGTCCAGCTGCGCCGCCATCGGAGCGAGCGTCGGCAGCAGCATCACTATCAGCAGGGCGCGCTTGAAGGTGCCAGAAATCATAGAAGTTGAACCAATTGTAAGGCGCGCTGCGCGCGTGATGGGCAAGCCGGTCGACGAAACGCTGGATGACTTCGCTCAAGCCGGCCTCGCGCCGGCTGCGCTCGATGTTCAGCGACTCGGAGAACAGCTCGAAATGCAGATCGTAGCGGTTGCCGCCGCGATACAGCCCGAAGCACAACACTACCGGCACCCGCAGCGCCGCGGCCAGCATCCAGGGAGCCGTCGGGAACGGTGCCGGCTGGCCGAGAAAGTCGGCGGCGATGACGCCGTTGCCCGGCCGGGCGCGATCGACCAGCAGCGTGACCAGCGCCTTCTCATCGAGCGCTTCCTTGATCGCCAGCGCCGTGGTCGTGCCTTCCTGGCGGGCGTTGATGACGGAGGCCGCCAGTGCCGGGTTCAGCGAATTCAGCACCGAAGTCATCGCGGGATTCTGCTCGACGTCGATCACCACCCGTACGTTCACGTCCTCGCGCAATTGGGAGAAGACGCGTAACGCATCGAAGCTGCCCAGGTGTGAGCCGAAGATCAGCACGCCACGCTCCAGACGCCGCGCGCCGCGCAGCTCATCGAGGCCGTAGGTGCGGATGTCGAAGCGCTTGAACCGTTCCGAGAGCAGGAAGACGCGGTCGAGCGTGACCGCGGCGAAGCAGTAGATGTGGCGGGCGACCTGCCACAGCGTTGCCTTGCGGCCGGTCAGTCTCTCCAGGTAGTCGCGCGAGGCGCGACGTTCGGGGCCGCGCCGGACCAGGAAATACAGCGTGACCGGGAAGAGCACCAGGCGCGCTGCCGTTCGTCCGCACAGCATGGCGAAAGTGCGGATCAGGGTCAGCGCGAACAGGCTGCCGCCTTCCGGGCGTTCGATCCACTGTTGCTTCAAGCGCCGGCTCCGAGGTCCACGCTCATCGAGCCCTGGGCGATGGCAACACCGTCGCGCGTAATGCTGAATCGCAACTCGCTGTCCTGGAACTTCAGTTCGATCTGCGATTCCTGCTCCGGCAGCAGGGGCGCCACGAACTTGGCCTGCTTCAGTGTCCGCAGGCGAACGCTGCGGCCGAGCCAGCGCTGCGCCGCTGCCAGCACCTGATCCAGCAGCACCACGCCAGGCACGATCGGCTGTCCCGGAAAATGTCCGGGCAGCGCAGGATGGTTCCGCGCAATGCGTAATGGTGCGCAAGTGGTGACGGCACCCGTATTCGCCGTGGCGGAGATGCTCTCGTTCTCTTCCATGTCGTTCAACCG